>ONSV01000001.1 GCA_900320585.1 uncultured Prevotellaceae bacterium | reverse complement strand
CCAGATGCCGTTGCCGTCGTTGACGAAACTGTTACCATCGCCAGGAGCGTAGCCCAGGTTACCCCAAACGGCACCATTGTCACGGAACTCGGTGTCCCAAGTCCATGATTTCTCACCATAATTGGTGAGCGAGCCTTCGCCATCACTCTCACTCTTGAATGCCCACCATGTAGCCTCCGACCAGCTGCCTGTACCAGGAGCGGCATAGATAAGCTTCATGTTGCCACCATCGAGTTGCATAATCTCGAAGTCGGTGGGTTTCTCACCACCGCCATTGATTTTGAACGGGAAGAGGATGCTACCGGCATCGGTATGCAGTGTACCGAGCGACCAAGCAGCCTGTGAGCCATCAACAGAGGCAAAAGAACGATTGCCATTGTCCCATGCGGTGACGCGGAACTTACCCGAACGGATCTGCACGCCATCAGCAGCAAAGCACCTCACGTTGCCATCCTCATCGAGCACCATATAGGCATTCGAGTCTTCCTCTCCTGTAGCCACACCTGTGTCGGAGTGGCCGAGCCCAGATGCCGTTGCCGTCGTTGACGAAACTGTTACCATCGCCAGGAGCGTAGCCCAGGTTACCCCAAACGGCACCATTGTCACGGAACTCGGTGTCCCATTTCCATACCTTCGTGCCGGCGGCACTGCAGAGGAATTTCATATCAGAAGAAAGCTCGGTGGGAACGAACACCACCACATCTTTCTTGATTTCCACCTTGGTGCCATCCTTGTCGAGGGCACGTACATAGAACGACTGATTGGGGTTGCCGCCACGCTTCGGCTGAATCTTGAAATTGCCGCTGAAGCCATTGGCCAGGATGTTCTCATTGCCATCGGCATCGTAATTGAAGACCACCACTGAATAATAGGGGGCACCTACTTTATAGAAGAAGAAGTTTCCGTCGGCAGCCTTGGTATAGGAACCATCCTCATTCTGCGCAAACTGTTCGAACGAGAACTCGTTCTCCACCACCTGACTGGTCAGCGAAGAAGCAGGTGCGCTGATACTGTCTACAGAAGGATCGCAAGCAGTGAGCAATCCTACGGCAGCACATAGTCCAAATATTATCTTTTTCATTTTCATTCAGTTTAATAGTTTATATGGCTGATGCATTAGTTGTTCCAGTCGGTATACTCGCAATCCGACGCGGTCCATCCTTCGTTCTGCTTCAAAGCGCCTTCGGAGAGGATGATCTCGGTCTCGGGGAATTTCTGGAATCCAGCAGTAGCGTTGTAACGTGCAGCATATCCGCCATTGTGGGCGAAGTTGGTAGACGGACGTCCGCAGTAGTAGCAAGCCTGGTTGGTCTGCTTCTCCAAAGCGGCGGCAGCGATATGCCAGCGGCGGATATCATTGAATCGCAGGCCCTCAAAGGCCAGCTCCCAGCGGCGCTCCCTTTGCAGTGCCTCAAGACTGTAGGATGGGATATCTGCCAGTCCGGCACGTTTGCGGAGTTTGTTGATGCCGCTCACATCGCCCTTCAGCTCGCTCTGCATGAGGAGCACCTCGGCGAAGCGGATGAGCACCATGTCGTGGATGTTGCCCAACTGGAAGTTCTCCTCGCCAGAGATTTCCCAGTTGCCGGGATACATCTGGTTCTCGAAGGTGCACCAGTAGTCGCCGTCTTCCTTCTTCGAGGTGATGGGCGAAAGTTTCTTGCCATAATAGTCGGTCTCCTGTACGAAGTCGTCCCAACCACCCTTGGCGTAGGCAGGAAGGTCGTTCAGGTTAAGGACTGTAGCATCGAAGCGGAGGTCACGCGGTTCGGCATTCTTCCAGTCGGTCACGAGGTTGGTAGCCACAGGGCCGGCACCCCATCCCTGTCCGAAGGGGAAGGTGTTGGCATAAGCCTGACCGCCACGCACACCGAAGTGCAGGGAGTAGCCATTGGCATAACCGATGGTGGTCGACCAGGAAGCCATCTTGTTGAACTTCACGGCAAACATCGACTCGGGGTTGACACCATTATCGTCCTCCACCCACTTCAGGCCTTGGCCCTTGGTGTATTCGTAATCCTCCACGGTACAACGGTTGGTGTAAGCCCAGAGGTTGCGGAAGTCGGGAACCAGCGTATAGCCAGAATTGTTGACACAATCGTCGATATAGGCGATGACCTGGTCTTTGGTCAGAGTGGTGCCATCGGGCAATTCAACTGAGGTAAGCGGGCTGTAGTTGGTGCTTACCAGGTCGGAAATCTTGTCGCCATTGCAATAGAAGCCGGTGTAGAACAGCCAGCAGCGGCCGAGCAGTGCCTCAGCGCAATATTTGTCGACATGGCCGTCGCTCTTGCGCACCTTCGGCATGATGTCGCTGGCGTCGCGGAGGTCTTGCAGAATCTGTCCCCACAACTGTGCTGCTGATGGTGGAACGACCTCATCGGGACGTTTTGCGGTGACGAGGAGAGGCACGTTTCCATACATCGATGCCAGTTCGTAGTAGAAGAAAGCTCTCATGAAGAGGGCCTCGCCTTTGGTCTGTGCTTTCTCCTCGGCGTCGAAATCCACTTTCTCGAGGGCTTCGAGCAAGGTATTGGCACGGTTGATGCCCTGATAGCGCTGCTGCCAGAAGTCACGGGTCATATCCACGTTGTAGTTGAGGATAAGGTCCATGGCCTGCATCAGTTTGTCGTTGGTACCGCCGCCACCATATTGGTCGTCGCTGGCCAGCATTGCGTAATAATGCCATGTCTCCTGTGGATTGGCATTCACAGCATTCAGGTTCTGATAGATACCGGCCAGAGCCTGAGCGGCATCCTCAGCATTGACAGGGAAGTTGGATGTGTCCTTCGAAGTCATACTCATCGAGTCCAGATCACAGGAAGCCAACGTGCCTGCGAAAAGTGCTGCGCTTAATAAATATGCTATTTTTTTCATGTTTTCGATAAATCTAAATGATTGATATTAACTGGTCAGCGATTATTTAACCTCCGAGATGATAACCGAGCGGCTCATCTGAGGATCGTTGAAGTAAAGGTTCTCCACGCCGCCCTTTGAGTCGAGCACGAGGCTGCTTGCGGGCACGCCATACTCTTTGATGAGGAGGTCGTAGACGTTCTTGGCACGGTTCTCGGCCAACCAGGCGTTGCGGTCGGCAGTACCAGTGGCCTTGTCGGCATAACCCATCACGCTGTACTTCTTGCCAGGATTCTGCTTGATCATCTGTGCGATGGTGCTCAGGTTGACTCGCTCGCGGTTGGCAATGTCGGTCTTGTTGATTTCGAAGTTGACGAAGTAGGGATAGGTGACCACCTTCTCGTCGGTGATGACGGTAGTGGTGTTGGTGGGCTTCTGGTTCTTCAGGCGCTCGTTGTCGGCACGCAGTTGGTTGACCACGCCGTTGAGGCGGTCGATCTCGCTGTTGTCGGTCACATACTCAATCTTGGTCTGCACGGCAGGAGCGGCGGCCTTCTTCTCTCTCTTGTCCTTGAACTTCAGGTTCACGCCCACCATATAGGTGCGTGGCTGCGGATAGTTGCCGACATCCACACCGGTAACCCAAGACTCATTGCCAATGGCGATACCGTTCTCAGGATCCATACCTTTGTAACCGGTGAAGGTGAGCAGGTTCTGTGCTGCGAAGTAGAGGCGGAGCTGGCTGAAGGGGCTTGTGGGCTTGAGCAGGCTTGCGAAGTCGTAGCCGAGGGTGACGTTCTGGATGCGGAAGTAGGTAGCGTCCTCCACGTAGATGTCGGACACCTGCTGCCAGTTCACACCGATGTTGCCTGGTTTCAGCATAGGATACTTGTTCGATGTACCCTCGCCATGCCAGTAGTTGAACGCCTCGGTGGTGTAGTTCTCGAACTGCGAGTCGGTGTTCTTACGCCATGAGCGCACCACCTCGTTGCCGAAGGAACCATAAGTGGTCACAGAGAAGTCGAAGCCTTTATATGCCAGGTTGATGGAGGCACCGAGGGTGAAATCGGGATGCGGGCTGCCCAGCTCGGTCTTGTCGTCGGCATTGATGATACCGTCGCCGTTGGTATCGACGAACTTCAGGTCGCCAGGCTGGAGGCTGGAGCCTTGGAGCGAGTTGGCGGCATCGCCCTTACAGTACTTGCCGATGTATGACTGCAGGTCGCTCTCGTTCTGGATCACGCCCTCTGTCTTGTAGCCATAGAAGTAGCCGATGGGGTGTCCTTCCTCCATGCGGGCCATGTAGCCAGTGTTCTGGGCGATGAGGTCGTTGCCGCCTTCCACGAACTTGTTGGCATTATTCACCTCGGTCACCTCGTTTTTGTTCTTGGCGAAGTTGACATTGATGCCATACTTGAAGTCGCCGATGTTGTCTTGCCATCCGATGGCAGCCTCAATACCGGTGTTCTTCACGGTACCGGCATTGGCGGTGTAACCACCCTGTCCGACGATACCCCACAGGGGTACCCAGAGCAGAAGGTCCTTGGTCTCCTTGTTGTACCACTCGAGGGTGGTGGAGAGACGGCCGCCGAGGAAGCGGGCGTCGAGACCCACGTTGGTCTGCTGAGAGGTCTCCCAGATCAAGTCAGGGTTCTCGATATTGGCAGGATAAGCACCCTGTGTATAAGCGTCCTTCGTGTTGCCGAAAGAATACTGGCCATAGTCGCCGAAGTCGAAGTTGGACTTCCACAGCACGGAACCAATGTTATCGTTACCGTTCTGTCCCCAACCGGCACGCAGTTTCAAGAACGACAACCAGCTCTTGGAGCTCTCCATGAATTTCTCATTCGAGATGACCCATCCTGCGGATACTGAGGGGAAGTAGCCCCACTGGTTTCCGGGAGCGAACTTCGAGGAACCGTCGGCACGGATGATGGCCGTGAACAGATAGGTCTCGTTGTAGTCGTAGTTCAGACGTCCAAAGTAGGACAGCTTGGCATCGTAGCCACTGGGATATCCGTCGACGACAGCCGATGTGCGGCCGGTCATGTTGTGCATGTAGGCGTGTGTGGCATCACCGAAGATATTGCCCGATGCGGTAGCGTTCACCGACTCGCCGTAGTGTGGACGTGACCTCGAGTACTCCATACCGCCCATGATGTCGAAGTGGTTCTTGGCCAGTTCGAAGCGGTAGTTCAAAGTGTTGACCAGGTTCCAGTTCCATCCGAGAGAGAGGTTGTCGATGGTCTGGTCGGTATTGCGGAAGCCGCCCGAGTTGTCATGGATACGGAATACCGGGAGGTAGCACCACCAGCTGCTCGACCACTGCTTGTAGGACACCTGTCCGCGATAGGTGAGGTTCTTGATGGGCTGCACCTCGATATAACCCACGGCATTGATGTTGAAGCTCTTGCTCTTGTTGTTGCCAGCCTGGTTGTAAACCACAGCGGCAATGGGGTTGCTGGTGAAGTTGTTGTAGGGGAACCAGCCATTGGTACCCGAAGTGTTGATGTCGTTCCACATGAAGTATTCGCCATCGGCATTATATACGGGAACGCAAGGGTTGGCGCGCAGCATGTTGGAGAGGTCGTTGGAGTACTGGTTGCCAATCTGGATACCCTGGCTCTGACGATGCTGGAAATAGAGGTTCTCACCAATCTTGACAACATCCCTGTCGCCTACTCTATAGATCACATGCTCTGAATTCAGACGGAAGGTGAAGCGGCGGAAGTCGGACTTCACCGGACCACCAAACACACCATCCTGATATTGGTAACCCACACCCGTGGAGAATTTCGACAATTCGCCACCACCGGCAAGGTTGAGGGAGTGGTTGGTAACGATGGAATTCTTGTGGCGGAACTCCTCTACCCAGTTGGTGCCTTTGTTCGACCCGTTGCGATAGGCCTCAAGGAGTTTGGAATCAATATACCTTGACCAGTCGTAGGGAGCACCACCGGCATTGTGGTTCACCAGGTCCATCACTTCCATATACTGCTTGGCGTTGAGGGGTTCGGGCATCTTGTAGACGTTTTGCCAACCGACGTTACCATCGTAGCTCACCTCTATCTTTCCTTCCTTACCCTGCTTGGTAGTGATGAGGATCACACCATTGGCAGCCGATGAACCGTAGATGGCTGCCGATGCAGCATCCTTCAGCACGTCGATACGCTCGATGTCGGCAGGGTTGAGGGCGTTGATGTCGCCGCCAGCCACACCGTCGATCACGTAGATAGGATTGGTGCTGCTGTTGGTACCGGCACCACGGATGTTGATCTTGAATCCGTCGCCCGGCTGACCGGAATTGGCCTGGATGGTCACACCAGGAGCCTGGCTCTGGAGAGCGCCGAGCACCTGTGTGGTGTTGAGTTTGGCGATGTTCTCACCTTTCACTTCCAAAGTGGCACCGGTGACGAGCTTTTTCTTCTGCACACCGTAACCCACGACCACTACCTCGTCGAGCACGTCGGAATCCTCTGAAAGCTTAACGGCGAAAGTGCTTTGGTTGCCCACAGGAATCTCCTGTGTGGTGTAACCAATGTAGGAAATCACAAGCACAGCCCCAGGCTGAACATCGAGAGTGAAGTTACCATCAAGGTCGGTAACCGTTCCGTTGCTGGTGCCTTTCTCCATGATGGTAGCTCCGATGACGGGGCCCATCGCGTCGGTAACGACACCACTGACTTTCTTTGACTGCTGAACCGCTGCAGCGGCCACATTAGACGATTCGGCAAAGGCCGGGGAGAAATACCCCAATCCGATGCAAGCGCCCATTAGCAGCACTGTCTTTCTGAAATTCAAATTCATACTTAAGTATATTAGTAGGTTAAATAAAGTATTTTCATATCCATTTCCACACCATATTACACAATAACATAGCTCAAACCTTGATACGCAGAAGGGCTTTTTTAGAGCAAATTAGGCTGTGTCCGTCATCATCGACGACTTGGGTTTTTAGGTGTATTATTAGTAGTTTTGACCTTATCTTTCAATTTGCAAAGATATTTAAATTCTTTTTAAACATATAATACTTTTTTGACAAATTTTGATACTTTTTGAAAAAAAGCCAAAAAAAGGGGCTTTATGGGCAAAAAAGTACCACTCAAGGGCCTCCAATGATGTTTTGTGTACTTTGTACACTTATTTTACCACACCCTATCTTCTTCCACTTTGTTGGCCCGCATATTTGGTTAATCGGAATGAATTGTTTATTTTTGCTTGCCAAAGCAAGAAAAGATGAACAGATACACCCAGTTTGCCCTGTTGTCGGCGAGCACGCTCCGCATGCTTCCCCATATCGCGCTCTACCTGCTTCACCGCAAGGAGATTGATGCCGACTTGGAGAAGTACCAGGACCAGCGTGGCGGTGTGGTGAATTTTATAAAAGTATGTACGCGCGAGCGCGTGTACCGCAATCTATTTTACTACCGCATGGGCGACTATCGTTCGGTATTCATCAAATGGCTGTTGCCCCCCGAGTCCACGCTCCACATCTGGTGTCCGGAGATTGGTCCTGGTGCTCATTTCGAGCACAACTACGCCACCTATCTGAATGCCGAGCGTATAGGCCGCGATTTCTATTGCCTGCAGAACGTGACTTTGGGCAATGGCCGTGGCGGCAGGCCGACGATAGGCAATGGCGTACGCATCTATACCGGTGCCATCGTCTATGGTGGCATCACGATAGGCGACAATGCCGTGATAGGTGCCGGTGCCGTGGTGCGCAAAGACGTGCCGGCAGGGTGCACGGTGGCCGGCAATCCCGCCTTCATCGTGAAAAGAGACGGAGCGAAAGTGCATATCCCCCTATAGCATGGAGAGTCTGAAAGAGAAGACAGCCCGTGGGCTGCTATGGGGCAGCCTGAGCAACGGCATCCAGCAGTTGCTCAACGTGGTGATTGGCATATTCCTGGGTCGCTTGCTCGACACGAGCGACTGGGGCATGGTGGGTATGATCACCATCTTCACCGCCATCGGCGCCTGTCTGCAAGAAGGCGGTTTCATTGCCGCGCTCAACAAGCGCAAGGGCGCCACGCACAACGACTTCAACGCCGTGTTCTGGACCAGTCTGGGCATCGGTCTTACGTTTTACATCCTCATGTTCGTCTGCGCCCCGCTCATTTCCGCCTTCTACGGTGTGCCCTCGCTCACTCCCCTCACCCGCTACATCTGTCTGAGTTTCCTCATCTCGAGCCTGAGTACGGCTCCCCGTGCATGGCTCTTCCGCAACATGATGGTGCGCGAGACCTCGATCATGACCATCATCAGTCTGGCCGTCTCGGGCATCGTGGCCGTAGCCATGGCCTTCGCCGGCATGGCCTACTGGGGCATCGCCACGCAGAACATCGTCTACATCAGCATGGTCACCCTGCTGAGTTACCATTTCTCGGGTTGGCGCCCTAACATGAGGATCGACCTTCGTCCGGTGCGCGAGATGATCGGTTTCAGCAGCCGGCTCATCATCACCAACGTGGTGAACATCGTGAACCTGAATTTCTTCTCGGTGCTGCTCGGAAAGTTCTACACCACAAGCGACGTGGGCAACTACACCCAGGCCAACAAATGGAACACGATGGGATCATCGCTCATCTCGAACATCATCTACGGCATCGCCCAGCCCGTGTTCACCAAGGTAGAGGAAGACCGCGACCGCCAGAAGGCCGTACTGCGCAAGTTGCTGCGCTTCACCGCCTTCATCACCTTTCCCCTGATGCTGGGCCTGTCGTTGGTGGCCAAGGAGTTCATCGGGCATGTGTCCGACACTCGGAACGACAAGCAGCGCAATTAACGGCCTCTCGATGGGACTTGCCACGATGGCTGTCCTCATCTTCTCCAACCTCATCATCAGCCGCGGACACTCCAGGGCCTATATGTGGACATCGGTGGCACAATGCCTGGCAGGGATGGTGGTGGCGATGGCCGCCTCGCCCTTCGGCATCCATGTGATGGTGATGGCCTTCGTGGCAGTCACCATCCTGTGGACGGGAGTCTGGCTGTGGCTTGCCCGCAGGGAAGTGAGCATCACAGCCTACGAGTTTTTGCGCGACATCTCGCCCTACCTGCTGTTGTCGGTGGCACTGTGCCTCATCGCCCATTTCGCCTGTGGAGGAATCGGCAACATCTACCTACGGTTTGGGATGAAGGTGCTGGCGGTGGCCATTCCCTACGTCGGTGTGCTCTGGCTGTTGGGCAGCACCATCCTTCGCGAGAGTGCCAACTTCTTGATACACAAGAAAATCACATAAAAAGAGAGAAACGCCATGTCATACAACGACTATATCGAGCGGCACAAAGAGCACCACCTTCGTGCCTGCCAGCTAAAGCAACTCGCCATCCTCGAGGAGATTGACCGCATCTGCAAGAAGCATCACATCGACTATTGGCTGGAGAGCGGCACCTTGCTTGGTGCCGTGCGCCACGGCGGTTTCATCCCCTGGGATGATGACATCGACATCGCGATGCTCGAGGACGACCTTGAGCGTTTCAAGGAAGTGGCACCAGGGGAACTGCCATCCACTATGGTGCTGCAGTCGCCCGAGACCGTGCCCGACTCCAAGGAGCCTATCGTGAAGGTGCGCGACACCAACTCGCTCTATATCGAGCCAGGCGACGATTTCTCTGCCGATTATCCCAAGGGACTGTTTGTCGACATCTTTCCCTTTGTTGGCTACCCCTCGGTGTCGAGGGCGTTCTGCAAGCGTTTCGGCAGGATGTACTCTCGTAGCCATGCCATCCTGCACAAGCCCCACCGCTATGGACTGCGTGCCGTGGCCGAATGGTGCTGGTTTGGTGGCCAGCAACTGCTGAGCCGCCTGGCATGGTGGTGCGCCTCATCATTCCGTGGCCATGGCAAGTATCTCTCATTCACGCTGCTCAACAACGGATATGGGGTGATGCATCGCCGCGAGAGCATCTTCCCCCTCACCACGGTGAAGTTTGAGGGCAAGGAATTCTCTGCCCCCGGCAACATCGACGAGTATCTGCGCGTGCTCTACGGCGACTACATGCAGGTGCCGCCACCAGAACAGCGCCATATCCACGCCATTTTCATGATGGAAGAACTCGAGAGAGAATCGGAGAAATCGGAGTAATCGGAGTAATCAGAATACTCGGAAAACTCAGAGTTCTCAGAGTACTCAGAGTTCTCAGATTAATCAGAAAAAGAAAAAGGAAAAAAAGAAAAAAGCAACAAGCCATGAAACAACCCGCCCAAATAGACATTTCCGTACTGATACTCTTCTTCAACCGCCCCGACCACCTGTCGCAGGTGTTTGCCGAGGTGCGCAAAGCCCGTCCCGCCCGTCTGTTTCTCTATCAGGACGGTCCGCGAGGCGAGCGCGACATGGCCGGCATCGAGGCCTGCCGGAAAGTGGTGGAGGATATCGACTGGGAATGTGAGGTGCACCGCAAATACCAGGAGCGTAACTACGGTTGCGACCCGTCAGAATACCTGTCGCAGAAATGGGCTTTCTCGCTGACCGACAAATGTATCGTGCTCGAGGACGACGATGTGCCCTCGCAGTCGTTCTTCCCCTTCTGCAAGGAGATGCTCGACCGTTACGAGAACGACGAGCGCGTGCGGATGATTTCAGGATTCAACGAAGACGAGGTGTCGCCTGGCGTGCCCGACAGCTACTTCTTCACCTCGGTGTTCGCCATATGGGGATGGGCATCGTGGCGCCGTGTGGTAGACCAATGGGAAGGCGACTACGCCTTTCTCGACGACGACTACAACATGCGCCAACTGGAGTCGTTGGTTGGTCAGCGCCGCTACCGCAGCGACTTCATCAGGATGTGCCGTCAGCACCGCGACAGTGGGAAGGAATACTACGAGAGCATTTTCTGGGCGAGCAACCTGCTTCACTCTGGACTGGCCATCATGCCCACGAAGAACATGATCAACAACTTAGGTCTCTCTGCCGACAGCACCCATTTCTCGGGCAGCATCAAGACCACTCCCCGCGCCTACCGTAAGATTTTCACCATGAAGCGCCATGAGATAACGTTTCCTCTCCGTCATCCGAAATATGTGATAGAGAATGTGGACTACAAGGAGCGGCTTTACAAGACCAATGCCTGGGGGCATCCTTGGATCAAGGTGTGCCGCTCGGCCGAGGAGCTATGGCTGAACCTGCGCTACGGACAGTTCAAGAACATCTGGCAGGCCGCCACCCGACGGATGAGGAAATGGACAGGGCAGGAACGGCATCGGTAGTTTTCAGAAGTTCAGGAGTTCAGAAGTTCAGGAGTTCAGAAATTCAGGAGTTCAGACATTACCTTTTTTGGATTTGGGTGACTCTGGCATATTCCGCCTTATAGGGCCTGGCGGAGGGCACTCATGAAACGTTGGTATTCTTTTTGGGTGATATCAACCTTTCCATAGCATCTTTGGTGGGGATACCTACGCTTATAGGCTTGGCGCACCATCTCGTGAGTGACAATGTTGTGGATGGGAATCTCGTATTTGGCGATGAGAGGCCTCAGGTATTCGATAGCGCTATTGATTTGGTCGTTGGTGAGCGGCCGCTCCAGAGTATTGCCCTGAAACTCTATGCCGATGGTGAAATCGTTGCAGGCCTCACGGCCATTGAGCACCGATTTGCCCGCATGGAAAGTCACCAGTTCGGGCTCGCACATGATGTACCTCGTGCCGTCGGTGTCGATGACCACGTGTGTACCGACGCCTCTCTTCACGGAGGTGAGTGTCTCGAGCGCCTTCTGCACCGTAGGCTCAGCGGTGTGGTGCAGGATGACCCCTTTCACCTCGTTCACCTTGTTCTCGTCGAAATTGGGAGTGCGATACTGCACCTCCCTATAATGATGCCCATCGCCGTGATGTCCGCTCCATACTGAAAGGGCGGCCAATGCGATACTGCCAAACAGGCTTGCCAGTAAGATGTATGCGGCTTTATGCATTTTTTTCCTTCGCTTTTTCATGTCATGGATTCCATGAGCAATGTCTGAACTCCTTTAACTCCTAAAAATCCCAACAGACCGGATTAAAGAAATTGGCGGTGAAGGAAAAGCCCTGTCACCGCCAAATTGCCTATCATTTCAGTCGCATGAACGACTGCGTCTTACTTAGAAGTCGTCGTGGTCGAGACTGTCGTTGAAGTCTCTTGGCTCACGCTCGGCCAGAGGGTCACGGAAGTCGTTGCGGCGGCCCTGGTGGTTGTTGCGGTTGCCACCCTGGCGGTCTTTGTTCCCACCCTGGCGGTTGGCATTGCCTCCACCATTCTGCCTTGCGCCACGCTCTGGGCGCTGGCGGCGCTCACGGTCGACGTATCCCTCGGGTTTGGGCTCCAGCACGCGGTGCGAGAGTTTGTACTTGCCCGTCTTGGGGTCGATTTCCATGAGTTTCACCTTGATCTTGTCGCCTTCCTTGATACCGGCGTCCTCTACGGTCTCCAGACGTTTCCACTCGATCTCGGAGATATGGAGCAGACCGTCCTTTCCAGGCATGATTTCCACGAAGCAGCCATAAGGCATGATGGAGCGCACGGTTCCCTCGTAGACCTCGCCCACCTCGGGGATAGCCACGATAGCCTTGATCTTGGCAACGGCAGCATCGATGCTGTCCTTGTCGGGAGCACTCACCTGCACCTTGCCCACGCCGTCGACCTCGTCGATGGTGATGGTAGAGCCAGTGTCTTCCTGCATCTGCTGGATAATCTTTCCGCCCGGGCCAATGACGGCACCGATGAACTCCTTCGGGATGTCGAAGGCCACGATGCGCGGCACATGCGGCTTGAGCTCGGCGCGAGGCTCTGCGATGGTCTCGGTAATCTTGCCGAGGATATGCTCACGGCCGGCCTTGGCCTGCATGAGGGCTTTCTCGAGGATATCGAAACTCAGTCCGTCGCACTTGATGTCCATCTGTGTGGCGGTGAGACCGTCTTTCGTACCTGTGGTCTTGAAGTCCATATCACCCAGGTGGTCCTCGTCGCCGAGGATGTCGCTGAGCACGGCATACTTGTCCTCACCGGGGTTCTTGATGAGGCCCATGGCGATACCGCTCACCGGCTTCTTCATCGGCACGCCGGCATCCATCATGGCCAGTGTTCCGGCACAGACGGTAGCCATCGACGACGAGCCGTTGCTCTCGAGAATCTCGCTCACAATACGCACGGTATAGGGGAAGTCCTCGGGAATCTGGTCTTTCAGTGCACGCCATGCCAGGTGGCCGTGTCCAATCTCGCGGCGTCCCACCGAGCGCTGGGCCTTGGCCTCGCCGGTGCAGAATGGCGGGAAGTTGTAGTGGAGCAGGAATCGCATGTAGCTGCGGTCGAGCACATCGTCGACGAGTTTCTCGTCGAGCTTGGTACCCAGTGTACAAGTGGTGAGCGACTGTGTCTCGCCACGGGTGAAGATGGCGCTGCCGTGAGGCATGGGCAGTGGCGATGTCTCGCACCAGATAGGACGGATCTCGTCGGTCTTGCGGCCATCGAGACGGATGCCCTCGTCGAGGATGCAGCGGCGCATGGCGTCGCGCTCCACGTCGTGGTAGTAGCGGTCCATCAGCTCGTTCTTCTCGGCCAGCTCATCCTCGGTGAGGTCGGTGTGAGCGGCAGCATAAGCCTCTTTGAAGTCGGTGATGATTTTCTCGAAAGCCTCGGCACGTGCCTGCTTCTCGAGAGCCTGCTTGGTGACGTCGTAAGCCGGCTGGTAGAGTTCCTTCGAGATTTGCTCGCGCAGCTCCTCGTCGTTCACCTCATGGTCGTACTCACGTTTCACGTCCTTGCCAAGTTCCTTCGACAGTTCGGTCTGCAGCTCGCACATCGGGCGGATGGCGTCCATGGCAGCCTTGAGGGCGCCGAGCAGGTCTTGCTCGCTCACCTCTTTCATCTCGCCCTCTACCATCATGATGTTCTCGGCCGAGGCACCTACCATGAGGTCCATGTCGGCCTCCTTCATCTGCTCGAAGGTGGGGTTAATGACATACTCTCCATTCACGCGTGCCACACGCACTTCCGAAATCGGGCACTCGAAAGGTATATCTGAGCAAGCCAGTGCGGCGGATGCTGCAAAACCGGCCAATGCATCAGGCTGGTCGACACCGTCGGCAGAGAAGAGCAGGATGTTGACATACACTTCGGCGTGGTAGTTGGAAGGGAAGAGGGGGCGGAGCACACGGTCTACCAACCTGGAGGTGAGAATCTCGTTGTCGCCGGGTTTTCCCTCACGCTTGGTGAATCCTCCTGGAAAGCGTCCTGCCGAGGCATACAATTCTCTGTAGTCGACCTGTAAAGGCATAAAATCGGTTCCGGGAACTGCATCTTTTGCGGCACAAACAGTGGCGAGGAGCACGGTGTTGCCCATACGAAGCATCACACTGCCATCGGCCTGCTTTGCCACTTTCCCGGTCTCAATGCTGATGGTTCTTCCATCAGGCAATGATACTGTTTTCGTAATTACGTTCATCTAAAAAAAGTCTGTATTTTGTACATCTAAAAAATAAATCGGGCAAAGTTACTCAATATTAGTGGAATAAACGAATAAATTGCCCATTATTTTGATTTTAAGGACGATAATGCGTGGATGTGAGGCCGCCAGCGAGGCCGACGACAAAAACAGATTGAATCAGAAACCAATGTTATCCGAAACAGGACCATATCTGCCATGCTTAACCTTTAAGGCCTGTTTTATCGCATAAGTCAAATTGATGAGAGACAGATTGCCTCAGACGGGAGTTTTCCCATCTATAGCATCAATTGGTTTTCGGGCAACAATCATTTTCCCTCATTTGACAGCGCCCGACACAGCACCACATCAGCCGGGCGTTCTCTGATGGTCCTTCTTTTTTTTTGACTGTTGCAATGAAAAGAAACAATATTGGGAGTCCACGGTTCTTATCATACCATGACAATACATGGAGTCCGCAAACGAGTGCTGCGGCCTCTGAAAATGTCAACAAACAGCAGATTATGCAATAAAACACAAAAAGATTTTTTAAAAAGGGAGGAAAAAACTTTGTTGTAAGTGAAAAAAATGTATTTTTGCCCCCAAGAAAAGGCTATCGACTTAACCTAACAGAGCTATCTAAACTAAGGGAAATAACCAACATATGAGAATTTTTTTTACAGCAATTTTGTTGTGCTCATTGTCCTTTCAGGCAGGCGCGCAACAAGAATTGGATTTGAGTGGAACGTGGAGTGTCGTCGCCGGCCAAGAGCGTTCCTCCATCGTGTTGCCCAATACGCTTGATGGTGCCAACATAGGACAAGAGAATCAGCTCCAGCCCCTATTGCAGAAGCCTCAACTGTCCCGGCTCACCCGAAAGCACTCTTATATTGGCGTAGCCATCTATCAACGTGAAGTGACCATCCCTCAGTCCTTGGCAGGAAAGCCCCTTCAGCTCTCGCTCGAAAGAGTGATGTGGAGAAGCCGGCTTGCCATCGATGGACATGACCTGGGACAAATGCAGGAAAGCCTTGTATCGCCACATCTTTTCTATATAGAGAAAGGTCTCTCAGAGGGAAGGCACTTGCTTACCCTCACCATCGACAACCAACAACAGCACGACATCTCCGTTGACCATCTCGCCCATTCCTACACCAACGACACACAGATTATGTGGAACGGAGTGCTGGGAGAAATGAAGCTATGTGCCGCCCCTTTGATAAGTGAAGTGCAGGTATACCCTGACATTGACCGGCGTGAGATACAAATCAAGGTGGTAGGTGCTGCCGATGCCCAGTTTGCGCTCGACGGGAATGCCGTCAGTCCGCTGAAGAAAGAGGACGGTATGTATGTGCTGCCCATCAACGATATGAGACTGTGGAGTGAGTTTTCGCCTCATCTTTACACCCTCTGCGTGACAGCAGGCGGACAGACCAAGACCATTAGTTTCGGTATGAGGAAATTCTCGGCCGAAGGCAACCGGTTGCTCATCAACAATCGCCCTACGTTCCTCAGAGGTACCTTGGAATGCTGTGTATTCCCGCTGACAGGAACACCGCCAATGGATGAACGGGGATGGATGAAAGTGTTTACAACCGCCCGTGAGTACGGACTCAACCATTTGCGTTTCCACTCATGGTGCCCACCCGAGGCCGCTTTCCGTGTCGCCGACAAGATGGGCTTCTATTGTCAGGTGGAGCTGCCTAACTGGTCGCTGACTGTCAACAAAGACACTGCCACCGCCCAGTTCCTCTACGATGAGTTTGACCATATCGCCCGTTACTACGGCAATCACCCCTCGCTCTGTATCATCAGCTGTGGCAATGAACTGCAACCCGACTTCGACTTTCTCAACGAGCTGACACACTATATGAAGTCGTGCGATCCGCGGCATCTCTATCTCACGTCGACCTTCACTTTCGAGAAAGGGCACGGTGTAAGGCAGGAGCCAGAGGACGACATCTTCGTCACGCAATGGACCGACAAGGGATGGGTGAGAGGACAGGGCGTCTTCGACGAGCATGTGCCCGATTTCAAAAGCGACTATCGTGCTGCCGCCCAAGACATTACGGTGCCACTCATCTCGCATGAGATAGGCCAATATAGTGTCTATCCCAATATCCGGGAGATAGAAAAATACACAGGTGTGCTCGACCCCCTCAATTTCAAGGCGATACGTGACGACCTCAGGCAGAAGATGCTGCTCCATCGTGCGGATGATTACCTCCTGGCCTCTGGACGGTTCGCCGCCATTCTCTACAAGGAGGAAATCGAGCGGGCCTTGAAGACCCCACAGCAGAGTGGGTTCCAACTGCTCGACCTTCACGACTTCCCGGGCCAGGGCACAGCCCTTGTGGGGCTGCTCGATGCGTTTTGGGACTCAAAAGGCCTCATCCAGCCGCAACGTTTCAGGGAATTCTGTGCGCCAGTCGTGCCGTTGGCACGATTCGAGAAAGCCGTATGGCGTGCCCATGAACGATTCTCTGCCACCATAGAAGTGGCAGATTACTCGGAAGACCAAAGGACAAAAGAAATCAACTGGCAGCTGACCGACGAGACGGGTAGTGTATACGCTGAAGGCGCTGGCAACCAAGTGGATGTGGCCCTTGACAGGGTGGAAAAGGCCCAACGGCTCGAACTGCTTGCCACCATTAAGGACTCCCCTTGGCGGAACCGCTGGAGTATATGGGTGTATCCTGAAGTGGAAATGCCCCAAGACCGGCATCTTCTCGTCACCGCCGACATCAGTCAGGCACTCCGTGCGTTGAAAAAGGGTAAAAAAGTCCTATTCTCTCCCAAGACAGCCATTGTCAATGGATTAGAGGGGAAATTCCTGCCCGTCTTCTGGAGTCCTGTTCACTTTCCCAAACAGGCAGGTACCATGGGACTGCTGTGCAATCCCAAGCATCCTGCCCTCAAAGAATTCCCCACCGACATGCACAGCGACTGGCAGTGGTGGAATCTGGTGAAACGCAGCCGTGTGATGGTGCTTGACAGTCTGCCACAAATGAGCCCTATTGTCGAGAGCGTAGACAATTTTGTCAACAACCGCCGGTTGGCATTGGTCTTTGAGGCCCAAGTGGGAAAGGGCCAGCTCATCTTTTCGGCCATCGACCTGCTGACAGACAGTCAATTGCCGGAAATCCGACAGTTGCGCTACTCTCTAGTAAGATACATGCTGGGCCATGAGTTCCACCCCACGACCACTCTCACACCCACACAGTTGCACAGCCTGCTGCAAGAAGAAGGCACAGAGCAGAAAACCGGTGCGACATCTATCTATGAATAGACACCGGAAATGCTTTAGAAGACCGACCAAGACTTAACCATTCCAACTGATATCATCAAAATAAACAACAGACAACTATTCTTTCAAGCATATTTATATGCGTATTTTTCAACCTAAAACTAACCAACAATGATGAAAAACAAAATGCGAAGACTAACAGTTCTTGCGTTGCTTGCTATCTCTTCAACGGTGGCAATGGCACAGAGCAAGATTACTGGTAAAATCGTGGAAGTGAACGGCGAACCGATTATCGGAGCCACAGTAAAAGTTAAGGGAAGCAACGTGGGTGCTGTCTCTGACTTGGATGGAAATTTCACTGTCGAAGCAGAAAAAGGCTCCGAACTGGAAGTGTCGTATATCGGATATAAGACACAAGCCGTAAAAGTGAAAGGCAGCTATGTTGAGGTCAAGCTGCTCGAAGATTCCAAGGCACTGAGCGAAGTGGTCGTTGTGGGCTTTGGCGTGCAGAAGAAAGTCAACCTGACCGGAGCCGTCTCCGTTGTAGATGGTGATGAGCTGGCCCAGCGCCCCGTGGCCAATGCCACCCAGGCACTGCAAGGTGTCGTGCCGGGTCTGCAAATCGCGTCGACCAGCGGAACGCTCGACTCTGCCCCATCCATCAATGTGCGTGGTACGGCCACCATCGGTGAGGGCTCGAGCGGTTCACCTCTCATCCTCATCGACGGTATGGAAGGCGACCTCAGCACCATCAACCCCCAGGACATCGAGAGTATCTCCGTGCTGAAGGATGCCGCCGCCTCGAGCATCTACGGTAGCCGCGCACCTTTCGGCGTGATTCTTGTCACCACCAAGAGCGGCAGCAAAGACAGCCGATTGAAAGTGAACTACAACAACAGCTTCCGCTTCAGCAGTCTGATCCGCGGCAAGCACATGATGAATTCCGTCGACTACGCCTCCTGGCTCAACGATGCGAAGACCAACCAGGGACAGTCGGTGTTCTTCGACGCCGAGCGCATGGCCGCCATCAAGGAATATCATGACGCCAAGCCCATCGGCCCGGGCACCCGACTCACCGCCGACGGCAGAACCGTCTATGCCATTGGTTCGCAGAATGGCGTGACATGGGATGACGGCTACGGACACGGTATCGACGACGTGGACTGGTACGACGTGGTGTACAAAGGCTCTGCCTTCTCTCAGGAGCATAATGCCAGTGTCAACGGCGGCAGCGACAAATTCAGTTTCTACGCCTCCGTGGGCTATCTCGACCAGGACGGCTTCATGAATATGGGTAGCGATGGTTACAAACGCTACAATGGCACTGCCAAGATGAATATCGAGCTGGCCAAATGGATCCGCATGAACTACAACATGCGTTTCACGCGCACCAACTACCACCGTCCGGCCACTTTGGGTTATGGCCTCTACAATGACATGGCCCGTCAGGGATGGCCTATGCTGCCCCTCTACGACCGCAACGGATATCTCTACTCATCGCCCTCGCCTGCATTAGGCCTGGCAACCGGCGGAACAGACACTACCGAGAGAGATGTCATCAACCACCAGGTTGGATTTGTGCTGGAGCCGATCAAGAACTGGGTGACCCACATCGACTTCAACTACAAGATAGACAACGCCGTGAGACACTGGGACAGCCAGCGCACTTACAACCACAATGTGGCTGGCGAGGCTGTGATCTACAACCAGGGCTCCAACGTGCATGAGGACGAGGCCAAGGACAACTACCTGAACTTCCAGGCATACACAGAATACACATGGTCGCTGGCAGAGAAACACAACTTCCATCTGATGGGAGGTTTCCAGACTGAGCAACTGAAGCGGCTGGCCTTTGGCCTGCAGCGTGACGGTATCCTCGACCCCAGCAAGCCAGAGGTAGACCTGACCAACGGACTGAGCTATTCGGGACAAAGCATCGTGCCCTCAGTCAACGGCGCACGCAACCAATGGCAAACCGCCGGTTTCTTCGGACGTTTCAACTACAACTACGAGGAGAAATACCTCTTCGAGGCCAACCTGCGTTATGATGGCACCTCGCGCTTCCGCACAGACAAGATGTGGAAACTGTTCCCCTCTGTGTCGCTGGGCTGGAACATCGCACGCGAGAAGTTCTGGGAGAATCTCGTCGGCAAGGTCAACACCCTCAAGCTGAGAGCCTCATACGGTTCGCTTGGCAACCAGAATATTGACAACTGGTATCAGACCTACCAGACCATCGCCTACAACTCCGTGGCCGGCACCTGGCTGCAGAATGGTGCGAAGCCCAACACCACCAGCGCACCAAGTCTCGTCTCCGCTCTCCTGACATGGGAGAAAGTGGAAAGCTATGATATAGGTTTTGATGTCGGCGCCCTCAACAACCGTCTGACCGCAACCTTCGATTTCTATGTGCGCAACACCCTCGACATGGTGGGCAACGCCCCTGAACTCCCTGCCATCCTCGGCACCAACGTGCCCGTGACCAACAACACCGACCTTCGCACCACCGGTTGGGAGTTCCAGATCGGCTGGCGTGACGTGCTCAAGAACGGTCTGTCCTACGGAGCCACCTTCAACATCTCCGATGCCCGCACAAAGATCACCCGTTATCCGAACAACCCCACCAACTCTATCAACAACTATATTGAGGGCCGTTACCTCAACGAGATTTGGGGCTTTGAGACCATCGGCATCGCCAAGAGCGACGAGCAGATGAACAGCCATCTCGCCAATGCCGACCAGAGCTCACTGGGCAGCAACTGGGCTGCCGGCGACATCATGTACCGCGACCTCAATGGCGACCATCAGATCACACGTGGCGCACAGACCCTGGACGACCATGGCGACCTGAAGGTGATTGGCAACTCTACTCCACGCTATCTCGTGGGCTTGAACCTCAACGCCGCATGGAAGGGATTCGATGTCTCCGCTTTCTTCCAGGGAGTGATGAAACGCGACTGGTGGATTGGTGGATCCTGGGGCGGTGGTCTGGAGTATCTCTTCGGTACGACCAACTCATGGGAGTGGTGGAGTGTCGGTATCACCGACGTGCAAGACTACTACCGCGACGCCAACACCTGGTCGGTGCAGAATGGTTATCAGACAGCCAACCAAGACGCATGGCTGCCGAGAGTGCAGTTCAGCGACAAGAACGAGCAGGCACAGACCCGCTATCTGATGGACGGCTCATACATAAGGCTGAAGAACGTGCAGCTGGGCTACACCCTGCCGCGCCAGCTCACCCAGCAGTGGGGCATCAGCAACCTGCGTGTCTTTGTCTCGGCCGAGAATCTCTTTACCATTACAGACATGCCACACCAGTTCGACCCCGAGCTGATGTCAACCTCTGTCAACCAGAACAATGGTTATCCTCTCCAGAAGACGTTTGCATTCGGTCTTAATGTATCATTCTAATGCACAAAACACGTAACAATAAACAGAAGATTATGAAACCATATCATTTTTCAATTATAGCATTGGCTCTCATGGCAAGCGTCACCTCGTGTAACGACTACTTGGAGCAAGAACCCCCATCGTCACTCACACCTGAGAATTTCTATACCAGTGAAGACCAGGTGCAGGCAGTGGCCAACCGTTTCTACCAGGACATTATGCCTGGACATGGAGGATGGGACTATGGCACTTATACCAACGACAACAACACCGACGTGCAAGCGTCACGCTCGCCGAGTGCCAAGTTCTCCAGCAACTTGTGGCGCACCAGTCAGTCTGAGGGCGACTGGTCGTGGAGCAATGTGCGTAATGTCAATTTCCAACTCGCCCAGCTCAAGACAAAACTGGAAGAAGGCGCCATCAGCGGCAATGAGACCAACATTCGCCAATATATTGGTGAGATTTATTTCTTCAGGGCCTACGCCTATTTCGAACTGCTGAAGAAATATGGTGACCTGCCTATACTTACAGAGGCCTTGCCCGATGACGAGGCTGTGCTCGTAGCCGCCAGCAAAAGGCAGCCATGCAACGAGGTGGCACGCTTCATCATCAACAACCTTGACACAGCTGCCACCTACATGAAAGATGGGTTCGAAGGCCGCCACACACGTATCTCCGTGGATGCTGCACGCCTGTTCAAATCGAGGGTGGCTCTTTACATGGGTTCATGGCTGACCAACTTCGCCGGCACGCCATTTGTGCCATTAGGCAGTGGATGGCCGGGTGCTGAGAAGAATTCAGGCTACAATTTCCCAACTGGTTCGCTTGACAATGAAGCTAAATACTTCTTTGAGGTTGCCGCCGCAGCCGCCGAGCAAGTGGCCGACAAATACAAAGCAAGCCTGACGGTCAACAACGGCGTGGTGCCACAGGCTGAAGGACAGAGCAATCCTTATCTGGAACTGTGGGGAACCACCTCGTGCGCAGGCAAGAGCGAAATCCTGCTGTGGCGCGAATACAGCAAGTCGCTCGGTGTGCAAAACGATATTGAGGTGGCTGTAGAGAAAGGCAACATCGGAACGGGTGTCACACGTTCTCTCGTGGAGCGCTATCTGATGGCTGATGGAAAACCCATCTACAACTCGTCTTTCGTATATGATGACTCCGAGATAGCCAAGGTGGTGGCCAATCGTGATCCGCGCCTCGCTGTCATGCTGAAAGTGCCAGGACAGGTCAACTGCTTCAAGAATGTCTCCGACGTGGCAGGCACCCACTGGACAGAAAAGGAGCCGGTGCCCAATATCACCAACGCCAACGCCGAGGACGGATACATCACCGGCTATGCCATCCGCAAAGGCATGACATTCGACCGCTCTCTCACTGCCAACGGTGGAAGCTACAACGTGTGTGTCATCTTCCGTGCCACAGAGGCTTTGCTCAACTATATCGAGGCAGAGTATATGCTGACCAAGAACATCAGTTCTGGCAAAATCATGGAATATTGGAGAAAGGTGCGTGAATGTGCAGGATTCACTGGCGACGGACTCGACCCACAGGTGACGATCGCTGCTACCGACATGTCGAAAGAGACACTCGACTGGGGTGCATACACCGCAGGGAAATTACTGACAGACCCCATCCTGTATAACATACGCCGTGAGCGTAGTTGCGAGTTCCTTGCCGAGGGACTGAGAGACATGGACCTGAAGCGTTGGCGTTCGTATGAGCAGCTGATCACCAAACCCGTCTATGCCGAGGGCATACACCTTTGGGGCACCACTATGGAGTCGTGGTACAGCGACCTTGTAGCCGACGGCACCAGCAGCTCGAACGTCTCACAGCGCAGCATCAGCGAGTACCATTGCCCACATGTTGTGAATATGACCAACAACAGTTATGCCAAAGGACTCACATGGCGCATGGCCTATTATCTCCAGCCACTGCCACTGAGACAGTTCTTGCTGACAGCATCCGACCACAGTTCTGTCTCTGCAAGCCCATTGTACCAGAATCCTTATTGGCCCACAGAGACCGACCAGCCCGCAGAGCAATAAATCGCTTGCTCAAACAACACGATAGCTGACTCAACTTTTGCAAGTTGAGAGAAGTTGAGCGAACGCGAGACTTCAATAGCTGATTTACGAAGAGACCTCCAATGTCACGCGACATTGGAGGTCTTTCTTGACATTCATCAATTTGGAAAAGAAAGCATCAACTTTTTAACATATTTATAATCATTATATGCTGAATTTTAGTTAAATTTGCAAGCAGAAAGGCTAAATGGGCGTTTTTGCCCACATTTTTTAATTAATTTTTACAAACGCTATGCAGAAAAGACTTTTCTTTCTGGCTACCCTCATGCTGGTGTTCGCCACAAGCGTGATGGGTCAGATCACGACGTCGGCCTTGAGCGGTCGCGTGACCATGCAAGAAACCGACGAGACAGTCATTGGCGCCACGGTTCAGGCCGTGCACGAGCCCTCGGGCACTCGTTATGCCGCTGTGACCAACATCGATGGTCTCTTTAATATCCAAGGTATGCGTACGGGCGGTCCCTACTCCGTTTCCGTTTCCTACATTGGTTACCAGACCAAGACCGTGAAGGGTGTGGTTCTCGTACTTGGTGAGACCTACAACCTGAACGTGGAGCTCTCCGAGGATGCCAATGAGCTTTCCGAAGTGGTGATATCGGGCCGTGCCTCGAAATTCGCCGCCGAGCGCACCGGCGCCTCGACCAACATCAGCAACACCCAGATTGTGAACCTGCCCACAGTGAACCGCAGCATTACCGACGTGACCCGCCTCTCGCCCTATGGTGGCAATGGCATGAGTTTCGCCGGTGCCGACGGCCGTACAGCCAACTTCACCATCGATGGTGCCAACTTCAACAACAACTTCGGTCTTTCCGAGAAGTTGCCTGGTGGTGGCAACCCTGTCTCACTCGATGCCATCGAGGAGCTGCAGGTGGTGATTTCGCCGTATGACGTGCGCCAGACCAACTTCATTGGTGGTGGTGTGAACGCCATTACCAAATCGGGTACGAACACCTTCAAGGGCTCGGCCTATATCTATCACCGCAACGAGAACCTCCGCGGTGACGTGGTGGACGAGGTGACCATTCCCACAGCCCGTGAGAAAGACCGCCAGACCACTTACGGTCTGTCGTTGGGTGGCCCGATTATCAAGAACAAGCTTTTCTTCTTCGTCAACGGCGAGATGATCAAGACCCCGACCATCTCCACACCATGGCGTGGCTCAGTGAATGGCGTGGCCGATTCTGAAAAGAGTATCTCGCGCACCACTCTTTCCGACCTTCAGACCATCTCCGACTTTGTAAAGAACAGATACAACTACAATACCGGCAGCTGGACAAGCTTCCCCGCCGACGAGAGCAACTACAAACTGTTGGCCCGCTTGGACTGGAACATCACCGACAAGCATCACCTGGCTCTTCGCTACAACTACACGAAGAACACCATCTGGAATGCTCCCAACGCCACCTCGATGGACGGTGGCACGCGTATGTCTGGCGCCCGTATGTCGCAGTATTCGATGTCGTTTGCCAACTCGATGTATTCGATGGACAACATCGTCCACTCTTTCTCCATCGACCTGAACAGCCGTCTGGCCGACAATCTCTCCAACCAGTTCCTCGCCACCTATTCGAAGCTCGACGATATCCGCGACACCGACTCCTCGGAGTTCCCGTTCATCGATATCCTCGATGGTGGCGACAACAACTACATGGCCCTTGGCTATGAGCTGTTCACCTGGAACAACGCCGTTCACAACACCATTTGGAACATCAAGGACGACGTGACCTACTACTTGGGCAAGCACAAGATCATGGCTGGTCTCACCTTTGAGCACCAGATGGCCGACAACCAGTATATGCGCAATGGTACGGGCTACTACCGTTACAACAGCATGGAGGACTTCATGTCGGGTGCCGCACCCGAGATCGTGTGCCTCACCTACGGTTACGACGGCGAGTCGAAGCCTGCCGCCCGTGTGCAGTTCAACCGTGCCGGCATCTATGCCCAGGACGACTGGAGCGTCAACGACAAGCTGAAGCTCACCTATGGTCTTCGCATCGACGGATTGTTCTTCGACAACGGTGACCTGATGACCAACAAGGCCATCCACGACCTCGACTACAGTGGCCGCCACATCGACACGGGCAAATGGCCCGGCAACAGCATCACCCTCTCGCCGCGTCTCGGCTTCACCTACGACGTGTTTGGCGACAAGTCGCTGAAGATCCGTGGTGGTAGCGGTCTGTTCTCTGGCCGTCTGCCTCTCGTGTTCTTCACCAACATGCCCACCAATGGCGGTCTGGTGCAGTATCAGGCCCAGCTCAACGGCAAAACCAAGGTATGGGATGGCAAAACCAATTCGGCCACCAAGGGCTATGAGAACTACTCTGGTGCCTATACGACAGATGCCAACGGCAACCGCTATATCGACATGAGCCAGTTTGCCGGTGGTCTGGTGACCGAGGACGGTCGTGCCTCCGTCGCCGCCCTGCAGAACAAGCTGTTCTCGATGGGCTATCCCTCGCACGTGACTCCCGAGATGGGCACCGTGCCCTCTTCAATCTCTGCCGTCGACCCCGACTTCAAGATGCCACAGGTATGGAAGACCTCGGTTGCCGTCGACTACCAGATTCCCGTCAGCTTCCCCTTCACGGTGACTGTTGAGGGTATCTTCAACAAGAAGATCCACGACAACTGCATTTCCGACTGGGCCATTCCCTCTGTCGGTGGCTACGCCCGCTTCAATGGTGTGGACAACCGTCCCATCTTCCCTGCCGGATTCCGCACAGGCACCAAGGCTTTCGTTCTTGAGAACACCAGCAAGGGCTACGGATGGTCGGCCAACCTGACTCTTACCGCCCAGCCATTTGAGTGGCTCGACCTGATGGCCGCCTACACACACACCGTGTCGAAGGAGGTGACAGGTATGCCTGGTTCGGCCGCCGAGTCGGCCTTCACCTATGTTCCCACCGTGGAAGGCCCCAACAACATCAAGCTGCACAACTCGCAGTATGTGACTCCCAACCGTGTAGTGGCCAGCGCCACCCTTCACGACAAGAGCGGCAACCACTACAGCCTTATTTATGAGACCTGGCAAGGTGGCTACAACTACTCCTACATGCTCCTCAACGACATGAACAGCGACGGCTACAACTACGACGCCCTCTATATCCCGACCGATGGCGAGGTGGCCAACAAGCAGTTCCGCTTCGTTTCCGACGACGATGCCCAGCGTTTCATGGCCTTCGTCCACAACGACAACTACCTGAGCAGCCATCAGGGAGAGTATGCCGAGCCCTACAGCGTCTACAGTCCCTGGGTGCACCGCATCGACTTCGCCTACAAGCACGACTTCAAGGTGAATGTGGGCAAGACCAGCCACAAGCTGCAGCTCTCGTTCGATATCAAGAACGTGCTCAACCTCTTCAACTCGAGCTGGGGCGTAGCCAAGTTCCTCAACCCAGAGATTGGCACCGAGGCCCGCATTCTGAAGTATGAAGGTGTGGATGCCGATGGCTATGCCACCTTCTCTACTCCTTCTTCTATCAACGGCAGCACCAAGACCTGGACACCCAACCACAACATCGGTCAGTGCTGGTATGCCTCTGTCGGTATAAGATACATCTTCAATTAAGCGTAAAGAACAAAGAATCAATCCATTATGAAACTCAAATATTTCTTTCCGTTCTTCGTAGCAGTGATTGCTGCTATGTTTACAGGTTGCTCCGACGACAATGACCCGACATACTTCGACGAGATACGCGTGTCGCAATCGTATGTGAGCCTGAACACCAGCGGTGGCTCCACATCCATCGACATCAAGGCCAGCGGCGACTGGACGGTCTCAGAGGTTCCCGAATGGCTCACCGTATCGCCTGCCTCTGGTTCGGGCAACGGAACCATCACCTTCACGGCCGATGCCGGTGAGGGCCGCACCGCCGAGGTGCTGATCACTTGTGCAGGCAAGACCCAGCGCATCAACATCATCCAGGGCATTGCCACTGTCTCGAACGCCACCTGCGCCGAGGTGTTGGCTGGTCCCGACTCGAAGACCTACCGCGTGACCGGTACGGTGACCAAGATCGTGAACACCACCTATGGCAACTGGTACATGGACGATGGCACCGGCGAGTTGTATATCTATGGCACGCTCGACGCCAAGGGTGGCACCAAGAACTTCCTCAGCTGGGGCCTCGAGGTAGGCGACCAGATTACTGTGGAGGGTCCGAAGACCACTTACAACGGCACCGTGGAACTTGTAGACGTGACCGTTGTGAAGATTGAGAAGTCGCTGATCAAGTGCGACTCCCTCACCGTGGCCGGTGTCAAGACCGACGAGCTGCCTCTTGAAGGTGGCGAGATTGTTGCCCACCTCACCTGCAAGGGTTCAGGCGTGGCCGTTGACATCCCCGCCGAGGCCAAGAGCTGGCTTGGCGTTGTCGCTTCCACAGTAGGCAATACACCCACCGTCACCTTCCGTGCCCTGCCCAATGCTGGTGGCGACCGCAGTGCCACCGTGCACTTCAACACCACCGACGGCAAGAAGAACTACTCTGCCGAGGCCACCATCAGCCAGAAGGGAGCAATCGTAGAGGTGACCGTCGAGGGATTCCTCGATGCCGAGATAAGCACCACCCAATACCGCATCACCGGTGTCATCACCGAGCTCTACACCAGCGACAAGCAGGGCAAGAGCTTCTACGTGCAGGACTACTCGGGCAAAGTGCTCGTCTACCGTGCAGAAGGCTTCATTGAGGCTGGTGCCAAGGTGGGCGACATCGTGACCGTAGTAGGTCAGCGC
The DNA here is from genome assembly GCA_900320585.1 of uncultured Prevotellaceae bacterium. Lineage (GTDB taxonomy): Bacteria > Bacteroidota > Bacteroidia > Bacteroidales > Bacteroidaceae > Prevotella. Next base: position 51,971 of record ONSV01000001.1, on the reverse strand, counting down.
GGAGCCTATAAAGACACTCCCCAGATGGTTTCCGGAACGTTTGAGAACCTGAAGTATGCCGTGACCGAGATCAGCATCGCCGACTTCCTGGCCAAGCCCGACTCAAAGGACACCTACTACAAGGTGACCGGTACGATCGACGAAATCGCCGACACCACTTATGGCAACCTCTATCTTACCGACGGCACCAACCGCCTGTATGTTTACGGCTGCTATCCCGGCTACGGTGCAACGGGTGACTTCCGCAAGGACTTCCTCGCCGCCGCCGGCATCGAGGTGGGCGACAAGCTGACGATGATTGGTTACAAAGACACCTACAAGGGCACCATCGAGCTCTGTGGAGGTATCTACTTCTCGCACGAGAAAGCACAGTAATCGACGCTAATCAATAAAAAACCATCCCTGGGAAAATTCCTGGGGATGGCTTTTTTTATGGGGGGGTGATGGGCTATATGGGCATTGTGGGCATAATGGGCTATATGGGCAATATGGGCATAATGGGCTTGATGGGCATAATGGGCTTGATGGGCACTATGGGCTGGGGAGGTAATAGCCTTTTTGGGAGATGAGGGTGGCCACCGGAGGTGGCACCAGATGGTCGATGGGCAAGCCTTGGCTCACGCGGTCACGCACCTCGGTGCTGCTCACCTCGTAAAGCTCGGTATTGAGCAGCTTCACGTTGCGGGGCAGTGTGGCGGCATCCACATCGCTCCCTTTTCGGGGATAGACCACGATGTGATGATTGGCCAGAATCTTGTCATGCTCATACCACCGCTCGAACCCCACCCAGTTGTCGGCCCCGATAATGAGGGTGAACCGCCGGTCGGGATAGGTGGCTGTCAAGGCCTGCAACGTGTTCCATGTGTAGGATGGCTTGGGCAGGGAGAACTCGAAGTCGCTCGCCACCAAGCCTTTCTCTTCTTTCACGGCAGCCTGCAGCATCTCAAGCCTCAGGTCGTCGTCGAGGAGCACGCTGTCCTTCTTCCACGGGTTCTGTGGAGTGAGCAGGAGCCACACCTCATCGAGCCGCGCTGCCTTCAGGATGCGCGCCGCCAGTGCCACATGGCCGTTGTGTACGGGATTGAACGTACCACCGAAGATGCCCGTGCGGATTTTCCTTTTCCGTTCGCAGCCAGCCATGCCTCTTTGATTAAGCCCCAAGAAAAGACTTGATGATTTGCAAAGCCTCGGCCTCGGCCACCTCGAGCACATCGTTCACCACCACATGGTCGAACTGCGGAGCGAACGTCATCTCATACTCAGCCTTGGCCAAACGGCTCTCTATCACCTCGGGGGTATCGGTGCCCCTGTTCACCAGGCGCTCGCGCAGTGCCTCGACCGAAGGAGGCTGTATGAAAAGGCTCAATGCCCTGTCGCCATAATACTTCTTGATGTTGCATCCACCCTTCACGTCGACATCGAACACCACATTCTGTCCGTTCTCGGCCTGCTGCTCTACCTGCGCCTTGAGCGTGCCATAGAAGCGGTCGGCATAGACCTCCTCATACTCCAGGAACTCGTCGTTGGCGATGCGCTCGCGGAATTCCTCGGGCGACAGGAAGAAATACTCCACCCCATTCTGCTCGCTGCCCCTTGGCGGGCGGCTGGTGCAGCTCACCGAGAAATAGAGGTTCAGCTCGGGATGGTTGTCCATCAGCCATTTGATGATGGTGCTCTTCCCCGACCCACTGGGGGCCGAGACAATGATAAAAGCCCCTTTCCGGGCATCGCTAATGTTCTTTTTCCTATTCATTTGCTTGGCGTTGTTTCGTTACAGGAATCGATATATGAAGGCATCTTTGGGTAAATGATGCCCATCAACTATCAGCACACAAAATTAAAACAATTTTTCTAATTGTCATCAGATTCCTCCGGGTTTTTCATGAAAACGGAGCCTCAAAAATTTATTCAAAAAAAATAATTTTTCTAGAATAATTTTTCTAGAATAAAAAAAATACTTATATTCGCAGTCGACAACCAACCCTTAACCCCATGACAACAAATATCAACCCTTTCATTGTTTCGGGCAAGATTCCCGCTGCATATTTCTGCGACCGCCAAGAAGAGACAAGGCAGGTTATCCAAAACCTGACTAGTCAGGAAAACATTGTGCTGATGTCTCAGCGCAGGATGGGCAAATCGAAATTGATAGACCACTGTTTTGAGAAAAAGGAGATTGCCCACAACCATATCACCCTTACCATAGACATTCTTCACACCTCCACTTTCCGTGAATTCATCCAATTATTTGGAGCTGTTGTCTTCGACACTATCGCCACCCGGAGTGCCAAGATGATGAAACTCTTTACCAGTAGTTTGCGTTCGTTAAGTGCCAGTTTTGGTTTCGACCCCATACAAAATACACCCACTTTCGATATCAAGTTAGGAGATATCTCTCGTCCCGATTATACGCTCAAGGAGATATTCCAGGTGATAGACAATGCCGACAAGCGTTGTGTGATTGTATTTGACGAATTCCAACAAATCACCAAATATCCGGAAAAAAACGTGGAAGCACTTCTGCGCTCCCATATTCAGAATCTGAACAATGCCAATTTCATTTTCTCAGGTAGCCAGCGCAGGCTTATGGAAGAAATGTTTTTCTCTGAGAAGAGACCTTTCTACATGAGTGCGCGCTCGATTGTGCTTTCTCCCATCGAAGAACCCATCTACGAAGAATTTGTAGCACACCATTTCCACGCCAATGGCAAAGACATCGAGCGTGAGGCAATCCACCGTGTATACGACATTTTCTCAGGTGTAACGCTCTATCTACAGCGCATAATGAAAGAATCCTTCAATATGACTCCCCAAGGTGAGCGGTGCGACCTCCCTACCATAGAAAAAATCATCAACAACTATATCGAGGAATGTGACCCAAGATTCCGCGAGCAGCTTGCCTTTGTCACTGAGACACAAAAAGAACTGCTCTACGCCCTCAATAAAGAAAAGGAGCCTATTAAGGGAATCACCACCTCCAAATTCATCAAACGCCATAGTCTAAAATCGGCAAGTGCCATTCAAGCCGCGGCAAAGAAATTGCTCGATTATGACCTTATCACACGTAAGGAAGGATTCTATTCCATATCCGACCCGTTACTGTCGCTCTGGATGAAATCGAGGCGGTTCTGAATCCAGCCTTCCCCAGCAATTTCCCTGATGACAAGTCACCCTACAGCACATTGAGCACCTGCTCCTTGATTTGCTCGAGCTGGTCCTTCATCCTCACCACGATGTTCTGCATCTCGGCCTGGTTGCTCTTCGAGCCCGTGGTATTGATCTCGCGCCCCATTTCCTGGGCGATGAATCCCAGTTTCTTGCCCTGGCTCTGCTCCTCGGCCATCGTCTGGCGGAAATACTCCAGGTGGTTGGCCAGGCGCTGTTTCTCCTCGCTGATGTCCAGCTTCTCGATATAGTATATGAGTTCCTGCTCCATCCGGTTCTTGTCGTATTCCACCTCGGGGATGGCCGACAAGCCATCGATGATGCGTGCCCTGATTTTCTCGACCCTCGACTTCTCATAGGGTTCGATATCGGCCAGCAACTGGGCTATGGTATCGATGATGGCCTGGAATTTCCGCTCCAGGGCGGCACCCTCCTGCTTGCGGAACTCCACGAGCTGCGCCAAGGCGTCGTCGACGGCAGAGCATGCCACCTCCCACTCCTCGTCGTCGAGCACCTCGACCTCGGTCTTGGTGGTCACGTCGGGCAGTCGGAGAAGGGTGTAGAACCAGTCGGCAGGCTCGGGAATACCCGTCTTCCCGGCAATCTCCTTGATTTGCCTATAGTAGTTTTCGACAAGCAGCGTATTGATGGGCGTGGCATCGGTACCCGCCTCCTTTTCAATCCAAATGGAGAAATCGATTTTCCCTCTTATCAGCGCCTTGGCGATTTTCTGCCTGATTTCCATCTCCTTCTCCCTATAGAGCGGTGAGATACGTGTGGAGAGGTCGAGCGACTTGCTGTTGAGCGACTTCACCTCGACATGGATTTTCTTCTCCTTATAGGCCACGACTGTTTTTCCGTAGCCGGTCATCGATTGTATCATCTTCTAAATTTTAATATTTGCAAAATAATTGCCATGCAGTGCAAAGGAAACCTTAAAATCTGCCAAGCGCAATAGAAATTTATGCAAAAATACACATTTCTGCGGAAAAATCAGTATTTTTGCACTTTATTTATTTAGGTAAGAAAGATAATTTCCACGAGATGTCTTGTATATTGAATATCGACACTAGCACCGACGCATGCTCTGTGGCTGTGAGTCAGGATGGTGCCTGCATCTTCCACAAGGAAGAGTTGGAAGGCCATAACCATGCCGAGCGTCTGGGCTCATTCGTCGACGAGGCCCTCTCTTTCACCGACAACCACGCCATCCCCTTCGATGCCGTGGCAGTGAGTTGTGGCCCCGGCTCATACACAGGTCTCCGCATTGGCGTGTCGATGGCCAAGGGCATATGTTATGGCCGCGACCTGCGTCTCATCTCCATCCCCACGCTCGAGTTGCTCTGCGTGCCCGTGCTGCTCTCCGAAGAGCTGGAAGACGACGCCCTGCTCTGTCCGATGATCGACGCCCGGCGCATGGAGGTCTACTCCGCCATCTACAGCCGTGCCCTCCGCGAGGTGCGTGGCACCCAGGCCGACGTTGTCGACGGGCTCACCTACAAGGAGTGGCTCGACCAGCACCCCGTCTACTTCTTTGGCAACGGGGCGGCCAAGTGCATGGAGACCATCAACCATCCCAATGCCCGTCTGCTGAACGGGAAGAAGCCCCTGGCCAAATACATGTTTCCGCTGGCAGAGAAGCGCATCGCCCTCGGGCAATATGAAGACGTGGCCTACTTCACCCCCTTCTACCTGAAGGACTTTGTGGCCAAGACCCCCAAGAAACTGCTTTAGGCACCCTGTGCCCAAGCCAACAACGAAATCAACGATCAAAATGAACATAGAAGGATTAGACTACAACACCCAGCGCGACAAGCTCGTGCTGCCCGAATACGGCCGCGAGGTGCAGAAGATGGTTGAACATGCCATCTCGCTCCCCACCAAGGAGGAGCGCCAGCGCTGTGCAGAGACCATCATTGCCGTCATGGAACGCATGGTGCCGCAGAGTGGCGACAGTGCCAACCACAAGCAGAAGCTGTGGGACCACCTGGCCTTGATGAGCGGGTTCCAGCTCGACATCGACTACCCTTACGATGTGAGCATGGCCGCCGTCATCGCCACGAAGCCCGAGCCTCTGGCCTACCCCATGCGCGACATACCCGTTCGCCACTATGGCAACATGATGTTCGAGGTGTTTGAGAAACTCAAGACGATGCCTGCCGGTGCCGAGCGCGACGAGTTGGTGCGCATCACCGCCAACCACATGAAGCGCAGCCTTTACCAGTGGAGCCATGGCTCTGCCGACGACGAGAAGGTGGCCTCCGACCTTGCCCGCTTCACCGACGGAGTGATACAGCTCGACCTGAAGAAATTCACTTTCGAGAAGATCAACGAGAGAGAGTTCAACGAGAAACGCAAGAAGAAGAAATAGCCACATGCAGTCGTTTATCATAGAGGGCGGCCACCCTTTGCGTGGCACCATTACCCCCCAGGGAGCCAAGAACGAGGCGCTGCAAGTGATCAGCGCCTGCCTGCTTACCGACGAGGAGGTGCGCATCAAGAATATCCCCGACATCCTTGATGTGAACAACCTGATTATGCTGCTCCTCGACATGGGCGTGAAAGTGAGCAAGAATGCCCCTGGCGATTTCACGTTCCAGGCCAACGACCTACATCTCGACTACCTGGAGAGCGATGAGTTCGTGAAGAAATGCTCATCACTCCGCGGCAGCGTGCTGATGATTGGTCCGCTGCTCTCGCGCTTCCACCGTGCCGTGGTTGCCAAGCCCGGTGGCGACAAGATAGGCCGTCGCCGTCTCGACACCCACTTCCTGGGTTTCGGCTACCTGGGCGCCAGTTTCGACCGCATCGACGGCCGCGACGTGTTTGAGCTGAGGGCCGACAAGCTGAAAGGCTGCCATATGCTGCTCGACGAGGCATCAGTCACCGGCACCGCCAACATCATCATGGCCTCGGTCTTCGCCGAGGGCACCACCACCATCTACAATGCCGCCTGCGAGCCCTATATCCAGCAGTTGTGCCATATGCTCAACAACATGGGCGCGTGCATCAGCGGCATCGCCTCCAACCTGCTCACCATCGTGGGTGTGGAGAAGCTCCATGGCACCACCCACACCATCCAGCCCGACATGATCGAGGTGGGCTCGTTCATCGGCATGGCCGCCATGGTGGGCGACGGCATCACCATCAAGGACGTGTCGCTCCAGCATCTCGGCATCATCCCCGAGATGTTCCGCCGCCTGGGCGTGAGCGTGGAGGCTCATGGCAACGACCTCTTCATCCCCCATCACGACACCTATGAGGTAGACTCGTTCATTGACGGCACCATCATGACCATCGCCGATGCCCCCTGGCCAGGCCTCACCCCCGACCTCATCTCGGTGCTCCTGGTGGTGGCCACCCAAGCCAAGGGCAGCGTGCTCATCCACCAGAAGATGTTTGAGAGCCGCCTCTTCTTCGTCGACAAGCTCATCGACATGGGCGCGCAGATCATCCTTTGCGACCCTCACCGCGCCGTGGTGGTGGGCCACGACCACAAGATACAGTTGCGGGCAGGCCGCATGACCAGTCCCGACATCCGCGCCGGCATAGCCCTGCTCATCGCCGCCCTCAGTGCCAATGGCACGAGCCGCATCGCCAACATCGAGCAGATAGACCGTGGCTATCAGGACATCGAGAACCGCCTACGCCAACTTGGCGCCCACATTGAGCGAGTGAGATAGCAGTCATTATGATCAGCCACGACGACGTATTCAAAATCGGACGGATAGGAAAGATCCACGGTGTGAAGGGCGAGGTGACATTCCACTTCACCGACGACGTGTTCGACCGCACCGATGCCGACTATCTGTTTCTTGAGGTCGACGGCATCCTCGTGCCTTTCTTCTTCGAGGAATACCGCTTCCGCAACGACGACACCGCCCTGGTGAAGTTTGAGAGCATCGACAGTGCCGAGAAAGCCACCGAACTGACAGGCTGTGACGTTTTCTTCGCCCGCGAACTGGTTGGCGAAGACGACGGCGAACTGACCTGGAACGAGATTGTGGGCTTCCACATCACCGATGCCACCACGGGTAAGGATGTGGGCGAGATCAGCGCCGTAGACCTGAGCACCATCAACACCCTGTTTGAGGTGATCACCCCTGAGGGAGCCAGCCTGCTTGTTCCCGCCACCGACGATTTCATCGACGACATCGACCGCGAGCAACGCGTCATCACCATGCGGCTGCCCGAGGGATTGCTCGAACTATAGCAAACAAACGAAACAATGGAAAAGAAACAACAAATATGCATTTTAGGCTCCACCGGGTCGATAGGCACCCAGGCACTCGAAGTGATCGAGGAGCATGCCGACCTGTATGAGGTGTACTGCCTCACCGCCAACAACCGCGTGCGCGAACTGGCCGAGCAAGCCCGGAAGTTCCGTCCCGCCGCCGTGGTCATCGCCAACGAGGCCCACTACGACGAGTTGCGAACCCTTCTCGCCGACCTCCCCGACATCAAGGTGTATGCCGGCGCGCGCGCCCTCGACGACATTGTGGAGGCCGGTCCCATCGACATGGTGCTCACCGCCATGGTAGGTTTTGCCGGACTGTCGCCCACCATCCACGCCATCAAGGCAGGCAAGAAGATCTGCCTGGCCAACAAGGAGACCTTGGTGGTGGCCGGCGAGCTCATCTGCCAGTTGGCCACCCAGCACCATGCCCCCATCATCCCCGTCGACAGTGAGCACTCCGCCATCTTCCAGAGTCTGGTGGGCGAGGACTGCAACGAGATAGAGAAAATCCTGCTCACGGCCAGCGGCGGTCCGTTCCGCACGAAGTCGGTCGACGAGCTGGCTCATGTGACCAAGGCCGATGCCTTGCGCCATCCCACATGGGACATGGGTGCAAAGATCACCATCGACAGTGCGTCGATGATGAACAAGGGATTCGAGGTGATAGAGGCAAAATGGCTCTTCGGCGTGCCTGCCGACCGCATCCAGGTGCTGGTGCACCCCCAGTCGATCGTGCACAGTGCTGTGCAGTTCCGCGACGGTTCGGTGAAAGCCCAGCTTGGCGTGCCCGACATGCGGCTGCCCATCCAGTATGCCTTCTCCTTCCCCCAGCGCCTGTCACTGAGCAGCGAGCGGCTCGACCTCTTCAAGCACCCGCTGGAGTTCTTTGAGCCCGACCTTGAGAAATTCCACTGTCTGGCTCTCGCCTTCGAGGCCATCCGCCGTGGCGGCAACATGCCCTGCATCGTGAATGCCGCCAACGAGGTGGTGAACCGCGCCTTCCTCGACGACCGCTGCGGGTTCCTCGACATGGGCGCCATCATCGAGCAGACCATGAAGCTTACCCCCTTCGACCCCAGTCCATCCTACGACACCTACGTGCAGACCGACGCCGAGGCACGCCGCATCGCCGCCAGCCTGATCAAATAAACGACAACCCATTCATGGTGCTGCGAGGCACCACCAAACCAGAACCAAGAAAACGACATGAACAGTGTATTTTTAATCAAGTTAGTTCAGTTCATCCTTTCGATATCCCTCCTCGTGCTGCTTCACGAAGGCGGCCATTTCTTCTTTGCCAAGCTATTCAAGGTGAGGGTGAGACGCTTCTACATCTTCTTCAATCCCAAGTTCCACCTCTTCAGCACCTACGACACCTGGTTCCGCCGCCTGTTCAAGAAAGAGCCCGTGGTGGTGCCCGAGGTCACGAAAAAAGACGAGAATGGCAATGAATACAAAGAGAAGGAATATGTGGGCACGGAGTATGGCATCGGCTGGCTCCCCCTTGGCGGCTACTGCGCCATCTCAGGAATGATCGACGAGACCAACCAGCAGCTCAGCGACGAGCCCCAGCCCTATGAGTTCCGCACGAAGCCCACATGGCAGCGCCTGCTCATCATGATTGGTGGCGTGCTGGTAAACTTCCTGCTCGCCCTGTTCATCTACTCCATGGTGCTCTTCTACTGGGGCGACTCCTACATCCAGACCAAGGACATGACGATGGGCATGAAGTTCAACGCCGACGCCAAGGCCCTGGGGTTCAAGGATGGCGACATCCTGCTGGGCACCGACAAGAAGACCTTCACGCGGTTCGACGTCGACCTCTACCGCAGTCTCTCCGAGGCCGAGCGCGTCGACATCATCCGCGAGGGCAAGAAGATGTCGCTCACCCTTCCCGGCGACCTCAACCTGCTCGACATGCTGAAGACACAGCCCACCTTCGTGCAGCCCTATGTGCCTTGCGTCATCGACTCCGTATTGCCCGGTACCCCTGCTGACAAAGCCGGGTTGGCGAAGGGCGACAAACTGCTCTCAGTGAACGACTCCACGATAGAGACATGGAGCGACTTCCTCCTGCAGATCAGCCGCCTGAACGACATCGTCACGGCCAAGGCGACGAAGGAAGACAGCCTGAAATACCGGGCGCTGAGCATCGTCTACACCCGTGGTGCCACCGGGCGCTGCGACACCATCCGCACCATGCTCGACGAGAAAATGATGCTGGGCGTGGTGCAAAGCTCTATATACACCTACTACAAGCCCACCGAGCTGAAATACGGATTCTTTGAGAGTTTCCCCGCAGGCATCAAGTACGGCCTGAGCGTGCTTCGCGGCTATGTGGACGACCTGAAATACGTGTTCACCGCCGACGGTGCTAAGTCGCTGGGCGGTTTCGGCACCATTGGCAGCCTATTCCCAGAGACTTGGAACTGGCAGGTGTTCTGGAACATGACCGCCTTCCTGAGCATCATCCTCGCATTCATGAACATCCTTCCCATCCCCGCCCTCGATGGCGGTCATGTGCTGTTCCTGCTCTACGAGATGATTACGGGCCGCAAGCCCAGCGACAAGTTCATGGCGCGTGCCGAATACGTGGGTTTTGCCATCCTCGTCTTGCTGATGGTGGTGGCCAACCTCAACGACATCCTCAGGTGGATGGGAATCATGTAAGAACAAACCAAAGGTAAAAGATTCTGAGAACATGGCAAATCTAAGATTCCAGGTGGTGGAAGAGGCTTTCAAAAAAAAGCCCCTTGAAGTCGCCTCGCCCAACGAGCGCCCTTCGGAGTATTTCGGCAAGTATGTGTTCACCCGCGACAAGATGTTCAAATATCTCCCCCGCGAGGTGTACATGCAACTCACCGACGTGATAGACAACGGCGCACGGCTCGACCGGTCGATAGCCAACGAGGTGGCCAAGGGCATCAAGCAGTGGGCCGAGGAGAACGGCGTGACCCACTACACCCATTGGTTCCAGCCCCTGACCGAAGGCACCGCCGAGAAGCACGACGCCTTCATCGAGCACGACGGGAAAGGCGGGATGATAGAGCAATTCAGCGGCAAGCTGCTCATGCAGCAGGAGCCCGACGCCTCCTCCTTCCCCAGCGGTGGCATCCGCAACACCTTCGAGGCCCGCGGCTACTCGGCCTGGGATCCCACATCGCCCGTGTTCATCATCGACGACACCCTCTGTATCCCCACCATTTTCATCTCGTATACTGGCGAGGCCCTCGACTACAAGGCCCCGCTGCTGCGTGCGCTGCGCGCGGTGAACAATGCCGCCACCGAGGTGTGCCACTATTTCTACCCCAACGTGAAGAAGGTGACCTGCAACCTGGGATGGGAGCAGGAGTATTTCCTCGTCGACGAGGGCCTCTACAGTGCCCGTCCCGACCTGATGCTCACCGGCCGCACGCTGATGGGTCACGACTCTGCCAAGAACCAGCAGATGGACGACCACTACTTCGGCACCATCCCCGACCGCGTGCAGGCCTTCATGAAAGACCTCGAGATACAGGCTCTCGAACTCTCCATCCCCTGCAAGACCCGCCACAACGAGGTGGCTCCCAACCAATTCGAGTTGGCCCCCATCTACGAGGAGACCAACCTGGCCGTAGACCACAACATGCTGCTCATGTCGCTTATGAAGCGCGTGGCCCGCAAGCATGGTTTCCGCGTGCTGCTCCACGAGAAGCCCTTCGCCGGCATCAACGGGTCGGGCAAGCACAACAACTGGAGCCTCTCCACCGATACGGGCATCCTGCTGCACAGTCCGGGAAAGACCCCCGAGGACACCCTCCGCTTCGTGGTGTTTATCGTAGAGACCCTGATGGCCGTCTACCGCCACAACGGGTTGCTGAAGGCCTCGATCATGAGTGCCACTAACGCCCACCGCTTAGGTGCCAACGAGGCCCCTCCCGTCATCATCTCGTCGTTCCTGGGCAAGCAACTCAGCGAGTTGCTCGACCACATCGAGAAAGCCGACAAGAAAGACCTCTTCAGCATGGCCGGCAAGCAAGGGATGAAGATCGACATCCCCGAGATACCCGAACTGCTCATCGACAATACCGACCGCAACCGCACCAGTCCATTCGCCTTCACCGGCAACCGCTTTGAGTTCCGCGCCGTAGGTTCGGAGGCCAACTGCGCCTCTGCGATGATTGCCCTCAATGCTGCCGTGGCCGAGGCCCTTGTCAGTTTCAAGGAGCGCGTCGACGCCCTCATCGCCTCGGGCGAGGACCAGACGGGCGCCATCATCGATGTGATACGCGACGACATCAAGACCTGCCGCCCCATCCATTTCGATGGCAACGGCTACAGCGACGAATGGGTGGTGGAAGCCACCCGCCGCGGCCTTGACGTGGAGAAGAGCTGTCCGCTGATTTTCGACAACTACCTGAAGCCCGAGACCATCCGCATGTTCGAGAGCCAGAATGTGATGAACGCGAAGGAGCTGGCCGCCCGCAACGAGGTGAAATGGGAGACCTACACCAAGAAGGTGCAGATAGAGGCCCGTGTGATGGGCGACCTGAGCATGAACCACATCATCCCCATCGCCACCCAGTATCAGAGCCAGTTGGCCAAGAACGTGCTCAACATGTATGAGATTTTCTCGAAAGAGGAGGCCGACCTGCTTACGGCCCGCAACAAAGGCATCATCAAGGAGATAGCCGAGCGCACCCAGGCCATCGAGACCGGTGTGGAGGAGCTGGTGAACGCCCGCAAGGTGGCCAACAAGATTGCCTCAGAGCGTGAGAAGGCCATTGCCTACCACGACACGGTGGAGCCGAAGATGGAAGAAATAAGGTATGAGATAGACAAGCTTGAGCTCATCGTGAGCGACGAGTGCTGGACCCTGCCCAAATACCGCGAACTGCTGTTTATCAGGTAACCTACACACAAGACATGAGGACCGACTTCATCAAAGTATTGGCTTTCGACGCCGACGACACGCTATGGGACTGCCAGTCGCATTTCGTGGCCGTGGAGCGCCAATACTGCGACATGCTCGCTCCTTATGGCGACGAACAGCATATCTCGGCCGAGCTGTTCAAGACGGAGACGAAGAACATGGCCGAACTGGGCTATGGCAGCAAGGCGTTCACCCTGTCGCTGGTAGAGAACGCCGTGAAGGTAAGCGGTGGCCGCATTGATGCCACCACCCTGCTTGCCATCCAGGAGCTGGGCCGCAGTCTGCTGCGCCTTCCCGCCACGCCCCTTGAGGGTGTGGACTCCACGCTGAAGGCCCTGCGAGGCAGGGGCCATTACAAGATGGTGGTGTTCACCAAAGGCGAGATTCTCGACCAGGAGAACAAACTGCTGCGTTCGGGCCTTTGGGACTATTTCGACCGTGTGGAAGTGGTGGCCGACAAGACGCCCCGCCAGTACCGTGAGCTCTGTGCCACCTTTGGCATTGGCATCGACGAGCTGCTGATGGTGGGCAACAGTTTCAAGAGCGACATCGAACCCGTGTTGCGGCTCGGTGGCCATGCCGTGCACATCCCCTTCGAACTGACGTGGGAGCACGAGCGTATAGAGGAGTTCGACCATCCCCATTTAGTGCGGATAGCCCGGTTCAGCGAGCTATTGCAGATTCTAAGATGATTTTTCTTGGTGTTCAAGGAGTTCAGAAGTTCAGAAGTTCAGACATTACCACAACTAACAACCATTGAGTCTGGCGCGGTGATTACGGACTATTGTCTGAACTCCTGAACTCCTTGAACTCCTATAAAAAAATAGGACAGCGACGAACCAATCGCCGCTGCCCCCATCCATTCAAAACTTAAAAAAGGTCACTTATTTCACTATTAACTTCTTTCTTTTGATGACATATATTCCTGGAGGCAAATCCTTCAGGCTGTTATCCGATGACAGTACTTTACGACCGTCTAATGTGTAAATATCAGTAACACTTGCATTCTCTAATGCATCGCTTTGAATTGACGTAATTCCTGTTGGGTCGGGCAACACCTTGAGCACGCCCTGGGTGTAGCGGAACTCATAGTTGTCGGCCTCGCCACCACTGATGACAATGGGATACTCGCCAGGCTTCGACTGCGGGGTGGCCTCGCACGAGGCCTTGGGCAAAAGGGTGAGCGCCGACGCGTCCTCGTCGAGCTTGTAGCCCGTGATGCTGATTTCGAAATCTGGGTTCTCCTCACCCTCATAGCGTGTGTACTCACCCACCGACACTTTAAGCGGTGCTTTCCACACTGTAAGGACACCATCCGAGAACTCCACGATCTCGTCGACCACCGTTCCCCTTTCCAGGTGGATGACATAGGTGCCGGCAGGTGAATGCTCGTCGGCATCACACCACACCTCGGGCACACCCGTCACCATATCACCACTGATGGAGTAGCCCAACTTAGGCAAGGAGTCGCCATAGAACTTTCCGGCGTTGCGTGCGCTGATGGCCGAGCCAAACTCCAAGATGTTGTCGTACACGGTGTTTCCCTCCTTGTAGAAGTCACCCCATCCGGCGTGCTGCTTATACTTGTTCTTGCTTCCGGCAGGCACATATAGCTTGCACATGCTTTTCCTTATGCCATAGAACACGTCGGCACCCACCTCGATGGGCTCTTTTGCGAACACCTTGATCATGCGCAGTTTCCATGCATTGTAGAGACCATTGTTCTCGATCCGGCTGACCGTCGAGGGTATGAGGAGTTCTGCTATCTGCTGGCAAGAGGAGAAAGCCCCCTCGTCGATGACCGTCACGCCATCCCTCACTTTGTAAGTGCCTTTCACCGAAGGCATCACCATCATGAGCAGCGTGGTGTCCTTGCGGGAGTAGAGCGCCTCGCCATCGCTGACGTAGTTGCACTGCCCATTATCCTCCAGCCCTTCGAGTGTCTCCATCTTCGTGCAGAAGCCAAAGGCCGCCTTCCCTATCGACAGCAATCCTTTTGGTACGACCAGATGGCGCAGCATCCGGCATCCATAGAAGGCATAGTCGCCCAACTCATTGTCGCGAGTGGCATAGCTCACGCCATTCTGGGTGAGGTAGGGATTGCCGCCCGCCACGATGGAAGCTCCACTCAGGTCGAGCGAGGCGAGGCGACCGCGCGATGCCGACCCATCGGAATTTCTTCCAGCCATCATGCGGAGAAGTCCAAGATCGGAGCTGTTGATGGGTCCCTCCACCTTCAATGCAGTGATTTTCCACACGTTCTCGTCGGAGATGAAGTTACGCAGCGTGCCGGCAGTTTTGAGCGTCACCTCCAGGCTGACTGGCTCTAAGGGCGTTCCCCCGATTCCGATAATCATATCCTGTTGGGCACCGAACGAATAGGTGCGCGGGTTGAGCAAGGCGATGTTGTAATAGCCGTTCTCCGTACCATTCCATCCCCAGTTGACGCTCACGTATCCAGCCTCGTCGTAGCCATCGAGCACGAAGGCATGTCCTCCCCCATCCACGGGGTCGTTATCCACGCCCGAGTAATAGACCGGACGGTTGTTGCTCAGCTCCTCATAGAGGATTTCCATCCACTGTCGCTCGCTATAGGAATAGCGGTTGAGCATGTCGGCATTGGAATAGCCGAAATAATTGCGCAAGGCCGACTCAGCCGAACCAGAATAGGCTCCTGAGCCCTCGGGCGAGTAATTCATGTCGACTGCGATGCCACAATGCGACATCAGCTCGGCCACCGCGTCGGCCTCCTCCTCAGTATAGCTCTCGCAATAATAGAGATCGCGCATGAGGTCGTAGCGGTAATAGGTGTGCTCGAAATCAGCCAGCCCTGCCATACTGTGATAATGTGAGCCGTGGCCATGCTCCGGCGACCGCTGATAGTAGATCAACTGGGCCATGGCGGTGGCCACGCATCCCGTGACACACGTGTCGGTGGTAACCGGACAGTTGTTCCAATAGGGCCTGTCCTGTCCCCATTCCGAGGTGAGCAGTGTGGGCACCTTGGCCTTGAACCTGGCAGTATCGGGCGCGACATTACCGGGAGCCTTCTTTCCCTCGTTGCGTGTTTGCTCGGAAGCCTGCTGCACCATGCGCAGATACCACCTGAAGTTGGGATTGACTGAATCGCTGTGGAAAGCCTTTTCGGAGTATCCCAAAAGCCCGGGCATGCGGTCGTCCACAGCCACGATAGCGAATCCGCCCTGTTCGAATCCCCATACCGCATAGTCGTCGGTACGCTTCATCTCACGCAGCGCGGCCTGATGACCTTTCACGCGTGCCATCACACCCGAATGGGTGAGCGCGTCGGCTGCCACCTGCCTCATCTGTTCGGCCGTCCTTGGAGCGGCATGCAGAGCGACAAAGGCAAGCAGGAGTGAACCTGTCAGGAGAATCGCTTTCCTTATCATGTCTTGGCGTTATTGTATTGTCACTTTCTTTCCGTTCACGATATAGATGCCTTTGGGCAACTGTCTGGGGTTATCAACCCTCATTCTGCGCCCATCAAGCGTATAGACCACCGAAGGACCTTTGCCGTCATGCAGTTCGGTGATGCCCAGCGGATTGGGCTCCACGACGAGCGTGCCCTTGGTGTATTTGAAATCATAGTTGGGAGCCACGCCACCCGAGATAACGATATCATAAGTGCCCACGGGCGACGAGGCATCGGCCTCGCAAGTGGCCACGGGCAGTGTGGTGATGACCTCCATGCCCTCATCGAGCTTGAAGCCCTCATACCTCAGCCTGAACTCCGGGTTCTCCTCGCCTTCCAACCGCGTATAGCTGCCCACAGACACATTCAGCGGGGCTGCCCACACATGCAGCATGCCGTCGAAGTATTGCACGATCTCGTCGGTAATCGTGCCGGGAGTCACATGGATGACATAGTCGCCCACGGGCGAATGAACATTGGCCTCACAAACGAGCTCGGGAAAGCCACTGGGGATATCGCCCGAGATCATATAGCCCAGTTTGGGGTTCTCGTCGCCATAGAAGCGCCCGGAATTGCGTGCGGTGATGGCAGAGCCGAACTCCTGGATTTTTTCAAAGGCCCCCCATACAGAATGCCGCTTGTAACGCTCTTTCGAGCTGGCAGGCACGCGTAGTATGCAGTTTCCCAAATTCACTCCATCCACAGCGCCGGCCCCCGTCTCAGGTACGTCGTAATTGATGATCTTGACCGAAGAGAGTCCGTTGCATCCCTGGAAAGCATAGCTGCCCACGGAGGCCACTGTCGAGGGGATCTCGACCTGTGTCATCAAGGTGCATCCCGCGAAGGCATAGTCGTCGATGGCCGTGATGCCCTTGTCGATGACGTAGGCGCCCTTGAACGTCGGGAGGACCTCTTGTATGCGACAGGTGTCGCTTTTGGGGAAGATGGTATGGTTCTTGAAGATATAGGTTTTGTCATCGCCGTTGGCGATGTCGATTTCCTTCAGCGACGGACACATGGCGAAGGCACCAGGCTCGATGCTGACGATGTCGGCGGGCAAAACGAGTCGGCTCAGGCTGCGGCAACCATAGAACAATCTCGATGTGAGCACATGGTCGCTGGTATGGAGCATCCTGCCATTATCGTTGATATAGGCCTCGCCACCTTTCACGATTTGCGCCTGGCTGAGGTCGAGCTGGCGCAGACGGCCCTTTGTGCGTCCAAGGTTCTCGTCGTTGCCGGCCATCCAGCGGATAGCGCGCATGTCGGTGCCATTGACCAAACCCACTACCTTCAACGAGGTCACGCGTTCTTTCAGTGTGTCGAGTTTCTCGGCCAGTTCGCCTGGCTTCCTCACAGTGATGACAGTGTCGATGCTGGCCACAATGCTGCCCTCGCCCTCAATGCCGATAATCATGTCTTGTTGGGCGCTGAACTTGTATCCTCGAGGGTTGAGCAGGGAGATGTCGTAGAATCCGTCGTCGTCGCCACTCCATCCCCAGTTCACATACACCAGTCCTTCCTCATTGTAGCCATGGAGCACAAAGGCATGTCCGGAGAAGAATGACATGTCGGTACCGCCATAATAGACGGGTCCCACATTGCTGAGCTCGTTGAACACGAAGTCCATCCACTCCTCTTCGGAATAACTGTTCCGGGTGAGGCATTTGGCACCCTCAAAGCCGAAATACTTGCGGAGACCTTCTGCGGCATCCTCAGAGTAAGCACCGCTGCCCCCGTCGAAGGCGTTGCCATACTGCATATTGGCAGCCACGCCGCAGTCGCGCATGAGCAATGCCACGGCATCGGCCTCGGGCTCGGTATAGTCGCCATGGAGGTAAGTATCGCGCATATTGGCCCAGTCGTAGTAGTCTTCCTCGAAATTGGCCGTTACAGGCGTGCCTTTCGCACTGATGGTGCGCGTGCCAATACCATGCTCCGGCAGTTTGTGGAAGTTGAGCACCTGTGCCATGGCCGTGGCCACACATCCAGTATAGATGCCCGAGGGCAAGAAATTGTTGTAAGGAGTGAGCTGGTCCCAGAAGGTGGTGAGCAGAGGCTCCACGTAGGGAGCATAGAGTGCCGGGTCGGGAGCGATGATCTTGGCGGGCATGTTGTGCTCAGTCCTATAGGCAAGGGCTGCCGTCATACTTCGCAACCAGAACTCGAAATTGGCGTTCGAGCCGTTGGAGTAAGGGGTAGACGAAACGCCCACGACGGCTGGAAAGCGGTCGTCGGCTGTCACTACGGCATAGGCACCGTCAGCATAGCCTATGAGAGCTACCGAGGGATTTGATTTCAGCACGACCAGTTCGCGTCCATTTGCCGAAGGCGCATGCAAAGAGTGCGATGCCTGTAGGGCACCGGCGGCAGCGGCTATCATTTGAGTTTTAGTGCGTGGCGCGGCATTGGCCATCATCGAAAAGCTCAATAAGACGACAAACAAGAACGGGTACGTCCTTCTCGAAAGGGTCATCATAGACAAATCCAAAAGAAGCTAATAGTTACAAATGCTGATCGTATATACTTTAGGGTACAAAGTTACAAATAAATATCCGAACATCATACATTTTGCCATGGTATTTTTCGGATTTTATGAATTATTCAACTTTCGCAAGTTGAGAGGAGTTCAGATGTTACAGGAGTTCAGGAGTTCAGAAGTTCAGGAGTTCAGACATTAGAAAAAGGGCCGCACCCCCTTTTGGGATGCGGCCCTGATTATGGTTGGAGCAGGGTTGAAGGATTATTTCTTCGAAACACCCTTCACGAGACCTGTCTCGTTGTTGCGGATGACGTAGACGCCCTGAGCCAGACCATTGTATACGCCCTTGCCGGAAGCCACGATGGCACCGTTGGTAGCATAGACAGTGATGTCGGCATCCTGGAGCGAAGCGTCGCTGGTGAGCTCGGAGATAGCGGTCACCACGGTAGCACCGTTGGAGAGACCCGACTCCTGGTCGCCATAGAGAACGGTCACATAGTAAGTTTGCTCGCCATCGGTCTCGTTGATGTCGATGTAGCTGGTAGCATCAGCACCCACGGTAGCGACGAGCTGGCCGTTGCGGTAGATGTTGTAACCCGTTATCTCGGTAGCGAGGGCGAGTTTCTTGGCAGCGGCGGCAGCATAAGTGATGTCGTCGAGCTCGAATCCGAAGACGTCGGTGGAGATGCAGCGGATAGCGAAGTACTTGGCACCTGCGGGCAGGTCGAATGTTACCTCAGTCCAGTCGGTGGTTGAGGCCTGGCCTGTACCTACCACCTCGAACGAAGAGATTTCATTGTCGGTAGATGAGCAGAGCACCTGGAAGAGCTCAGGACCATATTGAGTAGTATTCTGGCTTACGAAGAAGCTGATGGTCTGTGCCTCGCCAGAGAGCAGCGGCGAGATGAGCCACTTGTCGGACTGCGCGTAATCGGTGGTAGCGAACGACATGAGGAACTGGTCGCCAGAGTTCGGACCCATAGCGGCAACAGTAGCTTCGTCGGTGAGGTCGTAGCCAATCACCTCAGGATTCCATACCTGGAATGCCATCGGAGCATATCTGTTCTCATACTCAGGAGCGCCATTGAAGGAATAGGTATCGACACCATTTCCGTCGTAGAGCTTCCAGTTGCCGAAGTTACCGGTATGGATATCAGCAGTGATACCACCCACTGACAGCGGCACGAAGATCTCCTGGTCCTCGAAGTCCTCGGTAACGATCTCGCTCTCCACATCCTCAATCACGGGAGCCGACCATCTCAGCTCTACTGCTGGCCATCCACCTGTCTCGGCGGTGAGGTCGTTGACGCGTGCGAGGTTCGGCTGACGGATGTTGACCACACCGTCGTCGACGTTGTTCTCGGTATCGAGGTCATAAGCATAGACCACCTCGGCCTTCACAGAGGCAGGAGTAGCATCGAACACATTGGTGTTGTAGGTGAACACAAAACCAGCGCCACCATTGTAAGCTGGGATATCATATTCGCTCACTGCAGAATCCACCAGCTTGTCGTTGACATAGAGGTTCACGGTGTAGTCGCCGGCGGGCACAGCTGTCTCACCGATGTTGGTCACGATTACCTGTGCTGTCAGAGCATCACCCATGTTCACGGATCTTGGCAATGTCAGGTCGACTGCCAAGTCGTTGGAGTAGACGTCATAGATATTGATATCGTCGAGCTCGAAGATACCACCGGGCTCATCGGCCAGGGCCTCGAATTCCACCATGATATATGGGTCGTTGACGAAGGCGCTCAGGTCGATAACCTCCTGTGCCCACTGGATGTCGGTCACATCGGCGCAGTTGATGACCTTCAACTCAACAGGCTCCTTGCCATCCTGACGGTCGGCAAGCACGCGCACTGTCATGTTGGCTGGCAAAGCCACCCACTTGAAGAGAAGCTTAGGATTGGCAGCACCCTTGACGGAAATCTTGCCCGAGCAGAGATAAGCATCAGCCAGTCCGGTCACCTGATAAGCGGCGCAGCCGCCATCGCCATTGGCGTCATCCTGTCCAAGACCCCAGCTTGCACCTACAGGGTTATTGACCCACCAGTAGTTGGTGATGCTACCACCTGGGAAGCCCTCAGCGTAAGGAATAGGATCGGGAGTACCGGCTACGATAGCACCTGTGAGGATGCTACCCTCATACTCTTCGCCATCCACATCCACTACGGGAGCGAATGCCAACTGGAGGAGACTCATCGGGCCATTGTCGATAGCATCGGAAGTGAGCACATAGGAGAGTTCCTTGGTCTCGGTAAGCA
Source organism: uncultured Prevotellaceae bacterium (assembly GCA_900320585.1). GTDB lineage: Bacteria > Bacteroidota > Bacteroidia > Bacteroidales > Bacteroidaceae > Prevotella. The sequence continues at coordinate 31,475 of ONSV01000001.1, read as the reverse complement.
CGTCGCCGAGATAGCCATCTTCCACGGCGTAGATGCGGTAGGTCACCGACTCTGGGTCGACATAGCCACCATTAGTACCCTTGGTTACAGGATCCCAAGTGAATGTAGCCGAGCCATTGAAGTTGTCGTAAGCCGTAATATTCTCGATATCACCGGGCAGGTCGACACCGATGAATGCGGATACGGTAGTGGCGAGGCCTTCGCCCTTGTCGTTGGAAGGCACGATCTCGTAAGTGTAGACGCTGTCTTTCTCCACCTCAACAGGCACAGAAATAGCCTGTCCAGGAGTAACGTCGTTGATGAACTGTCCGAATCCCTCTCCGGAGACATGGATGTTCATGGTGCCAGTGAGCTCGTCGCCACCCACGGTCTTGGTAGGAGCGTTGAACGAAACGACGCCATTGAGGGCACCCTTCTCGCCTGGGATGAGGGCAGCGTTCTCGACCTGTGCGGGAGCAGCGTAGTCGATAGGAGCGGACACCGACCAGCTGAAGAGCTGGAGATACCACTCATTGGCATCAGAGATGGCGTGGAATGCGATGCGATACTCGCCGTCGGCCTCCACGGAGAAGTTGTTGGACAAATCCTCTGAATAGGTAAGGATATCGGTAGGATCGACCAGCTGCACGGCATATCCTGTTGGGTCGTCGCCCTGTCCGAGGAGCACCTCGATACGCTCGGGATATGAGGTGCTGTAAACACCCACGTTGCACTTGAATGAATAGAGCTTGCCAGCCTCCATCTTGATGGGAGAGGTGATGAGCCAGTCGTCGGCATCATTGTCAAAATCGTATTCATTCGAGGGATAACCTTGGACAAGACTCCATGTGCAACCATCATTGTTGGCGTCAATCACAGTGTAGAGAGCAAAAGAACTCTCATCGGAGAAGTCGTCACCAACAGGAGTAGCATAGCTCTCGCCCACCTTCACGGCGTTGGTAACAGCTTCCTCGCTTGGAACATCACCATTCAAGGCACAGATGCCGTAAGTCACCATCCTCAGGTTGGAGGTGTCAACAAGGGTCTCCTTCAACGAGGTTTCCTTCAAGCCTTCGGCCACCACAGTGCCCTCGGGATAGCGAACCACGGTGTAGGTCACGTTATCGGTGTTCACATAGCCATGGTGAGCACCATTGAGGGTGACGGCAGTCCACTCTACGGTAGCATTGCCCTGATCATCGATGGCGAGTGTTGCGGGAGCTGGAGCCTTAGGAGCGTCGACACCTACCCAGAGCTGGGTCTTGGCAGTAGGACCTTCGCCCACGGCATTTGACACCACCACGGCGATGACAGTATTACCAGTGTTCACACCTGGGATATTGCGGATGATGGCGGCACCAGGCTGGCCCGAACCCTTGACATAGAGTTCATTGTTGACGTAGATGGCATACTCAAGCACACCGGTAAGGGTGGTCTCTCCATCGTATGCTGTCTCTGGGAGGCTGAAGGAGACGTTCACATCGTTGGGAGCGTCGTTCTCGACGTAAGCCTTCAGGTTGACGGCACGTCCGGGAGCGCCAGCCTCTGCCTCGTTGGAAACAGGAGCGAGGAAGCTGATCTCGACTTCGTCGAGGAAATAGCCTGCGATTGTGCTCTTTCCGGTAGCGAGGTCGACCTGTGCGATACCAGAGGTACCATCCTCGAGGATGAAAGTCCAATAGAGGGTGTTGGTGGCAGGATTGATGGTAGCGCCCTGGATGTAAGCATAAGCATTAATGCCAGTAGAGGCGAAGAGGGTCTCCTCGAGCGTATTGACATCAATTTTGTAGACATCACCATTTTCGGTAACACCAAAGAGGTTGCCCTTGCCATCGCAAGAGAAGTTGAGGTACTCGTCGGCATGCTGCAGCACACCAGTGCCGATGACTTGCTTGGTCCAGGTGGTGTAGTCCATGGAGCAGAACTGCACTTGGGTAGCCTCTGCATCATAGAACAGACCATAGGCCAGCTTTGTCGACTCATCGTATGCCACGTTGGCGCCAACAGCGATATTGGAGAAGTCCTCATCCTCGGCCATCACCTCCCATGTACCTGTAGCAAGGTCGTAGACATAGTGGTACATAAAGTACCAGATTAACAAGATCTCGTAGTTGGCGAAATACAACTTGTTGTCGATGATCACACCACCAGCGACGAGGTTGAGGTTATCGTCCTGCACGATTGGGTCGAGCACGGGGGTGGCATTCGACTGGAACGAATAGAGTCCGTAGCCATTCTCTCCTGTCTCGTCGTAGATCAGGTTACCCATGAGGGCTGTGCCGTCGCCAGCCTTCAAAGCAGCCTTCTGCTGTTGTGCCCTGAGGCGTCCGACAACGGTTTTGGCCAGCCCGGAGTTGTCTTTCTTCAACGTTTTCGGGGCTTTTGCCATAGCGGGATGCTGTTTGTAGAATTCCGCTCTCATGTTGGCCTGTTCGAAGGCCGTGGTTTTCTTTGCCTTGATGTCGAGATTGCTCTTCTTCTGGGCAAAGGATGGGGTAGCCAGCATGAGCATCAATGCCAGCAGGCCCATTGTGATAGATGTAATTCTCTTACTCATATCAAACCTTTTTAGTGAAACAATAATAGATATTTAAATGATTAGAAGTTTACGGTAGTATAGGTGTAAAAGTTACGATAACCAAGACAAAGTCGGCCAAGGAATCACTTCCTCAGGTTATTTAAGGTGCAAATATAATCAAATTTTGCGAAAACAATTACGAGATAGGCCAAATTTTTAAAAATTACTTAAATTTTGTTACACAATGGCCATCGATGGCTTCAGGTTGTTCGTTTTGACCTATTTATTCGTTGATAAAAGAATAATTCCTCGCTGACATATTCACCATCCCGCCACACTCACTTTGCAGGAACGAGTGTGGCAGGATAGTGTATGTTGTGTTATTTGACAAGCACTTTGATGGTGGAACCGTCGGAGAGGCGCACGATATTCACACCCTTCTGCGGTGTGTTGACCATGCGTCCGTCGAGGGTGTAGCGTGCCACCTCTCGCAAATTGCCTTCATGTATGTTTTTGTTGTCGCGGATGCCATTTGTTTCAGATACATAGCATTTTCCGGCATTGATGATCTTTCCTGAGTTGTCGACCAAGAAAGCAGCCACGGCGATGCAGTTGAGCTTGAGTGCACTGCGCAACGGCTCCTTGGTGGGGAATGCCAGTTCGTATTCCACGGTCTTGGTCTCACGCTGTGCGAGATAGCCGAGGTCCATCTCATATTTTCCACCCTCATAGTAGGTGTTGATGGCCACATCGTTGAAATCCCAGAAGAAAGAGCTTTGTCCGTGTGAGCCACCCGAGCCAAACATGGCCAGGTCGGCCGGCAGCTGGGATGCCGAATATTGGGTATAGTAGTTGCTCTGCTTCCATGAGCTCGCAGTGCCTGTGAGGCTGTCGGCGAGGAGCACGATACCAAGCTGTGCGCCCGGTATATTGGCCTGTGAGGTGACCTTGATGGTAGCCACCACGCCCGACGGGTCGTTAGGATTGTCCCAAGTGGCGTCTACATTCACCGTGGCGAACGCACCCTTGTCCATCTCATTCTGGAAGTCGACGAGAATGTGGCGGTCTACCTGTGTGGTGCCATAATAAGGATCGCACTCGAAGTCGCGGTCGATGAGGCACGAGGGAGCGGAGCCGAGTCCGATGTTCTTGTAACGCGGATACATGGGGTCGGAGTTGTTGTACTGGTGGATGGCTATGCCTACGAAGCTGAGTCCATAGGTCTCGTGCAAGAGATCCATGCCTACGAGTCCGCGCGGGCACCATCCGCAACCTGTGCCGGTGAATTCCTCCACCACCACGTTGCGTTTTACCTTGACGCTAACGATGATGCTGTTGTCGTCGGGTGTCTCATCCTCGCCACCGGCCACGCGTGAGAGTGTGACGGTGAGGTCCTTGTCGAATCCCACGCCGTCGGGCACGTCGTAGAGGACGGAGCTGACAACGGCTTTGGAGCCACTGGCCACGAGGGTAGAGGCCGTGTAGGTATAGCTGTATCCCTCGGCCGAGAAGGTGAGGTCGTAGTCGGTGAGGTCGACCTGTCCGCGGTTCACGATGGTGGTGGTGATGTTGAGCACGCCAGGAGCGGGCTGTATACCCACGGCATCAGTGAGCGAGGCATCTACCTGCGGCATCTTGTCGCCATCCACGAGGGCCTCGATGCTGCCCACGCCTTCGGCACTGACATCCTCCCATGCGGCCGAAACACCCCTTTTGATATAGGTCGTCTCGCTGATAGGCACGCCCACCACCGAGATGGTGGCATCGTTATACCGCTGTGCGTAGGTGTATCCAATGTAGTAGGACTTGCCAGCCTCAATGGCGATACTTTTGTCGAGTGTCACGGCATTCCATCCCGCTTTTGGAACCTGTGTTCCACCGCGTTTGATGGTGCCCTGGGCGAGGTTCTCGCCATCGAGCGACTCACGCACCCATACGACGAGCGAGTCGCAGAATTTATCACTCACAAGACCTGCGTTCACGCCACGGATCTCGTTGCCCACATACTTGGAAAGGATTTCGGGAGAGAAGCGCACGACAGCGCTCACCAGTCCTCTTCCCCTCACACTGTATTTACTGCTGGTGGCCACCTGGCCGTCGCAATATCCCACGGCGATGTTGGCAGCAAAACCCATGCTGCACACCACTGTCATCAAAACACTAAGTAAAAATTTTCTCATAAACACACTATTTGTTACTAAATTATGGGGCAAAAGTAGGCATTTTGGTTTCAAACACCTACTTTCTGCACGGATTTATCTATTTTCGTGGCCAAACTTCCATCAAAATACCACAAACATGTTACTATTCGATGATGGCCGGAACCTCCAACTTGCTTTTGGTCACCTGGCAGATGCCCTGGTCGTTGTAGACGAAAGCCACCACCTCCATATTCTCAGGCACCCACTCGCTGTCGATGGCGCAAGTGAACGACTCCATCGCCTCGGAGCCCTCTTTCACGCTGAAGTCGGTGCCCCAGGTGCCATTGACCGCCTTGCGGAACACATGGTTGTGCACATACTCGCGGTTGGTACTGCCGTCGGGCATATACTGGAAGGCCGTGATGCCATTCTCGATGAGCCACACCTGCAGTCGGCCCGTGGTGTTGCCGTCGGTGCCAAGGGCACGCACGACGATGACGGCCTCTTTGCTACCGGGGGCATAGCCACCTCTCACTTCAAGGGTGAGTGGCGCCGTCTTCGACAGCTCGTCGCGTACGATCGTGCCCCACGAGGTGTAGTCGCTGGTTCCACGCCGGTCGATGACTCCCTTGGGCTGCGACTCCACTTTCCAATAGTCGAAATAGGCATCGCCATCCTCAGTCCACAGCGCATAGGGCACCCCTCTCACCGATTTGGAGAAAGGGCCACTATGGATGCCTACGGCGATGACAGTGGCCTCGCCGTACTGGCCGATGAGGTTGGTGATCTCGTCGGTGGCGTTGGGGCAGTTGACACACCGCTGCCCCGTGAAGTCCTCAATGAGCACATTGCGGTTCGCCGACACGGGTTTCACGTAGATGAACCGCTCATCCTCGTCGATGTGGTTGCAAGCCACCATCGTGGCCATCATCAACAAGGGCAGCAGGTATATGGGTCGAAAAGTTTTCATCCGGATTTAGAAATTGTAGTTATACGAAATGGTGAAGCCCTTGCTTGCCGGCACGTATCGGCATACGCCACCCGAGCAGTTGTAGCCCGCGCGTGTGCGTCCGTAGCCAGCCTGGATGCGGTGTGAGCCCACATTGTAGGTCACGAGTCCCTGATAATAGTGAAGGTCGGTCTCGCCACAGTTATACATGTCGGACACGGTGAACATGAAATGGGGAAGCACCGAGAGTTCGAGAAGCGCGAAAGCCCAGTCGCCCTGGTCCTCACCGGTGGCGAGATACTGGAGCTCGCCCCTGAGGGTGAGCTTGTTGTTAAACTTGTACTTGCCATCGGCCACGAAGATGTTGGAGTGGACCATGCCACCCTCACCCTCCACAACGGTCTTGTTGTAGAACTGGTTCATGTACATCAGATTGATCTTGAAATCCTTGGTGAGCCGTTTGTCAATCTGCACGTTGATGTCCTGGTAGTACATCTCGTCGCCCCACTTCCAGAACGCGGAGCCGATGCCGTCGGTGCCCGGCATAAGATTTCCTGCGTTGTCGATGCCGTGCACATGCGAGAAGTTCACCTTCACGTTGGTGCCGTATTTTCCACCGAGCACGGTCTTGCGCTTGAAGTTGTAGCCCAGCTCAGCCTGATAGGCCCACTCGCCTTTGGGCTGGGTGGCATAGGGATAGAGGGCAGCCAGGGCATAGGTGTGGTCGAGGGTGAATGCCGGCAGATGGTTGAGGAACGAGGAAGTGCCATTCATTGAGCGCCTGGAGCGGAAGGCCATGTTCTCGCTACGTTTGGCCTGTAGCAAAAGGCTCATTCCCCGCTTCGAATAAGAAGCCGAGAGCATGGCCACATGTCCTTTGCCATAAGTAAAACCATTATCGAAAGTGGGGTCCTGTGACTTCTGGGCATATTCGGCCAGCACACTCACATTACCTTTCTGCACCCGTGCCCTGACATCGAAAGCGTTCACATTCTCAGGCAGGTTGAGTTTGTGGCTGGCGTCGACAAAGATATTCTCTGTGCGCTCATGCTTGTTGACCATCGACGCGCCGAGGGTGAGGAAGGTGCCATTGTCTTGCATGGCCTTCGACCACTGGTCGATGCTCAGTTCCACATCGCCACCCGAGACGAGGGCGTCGTTATAGCTCCAGTATCGCCGCTGGTATCCCGAGAGCGCCTTCAGGGTGACACCCTTGAGGGGTTTGGCAATGACGCGTGCTCCCAGAAGCGAGTTGTCGATGCCAAGGCTCCGCTCCTCATAGGTGCGCAGGATAAAGCCACTGCCAAACTGCTCGTAGAAGTTTCCGAGGGTGATCTCGAGATTCTCGGTGTGCATCTTGGCATAGATGTTGGCCAGTCCCCATCCCTTGAAATCGTTCTCATATCCCGGGAGAGGGAATCGCATGAACTCCACCCTTGCCCCCACGTCGACGTTCTTGCTCATCATATGGAGGTCGGCGTAGCTGTTGGTGAGCGCCCACTCATCATATTTCCGGGCACCTATATCGGTGTCTTCCTGGGGGAAGAGCACATCGCTCTGGATGCTGCCCGTGAATGTGATTTTGTCGTTGTTCTCGTTCTGTGCCTGGAGCGACAAGGGCAGGGCCATCGCTACGACTGCCAATAGTGAAAGTCTTCTCATAGCCTATTGCACCAGTTCGCGGACTTTCTCAATGAGTTCCTGCTCGGCACCCTCGGTGTAGCCGTTGTGGCGGTATACGATTTTCCCCGTTCCATCAACGATGAGCACATAGGGAATCATCTGTATGCCGAGAGCCTTCTGGAACTCCATATTGGTATCGAGAATCACGTCGTATGTCCATCCGTGGTTGTCGACAAGCGGCTTTACCTTATTAATATTATGGGCCTGGTCGACGGAGATGGCATAAATCTTCACGCCGGTCTCCTCCTGCCAGTCCTCATACACCTCGTTGATGGCATCGAGCTCGCGGTTGCATGGCTTGCACCAAGTGGCGAAGAAGTCGATGATGAAAGGTTTCCCGTTGTTGGAGATGGTGTCGGTGCGCACGGTCTTTCCCTCCATCGTCTTGAGCGTGATGGCGGGCAACTGGGCATTGGCATGGCCGACAAACCCGAAAAGGGCAATGGTGAGTATAAGCAGATAATTTCTCATAATTATGACATGGTTTACATTTACGTGCAAAAATAGTTATAAACACGCATTAAAATTGAGTTTTTAGTGTTAAATTATGTTTATCCCATATTTTTCCTCTTTCAACTTTTCAGTTGGGCGCAAACAATGAAAATGGAGCAAAGAGGCCGTTTCCGGCATCCCTTTGCTCCATCTATACACCTTATCGGTGTGGATTGTCTGAAAAAAATCAGAAGCTCAGCACCACGAAGCTGCGTGCCGGCACGGGCACTGCAATCTTGTTGCCCTCGGCAGAGAAAGTGGCCTTGGCGGGTTTCACCATCTCGCGCTTGCCCACGAGGTTCTCCATCTTCTTGTCGCCGGTGAGGAGCACGCTCTCCACCTGTCCCACGGTCTTCATTCCCTTGCAGGTAATCTCGACGCTTTGGTCGGTATCGAGTGCGTTCACCAACTTGATGTAGCGCTTGTTGGCTGTCTTGTCGAGCACGGCACTGGCATAGAGTCCTTCCTGTCCGGTCACGGCCTTGCCATCCTCGGTGAGCTTGAGCACGTTGGTACCCTTATAGGTGCCATAGAGCATCTGCACATACCAGTTGGCCGAGCGAGCCGTATGCAGGTTGTCGAACCAGATGAGGTCGGGTTTCCACTGCCATCCCTCGACATGTGCGAAGAGGGGTGCGTAGGTGGCCTGCCACACCACGTCGGCATTGCGCTCCAGTCCGGTCATGAAAGCGGCCTCCGAGAGGGCGGCCTCCCAGTTGTTGAGATCGCCTTTGCCATGAGCAGCATACTCGCCTGCGAATACCTTCGGTCCCTTGCGGTCGTAGTTGTCGTAGCGGGCGGCATTGTCGAGGAACCACTGTGGTGGCTTGTAGTAGTGCTCGTCGACGAGGTCGACCTTGAGCCGCTTCATCTCCTGCCATCCGTAGTCGAAGTCCTTGCCGTCGGCCGATGGTCCGCTGGTGCCACAGATCTTGATGTTGGGGTATTGGGCGCGGATGGCCTTGATGAACTTCTCGAGACGTGGAGGATAGAGCTCGCCCCACTGCTCGTTGCCGATACCGATCTGCTTGAGATTGAAGGGAGCGGGGTGTCCCATATCGGCACGCAGCTTGCCCCATTTGGTATCGGTGGAGCCATTGGCGAACTCGATGAGGTCGAGTGCGTCGTCGATATACGACTGCAGGTCGTCGACGGCCACGTGGGCATCCTCGGTCTTGTTCTGGAACTGGCAGGCGAGACCGCAGCTGAGCACGGGCAGCGGCTCTGCGCCAATCTCCTCGGAGAGGATGAAGAACTCATAGAACCCAAGTCCGTAGGTCTGGAAGTAGTTGGGATACATGCGGTGTGCGAAGGTGTAGTTCCACCGGTTCTCGTTGAGCGGACGGTTCTCCACCTTTCCTACGGAGTTCTTCCACTGGTAGCGGGTCTCGAGGTCGGTACCCTCGACGATACATCCGCCGGGGAAGCGGAAGATACCGGGATGCAGGTCGGCGAGGTCTTTCACCAGGTCGGCACGCAGTCCGTTCCAGTTGTCGGAGGGGAAGAGCGACACATGGTCGAGGTCTACGCCCTGTGCGGTCTCGAGGAAGACGCGCATGAGTCCCTTGGGCTCGGTCTGGTTGGGCGTGAGCGATGCCGTATATTTCTTCCACTCACCGCTGTTGATGGTGATGCGCTGGGCGGTGATGATGTTGTTGTTGGCGTTCACCAGTTCCACGCGGATGCGGGCGGGCGCGCTGCCACTGTCGTGCAGACGGGCATAGACAGAGAAGTCGTAGCGCAGTCCTTTCTTGAATCCCATGCCGAAGAACCCGCGGTTCTCCAATCCAGTGCGTTTCTCGATGTGTCCGGAGTCGCCGAGCACCACATAGTGGGGGTTACGGTCGAAGGCCGGGCGCTGGTCGCTCACCTGCACGTTTCCGAAGGCATTCCATCCCATGAGGCGTGTGGGGAACTCGAAGGAGCGGTTCTCCACCATCTCGGCATAGAGTCCGCCATCGGCGCCGAAGTTGATGTCCTCGAAGAAGATACCATACATGGTGGGCTGGATGACAGCCCCTGGCTTGTTGGCCAGCACGGTGAGCTGCCGCTGTGCACTGGCACTGAGCGTCATCATGGCCATCATGGCCACTGCTGTGAAAAGTTGTAGTTTTCTCATTGTTTTGAATTAGCGTTGTAGGTTTCGGTTATTTCTGCAAAAATACAAAAAATCCACCTCAAGCGAGGTGGATTTTCTAATTATTTGGGTGGATTTTCCAAAAATCGCGCGAAAAGAGGTGGCGCGTGGGGCTTATCTCAGCGGTTTGAAACAGAAGGTGTACTCCTTGTCGGCATAGGGCACGCGATAGGGCTTCAGCGCCTCTGCCCATCCGCTCCACGAGTCGACGCCACCCACACCGGCCACTTCGGCATCGATGAAGAGGTTGGTGTATTTCGACAGGGGCACCTGCTGCGGATGCCGCTGCTCCTTGTTGTCGCCATCGTCGAGGTCGGCGATATTGTAGTGCAGGGCCGAGGCGTAGAACAACCGGGATGCCGGGGCACATACCTGAAGGCCATTGCCGTTAGCGTCGGTCTGTCGCCACCAGCGCATGTCGCTCTTCGTGCCGGTCTCCTGCGGGCGCACATAGGGATAGAACTGCTCGTCGGCCGTCTGCCGGTAGACGCCTACCGCCTGCGAGAGTTTGCGGTCGGGATAATTCTCCACGGGTCCGCGGCCAAAATACTCGCTGCGGTCCATGGCATAGGGAAGCTGCATCACCAGTCCGAAGCGCATCATGTTGGGCACCTTGGCGCCGGCCTCGGTCTTCAGGGCCTCGGTGACCATCAGGTGTCCATTGGCCTTGAACTTGTAGGTCAGGGTGAGCACGGCCTTCACCTCGGGCATGTCGTAGCTGGCCCGCACCACCTGTTCTTTCTTGTCGAAGACGAATTCGCGCAGGGTGAGCGTGGGATTGCGCCACACGGCATACCTCTGGTGGATGCGCGAGCCCATGTCGTTGTCGGTGGGCGCACGCCAGAAGTTGGGCCTCAGCGAACCGCCCTCGCCCAGCAGGCTGACACCGCCACTCTGCCATGAGGAGAGCCAGCCCGAGGAGGCATCGAAGACAGCCATGATGTCGCCCGCCGTCACGGTGAGGGTGTGGGCTTTCTTGTCGGCCTTGAACTTCACCTTCGGCGCCTTTGCCTTCGTTGTCTCGCAGCAGGAGCCACAGACCGATGCCTCGCCAGGAGCCACATACTGGTAGCGGGCGATCATCTGTCCGGCATCCATCAGCGGTTCGGCGGCCTTGAGCCTGAAGAACACGTTGATGCAAGCAGATGGTGTGATGTCGCGCGTGATGGGCAGCGTATACTCAGCGGTCTGCTGCGGGGCGATGTCGAGCCTGTCGATGCTTCCCTGCTGCACCACATTGCCGCCCTCGGTGAGTTGCCACTCCATGCGCACGTTGTCGAGGTTGCGGAAGAAGAACTCGTTGCGCACCTTCACGCGGTGTGCCTTGGCGTCAACCACCTCGGCCCATACATTCTGGTATTCGTAGCCCACCTCGTACATGTGGGGATTGGGCACACGGTCGGGGCTGATGAGTCCGTTGCAATTGAAGTTGTTGTCGGAGGCATCGTAGTTGTTGTAGTCGCCACCATAGGTGTAGATGGCGCGCCCCTGTGCGTCCTTTCCATGCAGGGCCTGGTCGACGAAGTCCCAGATGAATCCGCCCTGGAACTTGGGATAGCGGCGCACGAGGTCCCAATACTCCTTGAAACCGCCACCCGAGTTGCCCATGGCGTGGTTGTACTCACACTGGATGAGGGGTTTCTGGTCTTCGGGCTTGTCGCTCTTGGCATAGTTCTCGCACCACTCCTGCGAGGCATACATCGGGCACATGATGTCGGTATTGTCGCCTTTGCGTGCCTGCTCCCAGTGCACCGGCCGGCTCAGGTCTTGCGACTTGATCCACTTGTATGCCGCGGTGAAGTTGGGACCATCGACGGTCTCGTTGCCCAACGACCAGATGACGACACTGGGGTGGTTGAAGTTGACACCCACATTATGCTGGTTGCGCTGCAAGATCTGCAGAGCGAACTGTGGCTTCTTGGCCTCGGAGTCGTCTCTGTAGCCAAAACCATGCGACTCCTGGTTGGCCTCGGCGCAGAGGTAGATGCCATACTCGTCGCAGAGGTCATACCACACGGGGTCGTCGGGGTAGTGGCAGGTGCGCACGGCATTGATGTTGAACTGCTTCATGATCTTGATGTCCTGTATCATGCGCTCCCTCGACACCACATAGCCACCATCGGGGTCCATCTCATGCCTGTCGGCACCCTTGATGTAGATGGGCTGACCATTGACGAGGAACTGCGAGTTGCGTATCTCCACCTTCCTGAAGCCCACCTTCACGGGGATGGCCTCGAAGGGTGTGAAGCGGGCATTGGGAGTGGTGGGGCACACCACCAGCGTATAGAGATAAGGTGTCTCGGCCGTCCATTTCCTTGGGTTTTTCACGTTGAGCGTCACCTGCGCGCTGTTGCCCTTGAGGTTCTGCGCGCCCTGCTCAATCACGGTATTTCCCTCGGCGTCAAATAGTTGGAAGGTGAGGTTGCACTTGCCTGTGAACGACACGTCGACCTTCAGCGAGCCGTCGGTATAGGTGGCGTCGAGGTCGGGGGTTACCCTGATATCGTCGATATGCACGGCCTTGTCGCGGGCGAAGAGATAGCTGTCGCGGGCCACGCCCGAGAGCCGCCAGAAATCCTGGTCCTCACAGTAGGAGCCGTCGCACCAGCGGAAAGTCTGGAAAGCGATGAGGTTGTCGCCCTTGCGCAGGTATGGGGTGATGTCGAACTCTGCCGCCACCTTGCTGTCCTCGGAGTATCCCACGAACTGGCCGTTCACCCACAGGTACATGTTGGAGGTGACGGAGCCGAAATGGGCCACCACCTGCTTGCCCTGCCAACTGTCGGGGATATTCACCACGCGGCGGTAACTGCCCACATGGTTGTCTTTCACCGGCACCTCGGGCGGGTTGTTCTGGAAGTGTCCTCTCCACGCGAATCCGATGTTCACGTAGATGGGGTCGCCGAAACCGTTGAGCTCCCACATTCCCGGCACGGGCATGCGTCTCCATCCCCTGTCGTCGAAGTCCTCGGCAAAGAAGTTGGCGGGCCGCTGGTCGGCGTTCTCCACACCCAGAAACTTCCACATTCCCTCGAGCGACAGGTAGTTGCCAGAGGCTTTCATGTCGCCCACCATGGCCTCCTCGGGGTTGCCATAGGCGAAGAAGGAGGTGTGGATGGGGAACCGGTTGACGTCGTTCACCTGCATGTCGTGCCATTCGGTAAAGGTGGGCACATTGTCGGCCATGGCACCCTGTGCGAGGGCCAGAGCCAGCAATCCTGTAAAAAGTATTTTTCTCATAGTAGTTATAGATGTATGTTGATAGCTTTTGTCGATAGTTAGTGTATGGCATTTGCCGCCATCATGCACGGGGGCATCGGGTGCGGCTTTTGTAGCGACAGTCACGTCGTTTTGCAGGGCAAATTTAGGAAAAAAAAACCAAAAAGCATGATGTTGGGCAGATAAGTAATGAAAAATAAGTAATTTTGTGACGCAAACACCAAGTTTAATCCAAAACACAAGATATGGCAGAGAACAAATACCTGACCCAGTATCCCGATGTGATGAACGGCAAGAAAGTGATGTATGTGCACGGCTTCGGCTCCTCGGCCCGCACCGGAACCGTAGACAGGCTGCGCCGTGTGCTGTGCAACGCCACGGTGATAGCCGAGGACATGCCCTTACACCCCCAGGAGGCCCTTGACCTGCTCCATCGGATGTGCGAGGCCGAGCAGCCCGACCTGATCATCGGCACCTCGATGGGTGGCATGTATACCGAGATGCTCTATGGCTACGACCGCATCGTGCTCAATCCCGCCTTCAAGATTGGCGAGACGATGGTGGAGCACGGCATGACCGGTGCGCAGACCTTCTTCAACCCCCGCAAGGATGGTGTGCAGAAGTTCTTTGTCGACAACAACCTGGTGAAGGAGTACAAACGGATGACAGAGCAATGCTTCAGTGGAGTGACCGACGAGGAGCGCCACCGCGTATGGGGCCTGTTTGGCGACAAGGACGACCTGGTAGACACGTTCAGCCTCTTCCACCAGCACTATCCCAATGCCATCCACTTCCATGGGGGGCACCGCATGGACGAGCACTCCTACATGCACTCGGTGCTGCCCGTGGTGAGATGGATAGACGACATGCAGGAAGGCCGCGAGCGCCCCGTGGTGATGATTACGCAAGACAGCGTGCGCGATGGCTTTGGCCAGGCCCGGAGCAGTTCACAAAAGGCATTCCGCCGCCTCATCGAGACCTATGACGTATACCTGGTGGCTCCGGCAGCATTCAATGGGCGCACCGAGATGGCGCAGGTCATCGACTGGATGGAAGACATCTTCGACGCACCCGCCTACAACCATGTGATTTTCGCCAACCAGCCCCATCTGCTGATGGGCGACTACCTTATCGACACCGTCGACAACGACCGCTTCATGGGCACGACGATATGCCTAGGCAGCGACAGTTTCAAGACCTGGGAACAAATCATCGAGTATTTCGACCGATTGGGCGGACAATAACGACCGGACGGAATCACGACAATAGGCTTATCATCACTCCATCCACTTCATATACTCATCATAGGGGATGAAGCGGGCACCCATCGACCTGAGATGCGGTGTCTCGAGCTGGCAGTCGATAATTCCCAGATGATTCTCCTCCATCTGCCGTGCCAGAGAGATGAGGGCGAGCTTGCTGGCGCTGGGCACCAGCGAGAACATGCTCTCGCCGATGAACGAGCGGCCGTGTATCACGCCATAGAGTCCGCCCACCATGCGGTCGGCCTCCCACACCTCCACGCTCATGGCATGGCCGAGCCGGTGGAGTTGGGTATATGCCGCAATCATATCCTCTCCCAACCAAGCCCCTTTTTCATCGATACGCAACTCGCTGCAATGCCGTATGGTCTGTTCGAAATCGGTGTTGTAGCGCACCTCGTACTTGTTTTTCCGCATTAGGGTGCGCATGGAGTGCGACACATGAATCTCGCTGGGGAAGATGACAAAGCGCTGCAGCGGACAAAACCACATGATGTCGCTGTCGCGGAAGGAGAACCACGGGAAGATGCCATGGCCATAGGCCAGCAGCAGCCTTTCGGTGGAGAGGTCGCCACCGACGGCAATCAGTCCGTCGGGCTCGCCTCCGTATGGGTTGGGGAAAATCAGTCGTTCGTCAAGCCGGTATATCATAGTTTATTTCTTTTTTGGGGAGTTCAGAAGTTCAGAAGTTCAGGAGTTCAGACAATAGTCCGAATTCACCTCTGTAGGCTCAATGGCTGTTGGCTGTGGTAATGTCTGAAATTCTGAACTCCTCTCAACTTGCCAAAGTTGAGTAATCTTATATTTCCAGTTTCAGTTTCTCATCCTCGACGACGAGCCTCACCTCGCCGCCATCCTTCAGCCTGCCGAAGAGAATCTCGCGCATGAGCAGCGGCTTGAGGTCGCGGGCGATGACGCGGTCGAGCTCACGGGCGCCATACTCACGGGTGAATCCTTTTTCGAGGAGCATCAGCCGGGCCTCGTCGGTCAGGGTCATGTTCACCTTCCTTGCCACGAGGCGGCTGTTCAACTCGCGCAACTTCTTGTCGAGAATCATGCCCGCCATGGTGCGGTCCATATCGTTGAACACCACGGTGGCCGAGAGTCTGTTGATGAACTCGGGCTTGAACGTCTTCTTCACCTGCCGCAGCATCGCCTCTCCCGCCGGCACGGAGTTGCCAAAGCCCACCGAGGCTTGCTTGGCATATTGCGCCCCGGCGTTGGAGGTCATCACGAGCACCACGTTGCGGAAGTCGGCCTTCCGTCCGCGGTTGTCGGTGAGCCGGGCATAGTCCATCACCTGCAGCAGGATGTTGTAGATATCGGAATGGGCCTTCTCTATCTCGTCGAGCAGGAGCACGCAGTTGGGCGTCTTGCGAATGGCGTCGGTGAGCAGGCCGCCATCCTCGTAGCCCACATATCCCGCCGGCGAGCCGATGAGCTTGGCCACGGTGTGCTTCTCGGTATACTCACTCATGTCGAACCTCACCAGGGCGATGCCCAGTTCGCGTGCCAGCACCCGCGCCACCTCGGTCTTTCCCACGCCCGTAGGACCCACGAAGAGGAGCGACGCGAGCGGTTTCTCGTCGTCGAGGAGTCCGGCCTTCGACATCTGCACGGCCTCCACCACCTGGCGCACGGCCTCGTCCTGTCCGTAGATGCTGGCCTCCATCCTTGCCCTGAGGGTCTCGAGGTGCTCGTTGTCGTCTTCCTTCATGGCCATGGCGTCTACCTTGCACACTTTGGCCAGCACATCGCTGACAAGCTGCTTGTCGACCACCGTCGACCCGTCTTCAGCGGGGTGCAACTCGCGGTAGGCCCCGGCCTCGTCGATGAGGTCGATGGCCTTGTCGGGCAGGAACCGGTCGTTCACATACTTGGCACTGGCCCTCACGGCATATTCTATCACCTCGTCGGGATAGGTGACGTGGTGGAACTCCTCGTATTTGGCTTTCAGTCCCTGGAGGATACGGATGGTCTCGTCTACCGACGGCTCGTCGATGTCGATCTGCTGAAACCGGCGCACGATGCCCTTGCTCTTGGAGAAGAACCGGTTGTACTCATCGTAGGTGGTAGCGCCGATAAACCGGATGTCGCCCCCCTCGAGGTAAGGTTTGAGCATGTTGGAGGCATCCATCGAGCCGTCGCTGGTGCGCCCTGCACCCACGAGGTTGTGTATCTCGTCGATGTAGACAATGGCGTTGCCCTCCTGGCGGGCACCCTCCATGATGAGTTTCACCCGTTTCTCGAAATCACCCCTGAACTGCGTTCCGGCCAGCAGCGAGCCGAGGTCGAGCTGATAGACATGGCTGCCCTTCAGGCGCTCAGGCACCTTGCCCTCGACGATGCGCTGAACCAGGCCATAGACCAAGGCGGTCTTTCCCACGCCCGACTCGCCCACATGCAGCGGGTTGTTCTTCTCCTTACGACAGAGCACCTGGATGGTGCGCTCCAACTCCGCCTCACGGCCTATCAGCGGGTTGTGCTGTGCCACCAGGTCGTTGAGGCACACCACCTGCGAGCGCCAAGTCTTGTCGGCCTCCTCGGTGGCCTCTCCCTGCAGCGCCTCGTTGTCACCGTCCGGCTCCTCGTCGTCTTCCACGATATAGTTGTCGTCGCCACCATATTCGGAGATGACATTGCTGAGGAAGCCCTGAACGTCGTGGTTCACGGCCTTGGTGAGCAGGTAGGCCGCCTGCGAGTTGGGCAACTGGAGCATGGCCATCACAAGGTGGGGCACGTCGAGCTGCTTGGCCGACGAACTGATCACGTACTGGTAGGCCAGGCCGAGGAGTTGGTCGAGTTGCGTCGATGGCGACATCTCATACTTCACCTCACCGGGCACCTGCTCCTGGCTGTCAAGGTATTTCCTCACCTCACTCTCGAGGGCCGTGGGATTGCCCCCGCTATAGGAAAGCGCCTTGCGGAACGGCATCTGGGCCAACAGCGCCATAAGCATGTGCTCGGGCATGAAGAACTCGTGACGCATATGCTTGGCAATATTGGTGAGCTGGGTGATGACAGTGTTCACGTCATCGCTATGTTGAAGTTTCTTGGGCATGGGTCAATCGGGTAAATAAGTTAGACGTAAAGGGTGGCCCTCCTCACGGGCCATGGCGGTGGCACGCCTCACCTTCGAGACAGCGATGTCGTAGCTGTAGACGCCCACCACGGCCTTGTCGCTGTGGTGCACCTTGAGCATGAGCCGCTCGGCCTCTTCCTTGTTCTTGTAGAACACGGTGATGAGCAACCTCACCACGAAATCCATAGGCGTGAAGTCGTCGTTGTGGATATATACCTTGTATCGTCTCGGTTCGCTCACATCGACACGCTGCCGTTCGAGCACGGAGGATTGCTGTTTAGCCATAAACTGCGTTTTTTATGAAAAGCCTTGGTTGTATGAAAAGGATGATGGCCACCAATGAATGTTGCTGCAAAAACCGCGCCAAAAAAGCCGGCATGACAGGATGCACCGATATTCAGCGCCTTCGCACCCTCACTCCGCATCCTCGCACACCATCTCGGGCCGTGCGTCGGGGTGGGTGGTGAGGATATGGATGTTGTGGAACCGCACATTCCGGGCATGGCGCACGAAGAAGCCCTTGGCGGGCAGGTCGCCCCACATCGTGGCCTCGGGATACTCGGCCTCCTTCTCATCGGCCGCCTGGCGGCGTATCTCGTCAAGGGACGGCTCCTCCACCCCACCCTGATGATGGATGGTGACGTCGCTCACCCACACATTCTCCACGGGATGACCGGGCAGGCCCGTCACCGAGCAGCCCATCCGTCCTGCGTTGTGCACCATGAAGCGCGAGATGGAGACCCCGGAGATGCGCCCCACCTGCTCCACGCGCTGACCCTCGCGGTAGCCACGGGCCCTGTTGCCCAGCCTCACGAAGATGGGGGCCTCGGTACCCTCGACGGTGAAGTCGGAGACGCTCACGTTCTCCATCACGCCCCCATCTACAATCTCGAGCGACAACGCCGACGACCCTATCCACTGTCCGAAGAACTTCTCGCGCTGGTCGTCGCTGGGCTTCACCACGATGCCCGAGATGCTGATGTTGCGGAACCCGCCATTGGTCTCGGTGCCCAGTTTCACGGCATTGCAATGGCTCGACACCACACAGTCGGCGATGCGGATGTTCTCGCACAGTCGTGGCGACGTGCTTTTCAAGGTGATGCCATCGTCGTCGCTGTCGGCCATCATGCCCCGCACAAGCACGTTGTGGCACCCGTCGATATCAAGGGCGTCGTTGTTGTAGTTGTTGCGGTTCACCACCACGATGCCCTCTATGCGCACGTTGTCGCAAGCCAGGTAGTGCTGCATCCAGCAGCCCGAGTTGCGCAGGGTGATGCCTCTCACCGTAATGTCGCGGCACTGGATGAAGCGCAGGAGGTGTGGCCGGGTGATGCCCTCGTCGTTCCACGACTGCTTCACGAAGGCCCTTCCGCGCCCGTCGATGGTGCCCTCGCCATCGATGGTCACCCGCTCCACGCTGTCGGCATAGATGAGCTGCACGGTCTGGGTCTGCGTTCGGAGCGACACATACGACGACCGCATGGGCTTGTAGTCGGCCAGCGAGGTGCTGCCATAGAGCGTGGCACCATTCTCCAGGTAGAGGTGAACGTGGGACCGGAGAACGACGGAGCCGATTTTGTAACTGCCCGTGGGTACCACCACACGCCCTCCGCCCTCCTTGGCGCAGCGGTCGATGGCCGCCTGCAGGGCTGTGGTGCTGAGCACGGTGGTGTCGCTCACGGCACCGAAATCGCGGATGTTGTAGTCGTTTCCCCACAGGGGTAAGGCCGTCAGCAAGAAAGCGAGGCCAATGACAAGGAGATGTATCTTTCGCATTCAACAAAGATAGTGCAAATCGGGAGGATTTGCAAACAAAAGATGTGTTTTTTTGTATACGCCCACGACAAAAACCTCAACGTTTTTCTTGTTTATTTCTCAATAAAACTGTAATTTCGCACAAAGAACCGACATAAACCTACTTTTCATGAAAAAAATCATAGTCACCCTGCTCCTTGTCTCGACGACCTACATGGCAGGGGCACAAACCTTCAACGACCTGAAAAGCATCGTGGAAGGCCCTACACCCGAATCCACGCTGCTACTCATGCAGACCGATACCACCCAGCGCCTCATGGCCCTCTCCACAGAGGCAAGATACCGTGAGGACCAGCGCCGAAGGGTACGCCTCGCCTACCCTGCTCACCTGGGTGCCACCACCCCGACCCCCACTGTTGGAACCTATAGTCTTCCCACCACCAATCCTGGCATCCAGACGGATATCGACTACAAGCCACTCGACGACATCTCATGGGTAGGCGTGCCCCTGTTCGTGGCCGGCATCATCGCCAAGAGCGAGAAAGAGGCGTTCAGGCAAAACTACAACAACTCGCCTACGAACACTCGTCTGCTCACCGAATTCAAGACCCACATCGACGACTACAGCCAATATTTCGGGCCTGCACTCACCCTTGGCCTGAAGATAGGCGGTGTGGAGGGCCGTTCGGACTGGACACGCATGCTGGTCTCGGCCGCCATGTCGTATGGACTGATGGCCGGCTTTGTGAACGGCATCAAATATACCGCCACTGAGATGCGCCCCGACGGCAGCACCGCCAACTCATGGCCCTCGGGCCATACCGCCACGGCATTCGTGGGCGCCACCATCCTTCACAAGGAATATGGCATGACGCGCTCGCCCTGGTATTCGGTGGCGGGCTATGGCGTTGCCACGGCCACAGGCATCATGCGCGTGCTCAACAACCGTCACTGGGTGAGCGACGTGCTCTCTGGTGCTGGCATCGGCATCATGTCGGGCGAGCTGGCCTACATGCTGAGCGACCTTATCTACAAAGACCGCCATTTGCTCCGTGGCGCCATCACCGAGCGCCCCGACCTCACCCGGAAACACCCGTCGTTCTTCGACGTGTCGATGGGTATTGGCCTCGGCGGCAAGACCCTTGAGTTTGGTGATGAAGATGAAGCCATCCAACCCATCCAACTCAAATTCCGGTCGGCCACCTCGGTCCAGGTAGAGGGAGCCTACTTTTTCAACAACTTCGTGGGTGTTGGCGGCCGCCTCCGCGTCCGCACCTCTCCTATCAAGGGATGGAGCAACTTCATGCAATTTGCCGAGCAAGATGTTCAGGAAACAATCGATGAACTAAGAGAAATGGAGGAAGACCCTTCTGATATAAAAATCGAAGGCAAGCTAACCAACATGATTGAATCGAAGCGGCTTTCGATTGAGAGTGACCACCTGACGGAGTTTGCCGGCGACGTGGGTCTGTATTTCAATATCCCCATCAATGACCATCTGGCCATAGGCACCAAGGCACTCATCGGGCGCAGCATCATGCAGTCGCTCGACATTGAAGCCACATTCATGGGACAAAGAAAGGGTCTCGACTACGACATCACCGTACGCGAAAGTGAGATTGATGACATCAACCTCATCCGCTTTTACGACACCGACGATTCATACGAGTCAAAATGGGACTACCTGAGTGTTTCGGGCGACAACAGCACGAAACTGGGAACTGGCATATCGCTTTCCTATGCCTATCGCAACAATTTCTGTTGGAAGGTGTTCTGCGACTACGACTACACTCGCAAGACCTACACGCTCACCTACGACCCGCTTAATTTTATGGATGATGCGTGCACGGAGCTCTTCGCGCTCTATAGATTCCTGGACAGTTCGCCCCAAATCGTGACTCATCAAAAGAAGAACATGCACCAGTTCGTGATTGGTGCCTCACTATCGATACAATTCTAATCAGCAATTCAAGAAAAAAATGATGAAAAAATTGATGTTTTCCCTCATGCTGGCGGCAGTGGCAGCCAACATGAACGCACAGGAAGTGAAGCAACTTCCACAGCCCGACATGCAACTCAACGTGACTCTGACCGAAGCCCTGCAGAAACGCCGGTCGGACCGTGAATTCAATGCCGACCGGGATATCACCGACCAGCAACTCTCCCAGATTCTCTGGGCCGCCTGCGGCGTGAACCGCCCCGACAGGAAATTGCTTACCATCCCCACGGCCGTCAACGCCCAGGACATCCAGGTGTATGTTTGCCGCAAGGACGGCGTCGCCCTTTACCAGCCCTATGACAACACGCTGAAGAAAGTGAGCGGCGAGGACATCAGGCCCCTGCTTGCCGAACGGCAGCAGAACATGAAGAGCGCGCCTGTGTTCCTCCTGATCGTGAGCGACCAGGAGAAATTCCGTCATAACGCGGAAGTGTATGGCGCCATGGACGCAGGATACGCCTCTCAAGACATCTGCCTGATGTGCGCGGCCTTAGGCCTGAAGACGGTGCCACGGGCGATGATGAACAAAGAAGCCGTGGCCAAGGCGCTCGGCCTAAGCGAAAAGCAGATTCTCGAGCTGAATCATCCCATAGGATATTAGGTTGTTGGCGGGCGATTGTCCGCCAACATCATTAGGAGCCTACCGTTATCTCTGTGTCCACTCGGCAGAGAGGTCGTCTCCCTCATCGGTGACTGTAAGGTCGTAAACCACTTCCACGGAGTCGTTGACATGGCCTCTGAGCTCACCGGTGTAGTTGTTGTCGGGCGTCGGGTTGAGGAATATGGTATCCACGACGAGCACGCGTCCGCTGTCTCTCTGTTCGGCAATCACCGACTCGGAGATGGTCTTGCTGAGTTTGTCGACCGACACTTCCCCTTTCTTGTTGCATGCACCGAGGGCCATCAAAGCCATCAAAGCGACAAGGGTCCACCCTGCATGGTTGGCGCCCCTCTTCAAGGTCTTCGCTATCATCTTTCTCATAACTACATGGTTTGAATTAGGTTGACAGATTTCTTGTTTCTGCAAAAGTAATAAAAATTTTGACAACCAATGTATTAGAGAGGAAAATGTTACGGCCATTCGAGAAGAATGTTACGAAAATCAGCGGGACAGGTTTTTGATTCTTCGCATGCAAAGCATCTATCCCTGCTTGTCAAGTTTATAGATTAATGTGTATGAAAGATCTGTGACTCGTGACATTTGTCGTGGTCAGGCACCAACTTCCGACATCACTTCCCGAGGATTGCAAATTTGCATCAACAAAGCAGTGATTATTGATGTTCCCCAATGACCAAGATATAGTTTGTGCTACGACCACCTTTCTCCGTTTTTCTTAAGACCCCTTTTGCAATAAGGTCATTGATGTCATTGAGCGCAGTATCCGAGGAGCATTTAGCGATTTTTGCCCATTTGCTGCTGGTTAATTTACCAAAGAAGCCATCGAACAGCATATTCAACAGTTTTCTTTGCCTATTGTTGAAAGCAACATCTCGGTGACGTTCCCAAAACTCTGCTTTACGTTTTACAGACAATAGTGTTTCTTCGGTTGAATCCAATGCTTGCTCAAAGCAACTCAAGAACCATAATATCCATTCGGTAATGTCGCCATCTCCACATTGTGTGTGCTCCAGGACTTCGTAATACTCCTTTTGCAAAACCCTTATCGCGGCCGACATGCTATAAAACCTTTTACTGCAGTTCTCTGAACGGGCAAGAAGCATGTCTGTCAATGCTCTCGTTATTCTCCCATTACCATCATCGAACGGGTGTATTGACACGAACCATAGATGGGCTACTGCCGCCTTCAATACGGCATCTACCTCATCATCGTTATTAACCCAAGCGATAAAGCGTTCCATTTCGGCAGGCACACGTTCAGGAGACGGTGCCTGATAATGAACTCTTTCCTTGCCCATAGCTCCCGAAACTACCTGCATTTCACCTGAACGGTATTTACCCACATCGATGCGGTATAATCCACTCATTCCTGTTGGGAACAATACATTATGCCACCCGAAAAGCCTGTCATGCGTGAGTGGCTTGTCGTAATTCTGAGTTGCATCCAATTGCATTTCCACAACACCTTCAACGTAGCGGGAAACTGGCACCAATCCTGCCGTCTCAATACCTAATCGACGGGCTATTGAAGAACGGACTTCTTCAAGATTAAGTTTTTCACCCTCAATTTCTGAAGAACGAACAAGTTCGAGCGACATATTTGAAAGCATTGCTTCGTCTTGAGAAACAAATCCCAATGACAACATTCTGCCCATGACATGTCCCTGCTTGGCTCGCACCCGTCCCAGTTCATTAACAATACGGCCGCTATCATAGCGGAATTGCCACCAATTATCATGATCGTGTATATATCGCATATCTCTTGATTTGTGGCAAAGTTATATTGTTTTCGGAGAATATCCAAGTTATTCGCCGAAATTTTTCGGTGAATAATGGTCTTAATAGCAATAGGATGGACTATAACTCAATGAAGGCTGCTCCTGTTAGAAGAACTATGCTTTTTGCAAAAGGAATCAAAAACCTATCCACTTGATTCCCCCTTCAACGACATCCAGATAATTACTTCAGTTGAACAATGGCATTACTATTTCTTTACCTGAAGGATAAGACTTCCGATAGTCATCATTTAATTTTAGTTGGAATTGGCGACTCCTTGGCAACCCCTTGGCAAACTAAAAAAAACCAAAATGTTACACCATTGTTCCACCATTTGTACACCCCAAAATAAAAACACCTTGTAAATCAACAACTTACAAGGTGCTTGCGGTACCCAGAGCCGGGGTCGAACCGGCACGGGTTGCCCCACTGGTGTTTGAGACCAGCGCGTCTACCGATTCCGCCATCTGGGCTTTTTGCGGTGCAAAGTTACGATTATTTTCCGAAACGGCAAATTTTTACATGAAAAAACACTAAAAACTTGTTTATGCCGTTATTATATCGTAATTTAGTGCGCTAATTTTAAATCTAAGAGAAGATATGCCCATCAATACGAAGAATTATTGTGTGATTCTGGCTGGCGGAAGAGGAAAGAGGCTGTGGCCTTGCAGCCGTATGGGATACCCCAAGCAGTTCATCGACCTGTTCGGCACCGGACGCACCCAACTCCAACAGACTTACGACAGGATATCCAAAATCATCCCCATAGAGAATATTTTCGTCACTACCAACGATGAGTTCCAGCCCATCGC
Organism: uncultured Prevotellaceae bacterium; assembly: GCA_900320585.1. GTDB lineage: Bacteria > Bacteroidota > Bacteroidia > Bacteroidales > Bacteroidaceae > Prevotella. Next base: position 7,052 of record ONSV01000001.1, on the reverse strand, counting down.
GCGCGAACAGCTGCCGATGCTTCCCGAGGAGAATTTCCTGGGCGAGCCGGTGAACCGCAACACGGCCCCCAGCGTGACATGGGGCTGCTACCGCATTCTGAGCCACTGCGCCGACGCCAACGTGATCATCATCCCGTCCGACCAGGCCATCATTGGCGAGGAGGCCTTCGAGCGCTGCATGAACGACGCGCTGGACTTCGTGTCGGGCCACGACGGCATCATCGCCATGGGCGTGCGCCCCTCACGTCCCGAGCCCGGCTACGGCTACATACAGATGGGCGATGAGAGCATGGAATGCCATCTGCACAACGTCAAGTCGTTCAGCGAGAAACCCGAGCGCGAGTTCGCCCAGGTGTTCATGGACAGCGGAGAGTTTCTGTGGAACACCGGCATCTTCGTCTCCAACGTGCGCCACCTGCTCCATCACTCGAAAGCTGCCATGCCCGCCGTGTTCAAGCAGATAGAGCTCGACGGCTTCTCGTTCGACAACGCCAACATCAAGGACGAGGCCCAGCTGGTGTGGGACTACTTCTCGCTCTTCCCCAACCTCTCGATTGACTACAGCGTGCTCGAGCATGCCGACGATGCCTATGTGATGTCGTGCGACTTCGGATGGGCCGACCTGGGCACCTGGCACTCCATCTACGAGGCCGAGAGCCATGGCGAGGGCGACAACGTGGTTCTCGACAGCAACGTGATACTCGAGAACTGCACCGACAACATCATCAAGTTGCCGAAGGGCCGGCTTGGCGTTTTCAGCGACCTCGACGGATATATCGTGGTAGAGAACGAAAATGTGCTGATGGTCTGCAAGAAAAGCGACTCATCAGCACAAATACGCAAGTTCGTCAACGAGGTGCAAGTGCGCCTTGGCGAGGAGTTTATTTGAACTCCTCGCGGATCCTCGCCGCGATATTCTCGAACTCCTCTTGAGAAAGTTGCAGTTTGGGGTTGGAGAACAACATGTCTTTCTCGCTCTGCATCGGCACGAGGTGGATATGGGCGTGAGGCACCTCAAGCCCTAATACAGCCATGCCCACCTTCACACATGGGAAGGCTTTCTTGATGGCCACTGCCACGCGCTTGGCGAAGACGGTCATCTCTGCCAGTTCGTCGTCGTCGAGGTCGAAGATGTAGTCCACCTCACGGCGCGGAATAACCAGCGTATGGCCTTTCACGAGCGGGTTGATGTCAAGGAAGGCATAGAACTTCTCGTTCTCTGCACATTTGTAGCTGGGAATCTCGCCAGCCGCGATCTTGGAGAATATACTCATAATCAAATAGAAATTTTGTCGATTCTCAGACGGATGGTGCCACGTGGAATCTTGATTTCCACCTCGTCGCCCACCTTCTTGTTGAGCAAGCCCTGGGCAATGGGAGTCTTGATGGAGATCTTGCCGGCACGGAGGTCGGCCTCGTTCTCGCTCACGATGGTGTACGACATCTTCGAGTTGGTGGTGAGATTGGTCATCTCCACCTTCGAGAGAATCTGCACGGCATCCGAGCTCAGGCGCGACACGTCCACGATCTTGGCCTCGGAGATGGCCAGTTTCAGACGGTTGATCTTATCCTCGAGATGGGCTTGGGCCTCTTTGGCGGCATCATACTCGGAATTCTCGCTCAAGTCGCCCTTGTCGCGCGCCTCGGCGATGGCAGCAGAGGCCTTCGGACGCTCCACCGACTCCAAGCGTGTGAGTTCGGCTATCATCTTGTCATAGCCTTCCTGTGACATGTAAGTCATGATGTTATGGTTTTTAAAGTTAATCGATTTTGCAACAAAAAAATGATGAATCCCAACAATTATCAGTTGTCGGAATTCAGCAGAATTTTGGTATTGTATAGATTTTTCGATGCAAAGGTAGTACTTTTTTTCCATTCCACAATTTTTTTTAGCCAAAAGTTATGGAATAAATAAAGATTTGCTATTTTTGCATTTTGGTATTTCACACGAAAAAGACACATTATCATATTGTTATGTTGCCCAAGGAAGAAAGAGAATCGATTATCCGCCTGATGCACGAACAGGTGGTGCCCGCCGTGGGTTGCACCGAACCCATAGCAGTGGCCCTCTGCGTGGCCAAGGCCCGTGAGTTGCTCGGCACCATACCCGAGCGGGTGCAGCTGAGGCTGAGCGCCAACATCGTGAAGAACGCCATGGGCGTGGGAATCCCAGGCACCGGCATGATAGGCCTGCCCATCGCCGTGGCCCTGGGTGTGCTCATCGGGAAGTCGGAATACCTGCTTGAGGTGCTCAAGGACAGCAACAAAGAGGCGGTGGCCCGCGGCCGGCAGTTCATCGACGAGGGACGCATCGACATCGCCCTTGAGGAGGAAGACCCCGACAAGCTCTACATCCGGGTGTTGTGCCTGGGAGAAGGGCATGAGTCGGAAGCCATCATCAAGGGTCACCACACCCATTTCGCCTATCTGCGGCTCGACGGCGACGTGCTGCTCGACGAGCGCCACCATGTGCAGGAAGACGATGAGCAGACCTGCGTGCCGCTCACCCTGCGTAAGGTTTTTGACTTCGCCACCACCACCGACATCGATGAAATCCGCTTCATCCTCGAGGCCAAGCGGCTCAACGAGGCCGCCTCGGCCGACGGCCTGCGTGAGAACTACGGCCACCAGCTGGGCAAGACGCTGTGTAGTCCGCTGGGACGTGGCATCATGGGCGACAGCATCTTATGGCCGGTGCGATGATACCCGTGATGAGCAACAGCGGCAGCGGCAACCAAGGCATCTGCGCCACCATGCCCGTGGTGGTGTTTGCCGAGGAGAACCACAACACCGAGGAGGAGCTCATCCGCGCCCTCACCCTCAGCAACCTGGCCGCCATCTACATGAAGCAGAGCCTCGGGTCGCTCTCGGCCCTCTGTGGCTGCGTGGTGGCCAGCACCGGCAGCAGCTGCGGCATCACCCTGCTGATGGGTGGCGGCTACGACGAGGTGTGCTGGGCCGTGAAGAACATGATAGCCAACCTCACCGGCATGATCTGCGACGGCGCCAAGCCCAGCTGCGCCCTGAAACTCACCACCGGCGTAGGCACGGCCGTGCTGAGCGCCATGCTCGCCATACAGCACAAGCACGTGACCTCGGTAGAAGGCATCATCGACGACGACGTGGACCAGAGCATCCGCAACCTCACTGCCATTGGCAGCCGGGGCATGGACGTGACCGACCGCTACGTGCTCGATATCATGACCCACAAGAAATAAGAAAACCCAACCTGTTAATAGAAATGAACCAATATCACAACAGCAGCAAGCACCATTCCGTGTCAAGGTGCCTCTTGCTTCTCCTGACCCTCTTTCTCTTCACGGCTGCCAGCGCACAAGAGATGCCCGTGAAGTTCACCGTGCAGCAAAAGCAAGTGTCGCCCACCGAGGTCGACGTGGTGTTCACCGCCAAGATCGACAAGGGCTGGCACGTCTACTCCACCAACATCCCCGAAGGTGGTCCGCAGCCTGCCGTGATGCACACCGACAAGGCCGAGGGCGCACAGCCCATGGGCGCCCTGATGAAGCAGGGCAAGGAAATCAGCGAGGACGACCCCATCTTCGGCATGCGCCTGAGTTACTTCGAGAATGCCGTGACCTTCACCCAGAAATACAAGATCACAGCCAAGACCTACAACATCAAAGGCTATCTGGAGTATGGTGCCTGCAACGACGAGATGTGCATGCCCCCCTCGACGGTGGATTTCGAATACTCGGGCAACGGGCCCGAGGAAGCTCCCGCCGCTGAGCCCGCCAAGGAGGAGCCCGCTGCCACCACCGCTGCCGACGCCGCCACTGTTGGTGCCGCTGCCCTCGTGAGCGCCACCGACACCACCAAGGCCGACACCCTGGCCGGAGCGATGCCCGCCGTGGTCGACTCTGCCCTCGTCGCCTCGTCGCAAGACAAATGGTGGCAGCCCGCCGTCGATGAACTGAAGGCCCTCAACGGCGGAAACATCTCCGACCGCTCGTGGCTCTATATCTTCCTCATGGGACTGCTCTACGGTCTGCTCGCCGTCTTCACCCCCTGCGTGTGGCCCATCATCCCCATGACCGTTAGCTTCTTCCTGAAACGCAGCAAGGACAAGAAGAAAGGCATCCGCGACGCCATCACCTACGGCATCTCCATCATCGTCATCTACCTGGCACTCGGACTGCTGGTGACCGCCCTCTTCGGCGCGCAGACCCTCAACGCCCTCTCCACCAACGCCGTGTTCAACCTCATCTTCTGCGCACTGCTCGTGGTGTTCGCCCTCTCGTTCTTCGGATGGTTCGAGCTCACGCTGCCCTCGTCGTGGACCAACAAGGTGGACAACAAGGCTTCGGAGACCAGCGGCCTGCTCTCCATCTTCCTCATGGCCTTCACCCTCACGCTCGTGAGCTTCTCGTGCACCGGCCCCATCATCGGACTTCTGCTCGTGGAGACCACCACCTCGGGCAACTGGCTGGGTCCGGCCATCGGCATGCTCGGCTTCGCCATCGCCCTGGCCCTGCCCTTCACCCTCTTCGCCCTCTTCCCCACCTGGCTCAAGCAAGCCCCCAAGTCGGGCTCGTGGATGAACACCATCAAGGTGGTGCTGGGATTCATCGAACTGGCCTTCGCGCTGAAATTCTTCTCAGTGGCCGACCTGGCCTACGGATGGCGCCTACTCGACCGTGAGGTGTTCCTGTCGCTGTGGATAGCCATATTCCTGCTCATGGGCCTCTACCTCATCGGCAAACTGAAGTTCCAGAGCGACCAAGGCAACGACAAGGCCATGCCCGTGCCCTGTATCATGCTCGGCTTGATTTCCATCGCCTTCTCCATCTACATGCTGCCCGGACTGTGGGGCGCACCCTGCCGCGCCGTGAGCGCCTTCGCACCACCACTCTACACACAGGACTTCAACCTGAACACCAAGGAAGTGCGCGCCGCCTACACCAACTATGAGGAGGGCATGGCCGCCGCCAAGGCCACTGGCAAGCCCGTGATGCTCGACTTCACCGGATTCGGCTGCGTGAACTGCCGCAAGATGGAGATAGCCGTGTGGACCGACCCCACCGTGGCCGACAAGCTCAACAAAAACTATGTGCTCATCTCGCTCTTCGTCGACGACAAGACGCCGCTCGACCAACCCGTAGAGGTGGAGTACAACGGCAAGAAACGCACCCTGCGCACCATCGGCGACAAATGGAGCTACCTCGAGGAAATGAAGTTTGGCTACCTCACCCAGCCTCTCTATGTGCTCGTCGACAACGACGGCAACCCACTCGCCCGCTCGTTCAGCTACAAGGAAGACGTGGACGACTACCTGAAATTCCTCGGCGAAGGACTCGACAAATACAAGAAGCGCTAACAATCGCCTCGCTTTTTGGCACCGCCTCCTTTCGGATTGACACAAAACAGTCGGAAAGGAGGCGTAATTGATATAAGTCAAGAAAACGCCAGGTTTGAATAATTTTGTCAAAAACCATTTGCGTAAATAGAAAAATGTAAATATCTTTGCAGTGTGTTTTTCATAGTATTAGATTTAAGGTTAACAAGGAAAGGGACTCGGCGGAGCCCCATTTTTTTTGCCCATTACCGAAGAGCCAGCCCGATTTGGCAAAAAAATAACAGTTTTTATTTTGAATTGACCACGATTTGCAGTATCTTTGCTGATGAATCCGCGCAACTGTCTATTCTTACAATAAACTACTATATACTTTTATGAAAACAAATTATGAGATTCGCTATGCGGCCCATCCTGAGGACGCAAAAAGTTATGACACCAAACGCATACGCCGCGACTTCCTTATCGAGAAAGTGTTTGCCGACGACGAGGTGAACATGGTCTACTCGATGTACGACCGCATGGTCGTGGGCGGTGCCAAACCCGTGAAAGAGGAGCTCAAACTCGAGGCCATCGACCCCCTGAAGGCACCTTTCTTCACCACCCGCCGCGAGATCGGTATCTTCAACGTGGGCGGCGACGGCTGCGTGAAAGTGGGCGACGAGATCTTTGAGCTCGGCTTCAAGGAAGCACTCTACATTGGCAGCGGCGACCGCGACGTGGTGTTCGCCAGCAAGGATGCCAGCAAGCCCGCCAAATTCTACTTCAACAGCACCACAGCCCACAAGCAGTATCCCTGCAAGAAAGTGACCAAGGCCGAAGCAGTGGTGGCCCACATGGGCAGTCTGGAGATGAGCAACGAGCGCAACATCAACAAGATGATCGTCAACCAGGTGCTTCCCACTTGCCAGTTGCAGATGGGCATGACCGAACTCGCCACCGGCAGCGTGTGGAACACGATGCCTGCTCACGTGCACAGCCGCCGCATGGAAGCCTACTTCTATTTCGAGGTGCCCGACGACCAGGCCGTTTGCCACTTCATGGGCGAGGTAGATGAGACCCGCCACATCTGGATGCGCGGCGACCAGGCAGTGCTGTCGCCCGAATGGAGCATCCACAGTGCCGCCGCCACACACAACTACACCTTCATCTGGGGTATGGGTGGCGAGAATCTCGACTATGGCGACCAAGACTTCTCACTGATTACAGATTTGAAATAATACTCCTAAACTCCAAAAAAAGAATCATCAATGGCAACAAATCCATTCTCGCTTGAGGGGAAGAACGCCTGGATTACGGGCGCATCCTATGGTATCGGTTTCAACATCGCCAAAGCTTTCGTGGCTGCCGGTATCAAAACCATCATTTTCAACGACATCAACGAGGCCGCCCTTGAGCGCGGACTCAACAACTACAAGGAAGCCGGAATCGACAACGTGAAAGGCTATGTGTGCGACGTGACCAAGGAAGACGACGTGAAAGCCCTCGTGGAGAAGATCCATGAGGAGGTGGGCGCCATCGACATCCTCGTCAACAACGCCGGCATCATCAAGCGCATCCCCATGCACGAGATGAAGCGCGCCGAATTCCAGCAGGTAATCGATATCGACCTCGTAGGACCATTCATCTGCTCATCGGCTGTCATCCCCGAGATGATGGAGCGCCGTGAGGGAAAAATCATCAACATCTGCTCGATGATGTCGGAACTCGGCCGCGAGACCGTGAGCGCATACGCCGCTGC
>ONSV01000126.1 GCA_900320585.1 uncultured Prevotellaceae bacterium | reverse complement strand
TTCTTCTGAGCAGCCGCTTTCTCACGCTCTTTGGCAGCCTTGGCTTTGGCCTTCTCGCGCTCCTTCGCCTGTTTGGCTTTCTCTTTCTCGCGTTGCGCCTTTGCCTTCGCTTTCGCATCTACGGCATAAACAGCCGCAATACGGTTATCTACCACGGATACCATCGGAGCGACGGTAGCCATACCCATTGCCATCAGCAGTATGTAGATGATTCGTTTCATGAGCTTGTTATTTAAGTCCTTGGTTACCGCCCCTTGAGAATCCACCGATGGCGCGGTGGTCGCGGTCGTTGATTGTGCGGTAGTGGCGCTCCACGTAGGGCATCAGGTCGTTGACGAGGTCGTTGCTGAACACATCGTTGCCGAAGCCCATCATCGGCATCTGGCCCGTCTTCTGTGGCGGCAGCAGTTTGTAGGGATTGCCATAGGGCAGCACGATAATCATCTCCTTGGCGGCCCCTTCGGCCACGAGGTTGTCGAGGATGTAGTTCATGCGTCCCACTTTGTAGTACACCTCCTCGGTATCGGTGGTGCCGCTGATGAGGTAGAACACCGGATATCTCCGGCTCTTGTCCTTGCTGTATGAGGGCGGCAGATAGACGATGGCATTGTTGGTGGCGCCCAGACTCCCGGAGTAGTAGTGGATATACTCCACCACACCATGGGGCACGTCGCGGATGTCGTGCGGCAGTGGGGTCTTGCCGGGAACCTCGAGCAGACTGTTCTTAAAGCCCTCATTGGGGAAATACTGCTCGCAGAGGGGGTCCATCACGCTCACGCCATCGACCTCGAAATGATAGGGATACATATCGGGGGCGGCAGGACCAAGAGTGACGGTCCACATCCCGGTATTGTTGTCGCGCGTCATGGCATGCCGACCAGCGAACTGCACGTCGACCTCCACTTTCCGGGCTTTATCGTTCTTGTAAAGGAAAGTGACGGTGCCGTCGGGATTACAGACGGTGGAGGCCGGTGTAGGGTAAGATTTCACCTGGGCCTGGATACCCAGGGTGGCAACCATGGCAACGGCGGCCGCCATGGCTCTCATCGGCAGAAGAAAAGATTTGCAGGTTGTCATAAATAGTTGATATTAGTTGCCTGCAAAAATACGAAGAAATGCCGAAACCCATCATCGGGGTTGTATCTGATAATATCGCAAATGTAACATGGCCATGCGGCATACGTCAGGAGTCACCACAGGAACTTGTATCCTTATGACACCATCAGCTAATCACCGTACAAAGACGCATTACGTCATCGTCGAAGGAGTCTTTGTTGATGGCCTTGCTCTTGGTGACAGAGCGGCAGTTGTAGATGGTTTGGTTGGAGAGGAACAGCAGTCCGGCGATGTCGGCAGTATTTTTCACGCCCAAGCGTATCAGCGCGAATGTGCGTAGCTCCGTGGTAAGTGCATGCGAGGACTTCTGTATGATGCGCTCCTCTGGCCTCAGCAGTGCGTTGAACTCCCCGACGAATGTGGGATACAGTTCCAGAAAAGCCTTGTCGAAACGATGGAGAAACGTAGAGGCATCTTCCTCGGAAATGCGTGTCGACGAAATGTTCTGCAAGAGTTCCTGAGCTTGGTTGGCCTTGATCTTGCGTTTTACCAGTGTCTGGTATTTACCCATCTTGTCGATGTATTTCGCGCACAAATCAATAAAAATAGAGGCGAGACTTTCACGACGCTTGTTGGTGTCGACAAGTCGTTGGTTGAGAATCTGCAGTTGACTGTTGAGCTCTGCCTGTTGCCGGTAACTGCCTGACAACTGTTGATTGAGTTCCGACAGTTGAAGGTTGCTGTTGGCCAGTTCTTTCCTTCTTGAAGAAAGCTTACGGTTTTGCCGATGGATGTAATATGCCCCGAGCAAAAGGCCCAAGACCAGCAGTGAGATGAAGATGATGGAATAGCGGAGTTTCGCGTTTTGCCCCTTCATTGTTGACTGATAGGCTTTCATGATTTGTGGCATGATGCGTGAGATCTCGAGAATGCGCAAGCGGTCGTTGTAGAACTTGGCATCCTCCATCGACTGGTTGATATATCGCTCTGCCCGCTCAATCTGCCTCTCATCTTCTTCGAATAGAAACACTGCCAAGTCTTGCAGGGCCATGTTCTCCATCGTGCAACTCCTCAAGTCACCCAAAGCTGCCTTGATGACATGCTCCATGTATTTTTCTTTTTCACCTGCTAAATGGTAATTGCCCGCCAGGGCAAACGATGTCATGGAATAAGCACGGGAATTCTCTTCGATATGTTGTAGCGCTTTCAGGTAATGCTGTCTCGCCTGCTTGTTGTCATGGTTCACGTAGACATTCACCTCTCCCTGATAGAATTCATAGAGCGGGTCGGTGACATCGGCATAGGCCATCGCCTGTCTCAGGAAATCGTCTGCTCTCGACCGGTAGAGGGGAGCATAGTGCTTGTCATGGCAATAGTCCGACCAATACGAATAAATGGTAAAGCATGTAAGCAGGTATTTGAAGCGCAACGTACTGTCGGCCGGTTCTCCTCCGAGTGTGCCCAGGTTCTCTATAGCCTCGGTATAAAGGCCGCCAATGGCCAGTATCTCGGAGCGATTGATAGCGAACAGGGTGGTATAATAATCGTTGTGTTTCTGCCGGGCAAGAGAAAGCCCCTTGTCGGCATAGGCCATGGCCGAGTCGAACTGAAACACGTGATACTCCTCATAGAGGTCGTTAAGGATTTGCAGGGCCGTCTCGCCTCTCATCCCACTATTAAGCCTTCGTTTAAGCGAAACGATTCGGTTTTCCTTCTCGGCCACAAACTGAGCCCTATGTGCAATAACCGTGTCGAGGCTGTCGAGCAGTTTCTGATTGTCGGCTACTGCATTGCCCACAAAAAGCAAAAAGATGATGATGAGGGTGTAGATACGCATGATTGACCATTTTCCCGCAAAAATAATGATAAAAATCAAAATTGGCAATATTTACCAAAGCTTTTTTAATTCTTTTCATAACCATCTGATTTATAAATGTATAGACAATTACGTTTTTTCCCTTGATTTACCATTCCTTTACCATGATACGCATCATACTATTTTTATGTGTTTCTTTGCAACAGAAAACCAAACTCAACCCAATCATTAACATTTTTCTTATTGTATGAGCAGAACTAACCAACTTCTTAGAAAGAGCTTTGCACTTGTACTCTTAGCGATGCTGATGCCTTTCAGTTTGCTGGCACAAGACATCAAGGTACAAGGTGTGGTGACCGACCAGACAGGCGAGACCGTCATCGGTGCCACCGTGATGCAAAAAGGAACGAGCAACGGAACCGTGACCGACCTTGACGGCAATTTCACCCTCAACGTTCCCGCTGACGCCACACTAACTATTTCGTACATCGGCTTTGCCTCGCAGGATATTCCCGTGAAAGGCAAGACCGATTTCTCTATCGTCATGAAAGATGACAACAAAACCCTCAGCGAGGTTGTAGTGGTGGGTTATGGCACCATGCGCAAGAGCGACCTGACGGGTGCCGTAGGCTCGTTGGCTGCCAAGGACATGGAGAGCAGTCCGGTGGCCAACCTCGGACAGGCTATCCAAGGTAAGGTGGCCGGACTCCAGGTAGTGGATGCGGGCAAGCCCGGAGACAACGTGTCGCTCAAGATCCGCGGTCTGGGTTCCATCAACAATTGCGACCCTCTGGTGGTGATCGACGGCGTACCCACTGACCTGGGACTGAACAGCCTCAACATGGCCGACGTGGAGCGGCTCGATGTGCTCAAGGATGCTTCTGCTACCGCTATTTATGGTTCACGCGGTGCCAACGGCGTGGTGATGATCACCACGAAGAAAGGCAAGGCAGGAAAAGGCTCGCTGGCCTTCGTGGCCAACCTGGCCATCCAGAACGCCACCCACACCCCTGACTTGCTCAACGCCAGCCAATATGCCACTTTGAGTAATGACATGATGTCCAATGCTGGCTACAACACGAACCCCGCTTGGTCGGATCCCGAGTCTCTGGGCAAGGGAACCGACTGGATAGACGAGTTGCTGCGCACGGGCTATATGCAGAACTACACGGTGAGTTACTCTGGCGGCAACGAGAAGTCACACTATTACGTGTCGGGGGGATTCCTCAACCAGACAGGTATTGTGAAAAGTGTAGGCTACCGCCGCTTCACTTTCCAGGCCAACAGCGATGCCCAGGTGCTCGACTGGCTGAAATTCTCTAACAACATCACCGTGAGTGCCGACAGGAAGGAGCAGGGCAGTTACGACCTGGGCAACACCTACAAGGCCCTGCCCATCTATGACGTAAAAGATGCAAACGGAGAATGGACGGGTCCGGAAGGCAACTCACTCTGGTATGGCAGCACGAAAAACCCCATCGGCCCCACAGTTACCGATAAGCAGAAGACCAATGGCTATAACCTCTTGGGCAACCTTACTGCCGAACTCAAACTTGCCAAATGGCTGAAGTTCAGAAGTACTTTCGGTGTGGATGCCAAATTCTGGTATGCCGACAACTTCACGCCACGGTACGCATGGAAGCCCATCGCTACCGAGGAGAGTTCAAGATACAAGAGCGACAACAAGTCGTTCACCTACCTCTGGGACAACTACTTCCTGCTCGACTACACCTTCGCCAAGAAACACCGTGTTGGTCTGATGGCTGGTACGTCGGCACAATGGAACAAGTTCGACTATCTCAACGCCCAGAAAAATATCTTTGCCTTTGAGAACGTACACGAGATGGACAACGGACAAGAGATGTACGCCATCGGAGGCAACGAGACCGAATGGGCACTCTTCTCCTACATGGCACGTGCCACCTATGACTACGAGAGCAAATACTTGCTCACCGCCACCATCCGCCGCGACGGAAGCAGCCGATTCGGCCGTGACAAGCGTTGGGGTATGTTCCCCTCTGTCTCAGCAGCATGGCGCATCTCTGAGGAGAGCTGGTTCAAGAAGACCAATTACCTCAGCGACCTGAAAATCCGTCTGGGCTACGGCGTGACCGGTAGTCAGGCCAGTGTGAGCAACTACGGCTACCTTGCCTCATACAACACCAGCGTCTATCCATTCGGCTATGCCGGCACAGAACAGTCCGCCTTGGTATCCTCATCGCTCGCCAATCCCAGCATCCACTGGGAAGAGGTGGCACAGACCAACATCGGTTTCGACGCCGTACTCCTCAACTCACGCGCCTACCTCTCTGTCGATGCCTACATCAAGAACACCAACGACATGCTCGTAAAGGCCAGCATCCCCATCACCTCAGGATTCGAGGACACCAGCACCACCTACACCAATGCTGGCAAAGTGAGGAACACCGGTGTGGAGATTACCTTGCATACCATCAACCTCAAGGGCGAGCTGGGCTGGGAGAGCAATTTCTCCTACACCTACAACAAGAACAAAATCAAGGACCTGAATAGCGATGTGCCCTACTACATCAACCAAATCAACAACTCCTACGTCACTATGCTTCAGAAAGACTTCCCCATCAATGTATTCTACGGATATGTGACAGATGGCATCTTCCAGAACGTGGCCGAGGTGGAGCAACACGCCCTTCAGCCAGGAGCAGAGCCCGGTGACATCCGTTTCAAGGACCTGAACAACGATGGTGTAATAAATGACAACGACCGTACCATCATCGGCAATCCCAATCCCACGCACCTCTTCTCGATGGGCAACACCCTCACCTACAAAGGCCTCGAACTGGGCATTTACCTGCAAGGCGTGGCTGGCAACAAAATCTTCAACGCCAATAACATCGACCTCACTGGCATGGCCGCTGCCTACAATCAGGCTACCGACGTGCTCGACCGCTGGAGGGGCGAGGGAACCAGCAACGCCATTCCCCGTGCCGTTTTCGGCGACCCCAATCAGAACAACCGCATCAGCGACCGTTTTGTGGAGAATGGTTCCTACCTACGTCTGAAGACCATCTCTCTGGCTTACAACTTCCCCAAGCAATGGCTCCAGGCACTCACCATCGAGAATGCCCGCCTTACCCTCTCATGCGAGAACGTGGCCACCATCACCGGCTACTCCGGATTCGACCCCGAAGTAGGTATTAATGGCATTGACCTCTCCACATACCCCATCTCGCGAACCTTCAACATCGGCCTTAACTTCAACTTCTAAATCCACGACACTTATGAGAAAGATATATATGATCCTCATGGCAGCCCTCTCGCTCATTTCCTGCAGCGACGACTTCCTCGACAAGGAACCCAAGAACACCGTAGACCCAGAGACCAGCGTCACCACCGATGTGGCCGTAGCCATGGCCAACGCCTGCTACCGCACCCTTCAGTCGTCGAACATGTACAACCAGCGCATCTGGACACTCGACATCGTGGCTGGAAACAGCGTGGTGGGTGCCGGTGGCGGCACCGACGGCCTGGAGACCATTCAAGCCGCCAACTTCATCACCCAGAGCGACAACGGCATGGCTCTCTACATGTGGCGCTCGCCATGGGTGGGCATCGGACAGTGCAACATCCTCATCCATGCCCTCGAGGGTAAAGACCTTGAGCGCGGCAGCGTGATGGAGCGCTCGTTAGGCGAGGCCTATTTCCTCCGTGCCCACTACTATTTCGTGCTGGTACGTCTCTATGGTGGAGTGCCCCTCAGATTGGAGCCCTACAAGCCAGGAGAGTCGACCGACATCGCCCGTTCCTCTCTCGAGGACAACTACAAGCAGATTATAGCAGATTGCCAAAGGGCCATCGACATCCTCCCCGCCAAGCGTGACTATGACAACGACAACGTCGGACGGGCCTGCAAGGACGCCGCACTCACGATGATGGCCGACATCCTGCTCACCCTGGCCCCCAACCACCAAGAATACTATAGCCAGGTGAACAGTCTGTGCGACCAAGTGACCGCCCTGGGTTATAATCTCGACAACTGCACCTACGAGGGCAACTTCGATGCTACCATCAACAACGGTCCTGAGAGCATCTTCGAGGTACAGTTCTCCGGCAACACCGAATATGATTTCTGGGGAAACAACCCACAGTCGAGCTGGCTCAGCACCTTCATGGGCCCCCGCAACTCCGACTTCGTGGCCGGCAGCTATGGTTGGAACCAGCCTACCCAGGAGTTCGTCGACCAATACGAGGAAGGCGACCTGCGCAAGGACCTTACCATCCTTTACGAGGGATGTCCCGACTTCGACGGCAAGCGCTACAAGAGCAGTTACTCCAACACAGGCTATAACGTGCGCAAGTTCCTTGTAACGAAATCGGTGTCGCCCGAGTTCAACACCAACCCGCAGAACTTCATCGTCTACCGCTATGCCAATGTGCTGCTGATGAAGGCCGAGGCATTGAATGAACAAGGGCAGACCGCCCAAGCCATGGAAACGCTCAACATCGTGCGCCGCAGGGCTGGACTGGCCAACGTTGCCAACCTCACGCAGGCCGCCCTACGCGAGAAGATCATTCACGAGCGCCGCATCGAACTCGCCTTCGAGGGTCATCGATGGTTCGACTTGATACGCTTGCAGAATGGCGACTACGCCATCAACTTCCTCCACTCCATAGGAAAGGCCCGCGTCACGAAAGAACGCCTGCTGTTCCCCATCCCTCAGACCGAGATGGACGCCAACAGCCTGATGACACAAAACCCCGGTTACTAACAGAAAAACAATCACGATTATGAAAAAGTATATATATGGCATACTGACCATGCTGTGGTGTGGGTTGATGACCACCGCATGCTCTGACAACGACTATACCGAACTCGACAAGGGGCACGACGTGCTCACGCTCACTGCCAACCAAGCCGC
>ONSV01000054.1 GCA_900320585.1 uncultured Prevotellaceae bacterium | reverse complement strand
CCCAGGCACTTAGCCAAGGATGTGCCTATGCCGTGATCGACGAGGCCGAGTATGCCGACCCCGAGAATCCCCGCCTCATCCTGGTGGACGATGTGCTCACCGCCCTGCAGCAGCTGGCCCGCCATCACCGCCGCACCCTGGGCACCAAGATCATCGGTGTGACCGGAACCAACGGCAAGACCACGACCAAGGAACTCATCGCCACCGTGCTGGGCAAGAAATACAACGTGCTCTACACCCAAGGCAACTTCAACAACCATATCGGCGTGCCGAAGACACTGCTCCAACTCACCAGCGAGCACGACATCGCAGTGGTGGAGATGGGTGCCAACCATCCTGGTGAAATCAAGATGCTGGTGAACATCGTGGAACCCGACTACGGCATCATCACCAATGTGGGAAAGGCTCACCTCGAGGGTTTCGGCAGTTTGGAAGGCGTGCTCCACACCAAAGGTGAACTCTATGACTTCCTCCGAACAAAAGAAGACAGCGTGGTGTTCATCGACAAGGGCAACGACCTGCTGCAAAGCATCGCCAACGGTCTGCATCTGGTGACCTACGGCACCACGGGCGATGACGACCTCTGCGTGGGAGGCGAGGTGCTCTCGTGTGCCCCGATGCTGCATTTCAGGTGGCGCCATGGTGCCGGCGAGTGGCACGAGGTGGAGACCCACCTCATCGGTACCTACAATGTGACCAATATGCTTGCCGCCGCCTGCATCGGACTCTACTGCGGGGTAACTCCCGAGCAGATTGACGAGGCACTCGCTGACTACCGCCCCACCAACAACCGCTCACAACTCACCATCACCGAGCACAACCGTCTGATTGTGGACACCTATAACGCCAACCCCACCAGCATGAATGCCGCTCTCTGCAACTTCCGCGACATGGAGGTCTCGCCCAAGATGGCTATCCTGGGCGCCATGCGCGAACTGGGCGACAGTTGTGAGGAAGAGCACCGCAAGGTCATCAACTTCCTGCTCGAGAATGGCATCGAGAATGTGTGGCTCGTAGGTGATGAGTTCAATATCCCAGGCTGTCCTTACCGTAATTTCCACGATGTGGAGGAGGTGAAGAAAGCCATTGCCGAAGACTGTCCCAAAGGCTATTATATCCTTATCAAGGGCAGCAACAGCAACCGCCTTTTTGAGTTGCCCCCAATGCTATAGCAACGGCCAAGGCCACGGCATTTGCCCGCTCATCCGCTATTATCTGCACTTGTGACGAGAAAAGATAGGGAAAAATTTGTCGGTATGACAAAAAACACCTATCTTTGCACCGCAAAATCGGGATGTAGCGCAGTTGGTAGCGCACTACGTTCGGGACGTAGGGGTCGGGCGTTCGAGTCGCCTCATCCCGACTTTTATTTAAAACCGCTGAGAAATCGGCGGTTTTTTATTATATGGCACGTAGTGCTCTGAGCCAAAGGTCGACTCATACCGACTTTTATTTAAAACCGCTGAGAAATCGGCGGTTTTTTTATTATATGGCACGTAGGATTCTGAGCCAAAGGTCGACTCATACCGACTTTTGTTTAAAACCGCTGAGAAATCGGCGGTTTTTTTATTATATGGCACGTAGTGCTCTGAGCCAAAGGTCGACTCATCCCGACTTTTATTTAAAACCGCTGAGAAATCGGCGGTTTTTTATTTTGATGGCACGTAGTGCTCTGAGCCAAAGGTCGACTCATACCGACTTTTATTGTCGCTTCAGAACTCCACATACGGAGCCAAGCGCTCAAGGTCTTGAGCGGGGAATTCGTCGAGAAGCGAGAGTTCGTCGAGACTATGCAATGGTCCCTTCAGCCGCCGGCGGTCGACAATGGCCTTGGCTTGATAGAAATTGATGTATGGATGACTGCGCAATTGACTGAGAGAGAGTTTGTTGAGGTTCAAATGCCGTGTAGGTCCGTTGCCGATATCGAAAAAAGCAAGAGCCTCCTCGGGGAATCCCTCAATCTCGAGCAACTGCTCCACATGGGCAAATCCACCCAGACGGTCGCGATAGCCCACGATACGCCGGGCATAGTAGCTGCCTATGCCTGGCACCTTCTTCAGCATCGTCGTGTCGGCCACATTGAGCGCCACCACCTCGCCTGCCTTGAGCTTGATGGGATAGCGCACAGTGTCGCGCGCATAGGAGGTCTGACCTGCAATTGCCTGCCCGCCTGCAGCTTGCGAACCACTCCGATAGCCATCCGACGCCCCCCAGTGGCTCTCCGAAGGCCGTGCCCCATAACCTTTACGCGCAGACGGATACGGCTCATGACGCCCATAGACCTCAGAAGCCGGACGGTAGTCGGGCGAGATGTGGATAAAGGGCCTGAGTTCACGAAACTGCTTCACCGTGAGGCCATAGACCCGGGCGAAGTCCTCCGGTTGGCGATACACACCGCCCTTGGCCCGGTATTTCATTATATTGCGCACCTGCCATGGTTGTAGTCCCAACCGAAGGAGTTGCGTGCTGTCGGCCGTATTGGGATCGAAGTTGAAACGCTCGGGAGCATAGACGCCATCAAGGTGGTCAGCACTCCTCTCAGCAAGAGAGCCGCCATTGCCCGTTTGCCTTGCCAGACTATCCGGCCCCATCACATCGGATGTTCCCGTCGTGGTATTCCTCCCCAAGAAGAAAATGGCCACGAGGGCCACCACGATGACGCAGAGCGCCACTACGATAACCTTGCGGTCGGACTTCTGGAAATAGAGGAACTCCCTGAACGACATGGTGCAGCCTTATTTAGATGACACCTAACTGATGCAGGAAGATGGCCACGATACACAGGGGGCAAATGAACCGGACGAAGAAGAGGAACACTCCGAAAAAGCACTTGGAAACCGTACCCCAGTTGGTGAACTCATCGTGCACCAGCTGGCGAGGCACATACCACCCCACGAAGAGGCAAGTGAGCAGCGAGCCCAATGGCAACAGCACCTTCGCCGTGAGCGAATCGCAGAAGCCAAGAATCGTGAGGTCCATCACCTTCACATCTGCCAACACTCCACACGACAGCGAGCATAACACGCAGATGACACAACACGCCACCGTGACCACAAGCGCCCCCTTGCCCCGCGACAGGTGAAACTCCTCATAGAAGAATGCCGTGCCTATCTCGTGCATGGAGATGGTGGAGGTGAGAGCTGCCAGCGAGAGCAGCGCATAGAACAGGATGGATATGGTATAGCCCACTCCGGGCGCTGAGCCAAAGGCCTCATGAAACACATTGGGCAGGGTGATGAAGATGAGCGACGGTCCCGAGTCGGGGTCCACCCCCACCGAGAAGGCAGCGGGGAAGATGATCAGTCCGGCGAGCACTGCCACGAACGTGTCGAGAAGCGCTATCTGCATCGCCGAACCCAGCAGGTTGGTCTGCCGTGAGAAATAGGAGGCGTAGGTGCACAGGCACGCCGTACCTAAAGAGAGCGAGAAGAATGCCTGTCCGAGAGCATCGAAGATGACACCACGGTCGATCTTGGAGAAATCGGGATAGAAGAGGAACGAGATGCCCATTCCCGCTCCCGGCAACATGCATACCGCGACGATGATAATCACCAGCAGCACAAGCAGAGTGGGCATCAACAGTTTCGATGCACGCTCGATGCCATTCCGCACCCCCCGCACCACCACGAGGTGGGTGAGCACCACGAAACCTACGGCCCACAACGTTGGCTTCCAGGGGTTGGAAGAGAAATCCTGGAAATAAGCCAGCACATAGTCGGGGTTGCCATCCACATGTCCCACCACCGAGGCGAAGAGATACTGCAGGCACCAGCCCGCCACCACGGCATAGAAGCCCAGGATTATCATCGACGTGAGCACCCCCAGATAACCTATGATACGGAACGGCGTACGGCCTGCCAACTGTTTGTAGGCCTTTGCCGCATTGGCACCCGAGGCACGGCCCACCACAAACTCGGCCACCATGCCCGGCACGCCAAGCATGAGCACGAACAAGAGATAGACGAGAATGAAAGCCGCTCCGCCGTTCATTCCCGTCATATAGGGGAAACGCCAGATGTTGCCCAGTCCTACAGCCGACCCCGCCGTAGCGAGGATGATGCCCAGTTTGCTGCCAAAAGAGCCTCTGTCTTGATTTGCCATAAGCCTTGACTAAATGACCTCGAACTGATGGAGGATGATGAGCAGGATGCTCACCGGACACACGAAACGCACCAAGAAGAGGAACACGCCGAAGAACGTACCCTTCAGGGTGCCCCAGTTGGTGAACTCATCATGCACCAACTTGCGCGGCACGAACCATCCGATGAAAATGCAAGTAAGGAACCCACCTATGGGGAGGAACAACTGCCCGGTGACGAAGTCGAAAATATCGAACAGCGACCGTCCGAAGAAAGTGAGCGAGTCGGTAGCGCCCATCGACAAAGAGCAGAACGCGCCGATAACGATACACGACGACGTGACGATAGTTGCCGCCTTGGGCCTGGAGATGCGGCGCTCCTCCTGCAGGAATGCCGTGCTTACCTCGTGCAGTGAGATGAGCGAGGTGAGTGCGGCCACAGACAGCAGCAAGTAGAAGAGTACGGCCACCACATAGCCCACTCCGGGAACCGATGAAAAGGCCTGATGGAACACATTGGGAAGGGTGATGAACACCAGCGACGGGCCCGAGTCGGGACTGATGCCCACCGAGAAGGCAGCTGGGAAGATCATCAGTCCGGCGAGCACAGCCACGAGGCAGTCGAGCACACTGATCTGCAAAGCCGACTTGAGCAAGTTGGTGTGCCGGGAGAAATAGGAGGCATAGGTGCAGATGCAGCCCATGGCGATGCTCAGCGAGTAGAACGACTGTCCGAGCGCCCCAAGGAACACGCCGCTATCCACCTTCGAGAAATCGGGTTTGAAGAGGAAGGCAATGCCTTTCTCTGCTCCTGGCAACATGCATGAAGCAACTACGATGACGAGGAGCAGCACGAAGAGAGTGGGCATCATGAGTTTCGACACCCGCTCGATGCCGTTCCGCACTCCCCTCACGATGACAAAATGGGTGATGATGAGAAAGAGGGCCGCCCAGAAGATGGGTCGCACGGGGTCGGAGGAGAACTCGGCGAAATATTGCTTCACATAGTCGGCATCACCATTGATGCCACCCACCAGTGCCCCATAGACATATTGCAGGCACCAGCCCGACACCACGGCATAATAGCCGGTGATGAGGTAGCCCGTGACAACTCCCAGGTAGCCCACATATTTCCACGCCTTCCCACCGGCCAGACGGCTGTAGGCGCGAGCGGTGTTGGCTGCGCCATGGCGCCCGATGATGAACTCGCTCACCATGCAGGGGATGCCCAACAACAGCACGCACATCAGATAGACAATGATGAAAGCCGCGCCACCGTTCTCGCCCGCCATATATGGGAAACGCCACACATTGCCCAATCCGACGGCAGAGCCTGCCGTGGCGAGAATGATGCCCAGTTTGCTGCCAAAATTGGCACGCTCCGAAGATTTCGACATATCACATGTGTTATGACTGAAAATGAAGATTCTCCACTTTTTGGAAGAATCTTTTCTGTTCGCACCGCAAAATTATAAAAAAGGATGTAATTTTGCCACAAAACTGTTAGCAAATATGAGATATCTCCGTCATTTAATATCCCACTACCCACTCTCCAGTTTCCTCATACTGGTCATCTGGCTGCTGTGTTTCTGGCTCGTTCCTCCCCACACCCCACTCAATGATGTGGCCTTTATCGACAAATGGACACACCTGGTGATGTATCTGGGCACATGCACGGTAATCTGGTGGGAATACCTGCGGCGACACGAGAAGGTGTCATGGCCAAAGGCATTGCTCGGGGCATGGATAGGTCCGACAATGATGAGCGGGCTGATAGAGATACTTCAGGCCAACTGTACCGGTGGGCGCCGAAGCGGTGAATGGCTCGACTTCGCCGCCAATGCCACAGGAGCCACCCTGGCGCTGCTCATCGGTATTCTGGCGGCACGGTTTCTTTCAAAAACATGAATGGAATCTTGCGCAAACTCCTGTTGGAGAACCGCAAGTCGCCCGTCACTTCCAACCCGATGAAGTCGGGTTTGACGAACTCCTCATCGGCACTGCCCAGTTCGACCTCGGCCATCACCAGTCCCTCGTTCTCGCCATAGAACTCGTCGACCTCGAAGGTATGGTTGCCGCTTTTCACAAGGTAACGTGTCTTGTCGATGACACCCGGGGCGCAGAGTTTGAAGAGATGCACGGCCTCATCGACCGAGATTTCCTTCTCAAACTCATAGCGCGACAGTCCGCCGTCCACTGATGGCCCTTTGATGGTGAGGTAGCCTTTGTCGTCGCGCAGCCTCACCCTCACCGTAGCCCCTTTGGCTGCGATGTAACCTTGCTTGATACGACTGCTGGCAAAGGCCTGGCTCTTGTAGTCACGGTCTTTGCGCACCAGGAACTTGCGTTCGATTTCCATTCCACTCATAGGCGCCTACATGCTCATGGCGAAGAAAGCGTAGCAAATGGCAAGGAGGATCAGCGCCGCGAAGATGCAGCGAATCACTATCTGTGCCTGTTTTTCCTGACGCTCTGCGCGCTCAGCACGTTTTTTCTTGGCTTTCGTACTACTCATAGTCTTCAGTTTTTTATAAGGTTGATTATTGGTTGTTGTCTGTTATTCTTGCGCCCCGCCTATTGCTCGTCGTTCACGGGGAACTCCATGAGATAGGCCTTGATGAAGCCATCAATCTTTCCATCCATCACCCCGTCGACATCGGTCGTCTGATAATTGGTGCGGTGGTCTTTCACCCGTCGGTCGTCGAAGACGTAGCTGCGGATTTGGCTTCCCCACTCTATCTTCTTCTTTCCCGCCTCGATTTTGGCCTTTGCCTCCAACCGCTTCTTCATGGCGCGGTCGTAGAGCTGCGACTTGAGCAGGCGCAGGGCGTTGTTGCGGTTCTCGAGCTGCTTGCGGGTCTCGGTGTTCTCGATGAGGATTTCCTCCTCCTCACCGGTGTCGGGGTCGACATACTGGTAGCGAAGCCGCACGCCCGTCTCCACCTTGTTCACGTTCTGTCCGCCTGCGCCACCGCTTCGGAAGAGGTCCCATGATATTTTGGAGGGGTCGATATACACCTCGATGGTGTCGTCGACCAATGGCGAGACGAAGACGCTGGCGAAACTCGTCATGCGCTTGCCCTGTGCATTGAAAGGCGATACGCGCACCAGGCGATGCACCCCATTCTCGCTCTTCAGGTAGCCATAAGCGCTGTCGCCACCCTCTATCTCCATGGTGACGCTCTTGATGCCAGCCTCATCGCCCTCCTGCAGGTTGCTGATGGTGACTTTGTGCCCATGGGCCTCTGCCCACCGCATATACATGCGCATGAGCATCTGGGCCCAGTCCTGGCTCTCGGTGCCGCCTGCGCCAGAGTTGATTTTCATCACGCAGTCCATCGGGTCTTCCTTCTGACGGAGCATGTTCCTCAGTTCAAGGTCCTCGATGGCCTTGATTGCCCGGGCATAGTCGTCGTCGACTTCCTGCTCCGTCACCATGTCGTCGTGGTAGAAATCGAAGGCGAGTTGCAGTTCGTCGGCTTTGTCGCGCACGTCCTTATAGCCGTCGATCCACTTCTGAATTCCCTTCACCTTCTTCATCTGCTCCTGTGCCCGCTGCGGGTCGTCCCAGAAGTCGGGAGCCTGTGTGCGCAGTTGCTCCTCCTCAAATTCTATCTTCTTCTTGTCTATCTCAAGGTATTTGTGCAGCGCGTCGACACGCGCGAGCACATCCTTGAGTTGGTCGCTTGTGATCATATTATTCCTTGTACATTTCTTCTATCTCGGCGGCATAGTTCTTCGTCAGCACATTGCGCCTGATTTTCAGCGTATTGGTAAGCTCACCCTTCTCCATACTGAAGGGTTTGGGGAGCAGCGTGAAACGCTTGATGCGCTCATAGCTGGCCAGGCCCTGCTGCAGGGTGTCCATACGCTCCTCCATCATCTTTATGATGCGCGGGTCGCGGCAGAGTTGCTCATGGTCCTGCACAGTGATGCCCATGTCGGCGGCATATTGGTCGAGCAGGGCGAATGCCGGGACGATGAGTGCCGACACGAACTTACGCTGGTCGGCGATGACGGCCACCTGCTCCACAAACTTGTCGACAAGAATCTTCGACTCGATGAGCTGTGGGGCGATGTATTTTCCGTTGGAGGTCTTGAACAAGTCCTTGATGCGGTCTTTGAGGAAAATCTCCCCATTCTGGATGTATCCGGCGTCGCCCGTGTGGAAGAAGCCCTCCTCGTCGAAGGCGGCTTTGGTGAGGTCGTCGCGCTTGTAGTATCCGGGAGTGATGGTGGGGCCCTTGAGCAGAATCTCGTCGTTCTCGCCAATCTTCACCTGGATGCTGTTGATGGGACGTCCCACCGACCCGATGGTGTAGGGCTCGCCAAGGTGGTCGTTCGACACGGTGGCAAGGCTCTCGGTAAGTCCGTAGCCCACCATCATGTTGATTCCCACCGAATGGATGAACTCCTCGACCTCTGGCGAGACCGTGGCGCCTGCCGTGGGGAAGAAATGGGCATTCTCCAGACCCAATTGCTTGCGGATGAGGCTGAACACCATCTTGTTGTAGAAAGCATACTCGGCTTTCAGCGTCAAGGGAGGCCTCTTCCCATTGCTCAGGTACTCGATATTGTGCCTGCGGCCCACACTGAGGGCTTTCTTGAAGAGCATCTTCTTGGCACCACTGGCACTATCGATCTTGGCTTTCACACCCGCATACACTTTCTCCCAGAACCTGGGCACCGAGCTCATACAACTGGGGTGCGTCTCGAGCATCGACTGCTGGATTTCCTTGGGATAGGTATTGATGACCAGGCGCGCGCCCACGGTGAGACACAGGATGGCCCATCCACGCTCGAAGACATGGGTGTAGGGCAGGAAGTTCATGATGACGTCGTCCTTGGTCACCGGCACGCTCTGGAAATTGGCCTCAAAGGCGGCATGGTATTGGCTGTGGGTGAGGATAACTCCCTTGCTGTCGCCCGTCGTGCCGCTGGTATAGAGGATGTTGCAGATATCGTCGAACGAGGCTTCGGCATAGCGTTTCTCTACCTCGGTCTGACGGGGCAGGTTCTCGCCGAGTTTCAGGAAATCCTCAAAGTAGATGGCGTTGGGGTCGCCAGGCACGATCCTCACACTCGGGTCGAAGATGATGATGCGCTCGAGCGTGGGGCACAAAGGCACGATACGATGAGCCTTGTCGTACTGTTCCTGCTCGCCTACGAAGAGAATCCTGACCTCTGCATCGTGAATCATGAAACGGATTTGCTCCTCGCTGCTTGTGGCATAGAAAGGCACGGTGACCGCCCTGATGCCAAAGGCACCGAAGTCGGTGTAGATATACTGCACGGTGTTTTGCGAGAACACGCCGATATTCTCCTGCACCTTGACATTGAGGTTGAGCAGTGCGTTCGACACCTGTTTCACCATGTCAGAGAAATAAGTCCATGACACTGACTTCCATTGCAGGCTACCGAAGTCACGATAAGTAAGTGCTGGTTTTGAGCCGTAAATTTTGGCCTGCTCATGGATAAGTACAGAAAGATGACAATTAGTCTGCATAATCTATTCCTTTTAATTTGGCAAATATAGTGCAAATATGCCAAAAGCCCAAAAAAATGCCCAACTTTTTGCCTTTGCGTGGCGGAAAACCAAAATCAATGTCATTTCAAGGTATATCGAAAACCATGAAAATAAGCCGTATCGACAGAATCAGTGGTCAAAACCTTGGGGGTATGGATAAAAAAAACGATATTTGCAGAAAGAAAAAGCAAAGAGATGAGCGAAACGAGAGAAAACCCATACACCGCCGATGCGGTGGCCCTACTGAAGCAGTTGATCGCCACGCCCTCGGTAAGCCGCGACGAGAAAGCGGCCGCCGACATCCTGGAGGAAGCCATGCGAGGCTGGGAGCTCCACCCCCGGCGCAGCGGCAACAACCTCTGGGCCGTGGCTGGCGACATCGACCCCCAGCTCCCTACCCTGCTGCTCAATGCCCATATCGACACCGTCAGGCCCGTGGCGTCGTGGACCCGCGACCCATTCTGTCCGATGGTGGAGGGCGACCGCCTCTATGGTCTGGGCAGCAACGACTGCGGAGGCGGGCTGATGGCCCTGCTCCAGGTGTTCAGGCTCCTCAAAGCCACACGCCAGGCCTACAATCTCGTCTATCTGGCCTCGGCCGAGGAAGAGGTGTCGGGAGCCAACGGCATCAGCAGCGTGATTCCACAGTTGCCCGACATCCACCTGGCCATCGTTGGCGAACCCACTGGCATGCAGCCCGCTGTGGCAGAGAAAGGACTGATAGTGGTCGACATGAAGGCACATGGCCGCAGCGGTCATGCCGCACGTGGCGAGGGCGTGAACGCCATCTATGCGATGCTCGACGACCTGACATGGCTGCGCGACTACCGTTTCGAGCGGGTGAGCGACCTGCTGGGTCCGACGCTGATGAACGTGACGGTGATACATGCCGGCACTCAGCACAACGTGATACCCGACACCTGTGAGGCCATCATCGACATCCGCACCAATGAGCATTACACCAATGAGGAGGTGTTCGACATCATCCGCTCGAATGTGCGGAGCGAGGTGCGCGCGCGCTCATTCCGCCTACGCTCATCGGGCATCGCCCTCGACCATCCTGTGGTGGCACGATGTATCGCCCTGGGCATGAAGCCATTCGGTTCGCCCACGCTAAGCGACCAGGCACTCATGCCGTTCCCCTCGCTGAAACTGGGCCCTGGCGACTCATCCCGCTCCCACTCTGCCGACGAGTTTATCTGTATCAGCGAGATTGGCGATGCCATCAATCGATACATGTCGGTTCTGGACGGACTGGAATGGTAAAGAAAATCCCCCTTCCTCGCTTGAGGAAAGGGGATGTGAAAATGATTTCTGGAGTTCAGGAGTTACAGGAGTTCAGACAATGGTCCGGAATGCACCTCGTTGCGAAGTTGAGTAACTGATTGTACATCCTTGCGTATTACCTGCCCAGCCACGACTCGGGGTTGAGCTTGTCTCTCTCCTTGCGCAACTGGAACTGCAGGATGTTGTCCTGGCCCACGGTGCCAAGCGACTGACGGGTAGCCACACGCTGGCCCTTGCGCACATGTACGTTGCGCAGGTTACAGTAGACCGAGATATAGTCGCCATGGCGCACCATCACCACTATCTGTCCGGCCACCTGCACCACAGCACTCACCTCGCCATCGAAGATAGACCTCGCACTGGCCCCCGACTCGCAAAGGATATTGATGCCCTTGTTGTCGAGACGCACGTTCTTCAGTCCCTCCACGTCGTACTGTCCGTAGTGGCTCACTATCTTGTATTTTCCTGTCACAGGCATGGGCAGTCGCCCACGGTTGCTCTCGAAGCTGCCACTGATCTGGCGGTCGACAGCCGACATCGTCTCCATTCGCTCCTCCTCGCGGGCAGCAGCAGCCTCCTCGGCCTTGCGGCGAGCGGCATCGGCCTCGGCCTTGCGCTCGGCAGCCAGACGGGCCGACTCTGCCTCACGGGCAGCCTGTTCGGTGCGCGCCTGAGCCTCGGCACTCCTGCGTGCGGCCTCCTCGGCGGCACGAGCCTCGGCCTCGGCCTTGCGGGCAGCCTCCTCGGCCTTGCGCTTCTCCTTTGCCTTGGCCTCGGCAGCGGCACGCTGGCGGGCCTCCTCGGCCTTGGCAGCAGCCACACGGCGGGCCTCCTCACGCCTGGCGGCCTCCTCGGCAGCCTTCTTCCGGGCCTCTTCGGCAGCAGCCTTGGCACGGGCCTCCTCGGCCTTGGCGGCGGCAATGCGGCGCTCCTCCTCACGTTTGGCAGCCTCGGCGGCAGCCTTGCGGCGGGCAGCCTCCTCGGCGCGCTTCTTGGCAGCGGCGGCCTCGGCCTTACGTGCAGCCTCGGCAGCGGCGCGGGCGCGGGCCTTCTCCACCTCCACGGCGATGAGCCTGTCGATCTCGGCGTTGATTTGGGCGTTCTTGCGCTCCTGGTCGGCGATAATCACCTGTATGGTCTTCTGTTCATTCTGCAACTGTGCCACCACCTGTTGCTGCTCATAGTGCTTCGACTGGAGTTCGGCCTTTGCCGCCTTTCCCTTGCTCAGCAACTGGTCTTTCTGTGAGCGTGCTTTCTTGAGTTGAAGGTCTTTCTGCCTGATTTCCTCCTGTTTGGCCTTGATCTGCTCGCCCTGGGCACGCTGGTAGGCAGCATAGTCCTGCACGAAGCGCAGGCGCCGGTAGGCCTGGGTGAGGCTCTTGGCACTGAAGATGAACATCAGCTTGTCTTGTACCTTGCGGTGCTGCGCCATATATTGCACCGACTTCTTGAATTTCTCCTGGCGCTCCTTCAGTTGTGACTGGAGGGTGGACATCTGCGACTGCAACATACCGATGTTGCCGTCGAGTTTCCTAATCTCCTGCTCGAAGCCATCAATATCCTTCTGCTTGGCATCGATCTCGCCATTGATAACCAGCAAGTTGCTCAGGCGGTTCTGCACGTCGGCCTTGTTCACCTGCAAGCGGTTCTGCTGGGCACGGATATCCTGCTCTATCTGCTTGCGCTGGCTCTGGAGGCCACGGATTTCGGAGGTGGTATAGGAAGCCTTGCCCTTTCCGCCTTTCTGCGCCGGCGCAGTGGTCTGGGTGCCCCGCTGCTTGCCACCTTTCTTCTGGTAGGTGGTGGTAGTGCGCTGATGCCGAGAGCCCGACCGGTGCCTGGTCTGTGCGTATTGTGGCATAGCGAGCAACAGTGCCACGATCAGGAGTATGTATTTTCTCATCACATCTTCAGTATTTGGTTGATAACGTCTTTCAGGTTCACAGGGGAGTATTTGGAAGGCACCTTGGTGGTGGTTTCCCAGTCGCTGTCGGTCTTCAGTCTTTTCATACTGATGGTGGCACCGATTGTCTTTGTGCTGCCCGTGGCCGCAGTCTGTATGGTGAACGACTGCCTGGTGGGGAACATCTTGCTGCCGAAGGCCTTGAAGTCGGCGTAGTTCCAGTCGAGCTTCGAGGTGCCCTTGCTGCTACTGTTGTAGGATGCCACGGTCTTTGCGATGCGTCCTTCGTCATCAGTATTCCAGAGGAATCCCAATTTTCCTTTCTGGAGCGCTATTTGGTTGCCGTCGGTCTCGAAGTGAGAAGCCTCGGAGGCGGTGAGCACCTTCTTTCCCGGTTCGAAGAGCTGGTTCCAGAAGAGCGCCTGCAAGGCATAGAAGTCGATGCCGTTGTTCTTGAGGAAGCTCACCTGGTCGTAACCACTCTTCAGGTATTGCTTGTGTATGCGGTCCATGATGAGCACGGAATCGCGGGTGAACTCCAGCCGCCCCACCTCTACGAGTCCCATGGGCGAGAGCTGAATGCGAATCACCTCGTCGCGGCGCATGCAGATTTTCCCGTCGACGGTGATGTCTTTCTTTCCCGCCTTGATGTTGAAGTCGATGGAACTGACGATATTGCGGGCATCGGTAGCATTGTCAATCACCTTTCTCACGAGCGCCAGGTTGGTGGTCTTCTCGGGAGCGCCCCCCGGTGTGGTGGGCTGTGTGGTGGCAGGTGTGGAGGCCGGAGTGTTGTCGGCCAGTTTTTTCTTGGAACCGCACGACCCGAGTATCAGGGGCACGGCTATGCAGGCCATCACGGCCATATAGTTCAATTTCTTCATACCAGATATTATTTGTCGGAAGCTTCGTCGATATACTTCCGGAGTTTGATCTTGCGTTGCAGGAGGGCATTCTCGCTGTCCATCTCGAGCGCCCTCTCCCAGTATTCCACCGCCTTGTCGGGTTGGCTGACCATCATGTAGATGTCGCCGGCATGCTCGATGATGACGGCACTCGCCGCACTGTCGTTGGCCAATGCCTGGTCGATGTAGATTCTCGCTTCCTCAAACCGCTCTTCCCTGAAGAGGATCCAAGCATAGGTGTCGAGATAGGTCGAGTTCTTGGGTTCGGCCCTCACCGTGCGGTAGCTCATCTGCTCGGCCTTCGGAAGGTCTCTGTTGAGCACGCTGAGATAGTAGGCATAATTGTTGAGACAAGTGATGTTGTTAGGTTTCCACTGAAGGCAGCTGTCGTAGGCAGCGAAGGCCTCGGCATCGAGTCCCTTCTCGTGGAGCATGTCGCCCATGATGGCATAGAAGTCGGACACAAGGTCGCGGTTGCTGTCGGAGGTGATTTGGCTCACTCCCCTGCGGAAGGCGTCGATGGAGCTGTCGATCTCGTCTTTCTGCGAGTAAGCCAGTCCGAGGAAGTAGTAGAACGCCATGTTGTCGGGGTTGTACTCCAAGGCAGGCTTGCAGAGGGTGATGACGCGGTCGTAGTCGCCAGTGGCCCATACATCCTGCAAGAGCTGGATACGTGCGCCGGCATTGTCGGGCTCTATCTCCAGCACGTCGAGCAGGGCCAGGTCGACGATTGAGTCGGGCATGTGCTTGAGCGACATATAGGCGGCCTTGAGTCCGGCGATGTCGGCATTCTGCTGGGGCATCTTCAGCATACTGTCGAAGAGGGCGAGCACGGGTATGCTGTCGCCGCCATGCTCCTCGCTGTCGGCGATGATCTGCCTGAGCACCAACACCTTGCTGTCGTTATCGGCCCGTGGGTTCAGGAGCAGCGCTTTTGCATGCTGCATGGCCAACGAGTCATTCTTCCCTTTATAGAAATCGTAGAGCGACATCTGTGCCATCTCGTTGTCGGGCTCCTTCTTGAGCACGCCATGGAGCTCGCCAAGCGCCTCTTTCTCCTTTCCGTTTTTCAGTAGCCAGTTGCCCATCATCACCCTGTAGTTGTAGTCGCTGGGATGCTGGCGCGAGAGTTCCTTGAGCTCGTTATACTCCTTTTTCTTGTTGCCCTGCAGCGAGTATACCTTCATCTTGGTTAGCGTGATGTCCTCGGAGGAGCCCTCGATGGTCTCCATGCGGTTGAGCACCTCGATCATCTTGTCGTATTTCTGCTCTTGCTGGTAGAGCGAGAGGAGCAGCGACAGCACGTCGACGCGGCTGGGGCTGCCATCCGATAGTTTCTCGTAGACCTTGGTGGCCTCGGCATAGTTGCCCATCCTGATATACACCTGTCCGAGCCGCTCCAGGTAGGTCTCGTTGAACGGACTGAGCTCAGCGGCTTTCTGGATGCAGTAGAGCATGGTGGAGTCGCTTTGCATGGAAGCATAATAGGCCGAGAGCGTGAAATAGGCCTCTGGAGCCTGCGGATTGATACGGGTGCAGTGCTTGAGCAAGTCGAAGGCAGCGGCGTCGTTGCCCAACTGCTGCTGGCGGGATGCCTCGAGGTAAAAATACTTGTAGCGCTTGGCGTCGTTGTCGCTCACTTTCGCCACAGGCACAGGTTGTGCCTTCACCACCCGCTTCTTCTTGTTGCGGGCGGTGGTGGCGAGGCATGCGGTGAGCATCATGAGCACCATGAGCATGCGCAGGGCATATTTGTCAAAGCCGCTATTCGTCATCATTTCACACCAGTATGTCCGTAACCGCCGGCACCACGTTCGGTGGCGTCGAGTTCCTCCACTTCCACCCATTGTCCCTGTTCATGGCGTGCCACAACCATCTGGGCCACACGCTCGCCATCTTCCACCACAAAGTCCTTGTCGGAGAGGTTCACCAAGAGCACCATCACCTCGCCCCGGTAGTCGGCGTCGATGGTGCCGGGGGTGTTGAGCACGGTGATGCCATGTTTCAGGGCCAGTCCGCTGCGGGGGCGCACCTGCGCCTCGTATCCTGCGGGCAGGGCGATGAATAGTCCGGTGGGTATGAGCCGCCGCTCCATGGGTCTGAGGGTGACGGGTGAGTCGATGTTGGCCCTGAGGTCCATGCCAGCGCTCTGTGGTGTGGCATATTGTGGCAGCGGATGCCGCCCTTTGTTGATTACTTTTATCTTTGTCATCGGTTAGATGGTGAGAGGGATGTGTGAGCTGGGATATGCAATCCGTAAAGGCTCAAAATGATGGCTCGCACACATTAAATGATGTGGTCCAAACAATTTGAGATGCAAAATTAAGTATTTCTATCCACAAAACACCATTTTTCATTTGAAAAAGCATGTTTTTAGAATATTTTAGATTACTTTTGCGGTATGAATTGGCTGCAACTCATCTCCAACAAACGCCTTGGCCAAGAACACCGTCATATCGAACGTCATGACGACCGTTCTGAGTTCAAGCGAGACAGCGACCGTTTGCTGTTTTCCGCACCGTTTCGCCGTCTTCAAAGCAAGACCCAAGTATTTCCACTTCCAGGAAGTGTGTTTGTGCATAACCGCCTCACCCACAGTCTTGAAGTGTCGAGTGTGGGCATGTCTTTGGGCAACGAGGTATGCCACTTGTTGAAAGCCATCCATCCCGAGTTGGCAGGCACCTTGTTTGAAGAAATAGGCACAATAGTATCCTCTGC
>ONSV01000029.1 GCA_900320585.1 uncultured Prevotellaceae bacterium | reverse complement strand
CCTCCGAATGTGGAAATCTTACTTAAACCTTTGTCCTATAGAGAGATAAAAGCAATTGTTAACGATTTTAATGGGACAGCTGTGCAGCATGCTGCGTCCCTACAGCGAGCACTTGCCGATTTTGACACACCCTCAATTTACGAAAATAATTAACCAAAGTGCTGAGGTGTTTAGGTGAAAGTAAAAAGATTTTCTTTAAGATTTTGTTGGATTTTGAGCGGAGCGATCACCAATGATTTATCTTTTTTCTCAGGCCCTGGGGCCTTTTTCCTGAGCGTCAGCGTTTCATGTTCCTTTTTCCCAAGCGAAGCGTTTTTTTATTTTCTTCTTCAGCAGCCTGGCAAAAGTAAACATCCAACCTCAAACCTCAAATCTATTCATGATTTTTCGATTAAAACTGGCAAATGATGAACTTGTGGAGCTTGTTTTTATTACCTTTGCATCTTGTTGACATAACATTTACGCCAGACACATTTTTACGAAGTATCCCATGAATCGTGTTACGAATATATCTATCTGCAAAGGCATTGCCATTATCCTGATGGTGATTGCCCATGCTGAGGCACCGGGCTGGCTCTGCCATTTCATCTTCGAATTCCACATGCCCCTTTTCTTCATTACGGCAGGCTATTTCTTCTCGTTGAAGTACCTGAATGACGAGGCGACGTTTATCAAGAAACGGATCAAGGGACTTTATTGGCCATTCGTCAAGTGGTCGGTGTTCTTCCTGATTATCCATAACTGGATGTTTGATATCGGGATACTGAACGAACAGTATGGCAATGAAACGGGGGGCGTGACGCACCCATATACATGGCACCAGATACAACAAAATCTATGGAACATCTTCACGGCAATGGGTGGATACGACCAATTCCTCTGTGGGGCATTCTGGTTTTTCAGAGGATTGTTTGTGGCAAGCATACTGTATCTGTTTTTATATAAAGTGCTGAATCTTTGCGTCTCCCGAGTGCCGAAACTCTCGACTAAATCCGTTCCCTACCTCATTTGTGTGGTGATGCTGCTACTCTGTGGATGGAAAACATACGAGCGACTGAATGTGATCACACTGGTTCAAGGTGGCTATCGCGACATGATGGGCTGCTTCTTTTTCGGCTGCGGTTTCATCTTCCGGCAGTACGTTGACAAATACCGCGAGCTCATCTCGCGTCATCATGCCCAACTTTGGACCACCATCATCTTTGGCGCCATCGTATACCTTTTCTCGGTATATCTGATAGCCAACATGAACTGGCGTTCTACATTCACGCAGTTCCTTTCTCTGCCTGTGCCCGCTCTGCTTGGATTCCTGATGACTTATAACATCAGCCTGTGGATTGACCGTGGTGAGGGATGGTTGAAGCGGTCTTTGGTCTACATCGGTGAGCACACGCTCTACATCTTCATTTTCCATATCTGTGCCTACAAAGTCGTAAGTCTGTTGAAGATATGGTATTATGGACTTGATATTCGCCAGATTGGTTGCCATATGGTCGTCCACGACTATTCACAGCAAGATTGGTTCTGGGTGCTCTACACCATTGCCGGTGTGGGAATACCCCTCGCATTCTACTGGCTCCAAGAACAGATCTCCGACAAGATGAAAAGGATGAGAGCAACGAAGGCGGGATAATTCAGATAATAAAAAAACGCTGACGCTCGGGAAAAAGGCCACAAGGGCCTCCCGAATCTCCACTAATCTTTAAGAGAACGAACACGAGATTTGTCGAAGACCCACTGACAGAAAGGAGGTAATCGACCGAATTTCCACGAATTTTCTTGTCATATTTTTTATTCGTGTGTATTCGGTCTATTCGTGTTCGTCTAAAATTTCAGAATTATCAGTTTTATCCGTAGTTCTCGACTTTTCGTAACTTTGCCGCTCCGCGGCGAAGTTAGGCTGCACCTCGGGTATCGAAACAAAAACTTCGTGTTTTGTTTCGCATTCCGCTCGGTTTGCACTAACTTTGCCGCTCCGTCGCGAAAGTAGGCGGCACCTCAGGAATTCAAAATAATCTTCGATATATTTTGGAATTCCGTTCGGTTTGCACTACTTTTGCACAAAAATGATGAAAAGGAAGCCTTTTATACTGATTTCCAACGACGATGGGTTCGAGGCGAAGGGCATCAATGCCTTGGTCGACATGATTCGCGACATGGCCGACTTGCTGGTTTGCGCCCCCGACTCGGCGCGGTCGGGCTATGCCCGGGCCTTCTCGGCCACCACGCCACTCCACCTCATTCCACAACACCGGGAGGAGGGACTGGAGGTGTGGTCGAGCAACGGCACGCCCGTGGATTGCGTGAAGCTGGCACTCAACCAGTTGTGCGCCGACCGCCTGCCCGACATGGTGATCGGGGGCATCAACCACGGCGATAACGGGTCGGTGAACACCCACTACTCGGGGACGATGGGCGTGGCGGCCGAGGGATGCATGAAATACCTGCCTTCGGTGGCCTTCTCTATCTGCGACTACAACCCCGATGCCGATTTCGAGCCGATGCGCACGCTCGTGCGCTCCATCACCCGGCGCGTGCTGGACGAGGGACTGCCCAAAGGGGTGTGCCTGAACGTGAACGTGCCCAAGGGCGGGTACAAGGGCGTGAAGGTGTGCCGCATGGCCTGGGGCACCTGGTATGAGGAGTGCGTGAAAGAGCGCCATCCGCGGGGCTACGACTACTACTGGATGGTGGGCAAATACAAGAACGACGAGCCTGAGGCCACCGACACCGACAACTGGGCCCTGAGCCATGGCTTCGCGGCCATCACGCCCACACGCATCGACGTGACCGACTACGACATGATCGACGCCATGCAACAGTGGCGCTACGACGAATAAGCATTCTGCAAAAGAGATGAGATACTACCTGATAGTGGGAGAGGCGAGTGGCGACCTGCATGCCGCTCACCTGATGAGAGAACTGGCAAGGGCAGACCGCGAGGCCGAGTTCCGCTTCTTCGGTGGCGACAAGATGGCCGCCGAGGGGGGCACCCTGGTGCGCCACTACCGCGAGATGGCCTATATGGGCTTCATTCCGGTGCTCCTTCACCTGCCTGCCATTTTCCGCAACATGGCGCAGTGCAAGGAGGATATCCGGCAATGGGCTCCCGACGCGGTGATACTGGTCGACTACCCCGGCTTCAACCTCGATATTGCCAAGTTCGTGCACAAGAACAGGCTGGCCAAGGTGTTCTACTACATCTCGCCGAAGATTTGGGCGTGGAAGGAATACCGCATCAAGAACATCAAGCGCGATGTAGACCATCTGCTCTCCATCCTGCCGTTCGAGGTGACTTTCTTTGAGCAGAAACACCACTATCCCATCCATTATGTGGGCAACCCCACCGCCGACGAGGTGATGGCATTCCTCGATGGATACCATGAGACTCCGGAGGCGTTTGCCCAGAGGCACCACCTGTCGGGGCGGCCCATCGTGGCACTGCTTGCCGGCAGCCGCCGACAGGAAATCAAGGACAACCTGCCCGCCATGCTGCAGGTGGTGGACCGCTTCCCCCAATACCAGTTTGTGCTGGCCTGCGCCCCATCCATCGAGCGCTCCTACTATGAGGGCATCGAGGGCATCGGAAAGGTGAGTCTGATAGCGGGCGAGGCCTTTGCTGTGCTCGCCCAGGCCACGGCGGCTCTCGTCACCAGCGGCACGGCCACGCTCGAGACGGCGCTCTTCGGCGTGCCGCAGGTGGTGTGCTACGAGACTCCGCTGCCCCGCCTCTTCGGATTCCTCCGCCGCCATTTGCTCAAAGTGAAGTATATCTCGCTGGTGAACCTCATCGCCGACCGCGAGGTGGTGACCGAACTGGTGGCCGACTCGTTCAAGGTTTCGAACATGGTGGCCGAACTCTCTGCCATCCTGCCTGGTGGCGACCGCCGCGAGGAGATGCTCAGGGGCTACAGGGAAGTGCGACGGGCGATAGACAAGCCGGGCGCTCCTGCCAATGCCGCCCACATCATCGTCGATGTGATGAGAAAAGAAAAGGACATTTAGTTTTTTTAAACGAACACGAATTTACCGAATATCCACGAATTATCTTTTCTATTTTTATATTCGTGCGGATTCGGTCAATTCGTGTTCGTTTAGAATTTCAGAATTATCAGCGTTAATGGGATGCTGGGGCTTTGAGGGTGACCACCACATACTCCGACTGCGTGCCGATACGGAACTTGCCGCCCCAGATGCCGAGACCTGAACTGACGTAGAAACGGGTGTCGCCACGCTGGTGGCTGCCCCATGAACACTCGTAGACGGCATCGGTGATCCATGAGATGGGCCACACCTGTCCGCGGTGGGTGTGACCACTGAACTGGAAGTCGACCTTGCACTGCTCGGTCTTCTCGAGGTTGTAGGGCTGGTGGTCGAGCACGATGGTGTAGAGCGAGTCGGGGATGTCGTGAGTGAGTGCGGCGAGTTCCTTGCGCTCAGGATTGGTGCGGTCGTCGCGCCCGATGATGCACAGCGTGCTGTCCACCACCGTGGCACTGTCGCTCAGCAGGCGTATGCCGGCCTGTTGGTAGAACTCGCGGGCGCGGGGCTCGTTGCTGTAGTACTCGTGGTTGCCCAGACAGGCATAGACGGGCGCATTCAGGCGGTGGAACTCCTCAGCCATCTGCTCCTCGATGAGGGGCCGCAGGCTGATGTCGACGATGTCGCCGGCGATGAGCACCATGTCGGGCTTCTCGGCGTTGATGAGGTCTATCCACCGTGCCAGGTCGGCTCTGCGGTTGTGGAATCCCAGGTGCAGGTCGCTCACCATCACCATGCGGTAGTCGTGGGCAATGGGTTTCGTGGTGGTGAGCTCTACCGGCACCCTCACCTTGTTGTGGTACTTGATGTTGCCGGCCACGAACACCACCACCATGAGCAGCGTCACGCCGATGGTGCCCGCCCAGCTGTCGCGGAGCAGGCCCGGAGGCACGAGATGAACCAGGCGGCCAATGTCGAGCACAAGGAAGGTGATGAGCAGGTAGAGCATGACGAAGATGGCCGACGTGCTCACCTCGTAGGCCGCGCATGCCGCCGGCAGGGGCCATCGTTCGAGGGCTCCGCCAAAGAGCATGAACATGCCTACGGTGCAGAATGCCATCACGATGACGACAATCCATTTCAGCCATTTGCAGAAGGGGAGAATGGTCCATACATGCCACAGCACGTAGCCCATTCCGGAGAGCACGATGAGTGGGAACACCCAGAAAAACATGGTGCGCATTTTAGAATAACGACAGTGTGTAGAAGTAGATGACGGCGGCGGGAATGGCCATCAGCGACGAGTCGAAACGGTCGAGCATGCCACCATGGCCGGGCAGGATGTTGCCACTGTCTTTGATGCCCAGCGTGCGCTTGAAGAGCGACTCTACCAGGTCGCCGAGCGTGCCGAACACCACCACTGTGAGTCCGAGGCCTATCCACACGGGGATGGAGTAGCCACCCTGCATGCCTCCCACGAGGTAGCCGATGACTGCGGCGGCGATGACCACGAAGATGGCACCGCCTATCGACCCCTCCCAGCTCTTGCCCGGCGACACGCGGGGGAACAGCTTGTGACGGCCGAACAGCGACCCGCAGCAGTAGGCTCCGGTGTCGTTGACCCAGAGGAAGATGAAGAGGCTCAGTGGCAGCATGTAGTTGAAGCTCACCTCGCCCCCGGCATTGCTCTGGAAGGCCAGCACGTTGATCATGGAGTAGGGCAGGGCGATGTACATCTGGCTGAGCATGGTGTAGGCCCAGTTGTTGATGGGGTTGGGCGCCTTGGTGAACAGTTCGGAGATGATGAGATAGATGACCGTCACCAGGTAGGGGATGAACACGGTGGCGGGGGTGTAGCCTGTGCAGTAGCCTGCGAAAGCGAGGAACAGGTAGACGCCTGCCACCGTGCTGATGAACCGGTTGACCTGGATGTCGTCCCACTCGTTTACCAGTCCGCCATACTCCCAGACGGTGAGGCCCGTGACAAGGGCAAACAGGAAGATCATGGAGATGGGGCGCAGGAAGCAGGTCACCAGGATGGCGACGAACAGCACGCCCGTGATGGTTCTAACGATGAAGTTCTTCTTTTTCTCGGTCATGGCGGATAGGTGGGTTATTGGGGTGTGTCGGTGGTTTCCGGTTGTGCCGGAGCAGCTGGATTCTCAGGAGTTTCCGGAGTCTCCGGTTGTGCGGTGACTTCAGGTTGCGCGGTGATTTCTGCCTTTTCTTCCTCGGCCATGATTTCCTGCGAGCGGCTCACCCAGGGGCGCTTGCCGAAGATCTTCTCCACGTCGTCGGCGAAGATCACCTCGCGCGAGATGAGCAGTTCGGCCAGGGCGTTGTGCCCCTCTTTGTGCTCGAGCAGAATCTGCTTGGCACGCTCGTATTGCTCGTTCACCATCTTCAGCACCTCGTCGTCCATGATCTTGGCGGTGGTGTCGGAATATGGCCGCTGGAACTGGTATTCCTGGTTGTTATAGTAGCAGATGTTGGGCAGCTTGTCGCTCATGCCGGCGTAGGCAATCATGCCGTAGGCACTCTTCGTGGCCCGCTCCAGGTCGTTCATCGCGCCCGTGGAGATATGTCCGGTGAAGAGTTCCTCGGCAGCGCGCCCGCCCATGAGCGAGCACATCTCGTCGAGCATCTCCTCCTTGGTGGTGATCTGTCGCTCCTCGGGCAGATACCAGGCGGCGCCGAGGGCTTTGCCACGGGGCACGATCGAGACCTTCACCAGCGGGTTGGCATGCTCGCAGAACCACGAGATGGTGGCATGGCCGGCCTCGTGGAGGGCGATGGTGCGCTTCTCCTGGGCGGTCATCACCTTGGTCTTCTTCTCCAGGCCGCCGATGATGCGGTCTACGGCGTCGAGGAAGTCCTGGCGGCACACCGTCTGGGCATTCCTTCGGGCGGCGATGAGGGCGGCCTCGTTGCACACGTTGGCGATGTCGGCACCCGAGAATCCGGGAGTCTGGCGGGCCAGCAGGTCGATGTCCACGGAGTCGTCTACCTTGATGGGTTTCAGGTGGACGATGAAGATCTCCTTGCGCTCATTCAGGTCGGGCAGGTCGACGTTGATCTGGCGGTCGAAACGGCCGGCGCGGAGCAGGGCCTGGTCGAGCATGTCGGCACGGTTGGTGGCGGCCATGATGATCACGCCGCTGTTGGTGCCGAAGCCGTCCATCTCGGTAAGGAGGGCGTTGAGGGTGTTCTCACGCTCGTCGTTGCCACCCATCGACGGGTTCTTGGTGCGGGCGCGGCCCACGGCGTCGATCTCGTCGATGAAGATGATGCAGGGCGACTTCTCCTTGGCCTGGCGGAACAGGTCGCGCACGCGGCTGGCGCCCACGCCCACGAACATCTCCACGAAGTCGCTGCCGCTCATCGAGAAGAAGGGTACGCCGGCCTCGCCGGCCACAGCCTTGGCCAGCAGGGTCTTGCCAGTGCCCGGAGGGCCTACGAGGAGTGCTCCCTTGGGAATCTTTCCGCCCAAGTTGGTGTATTTCTTGGGGTTCTTCAGGAAGTCGACAATCTCTTGCACCTCTTCCTTCGCGCCCACCTGGCCGGCCACGTCCTTGAACGTGATGCCCAGGTCGTTGCCCTTCTCATACATCTTGGCCTTGCTCTTGCCCACGCTGAACACGCCACCGCTGGCTCCTCCGCCCATCCGGCGGAAGAAGACGATCATCAGGGCCACGAAGAACACCACCCATGTCAGGTTGATGATGGTGTTGAGCATGTCGCCGTCTTTCTTGTTCTCGTAGGTGATGTGGCCGTTGAACTTGCCCGACTTCTGTGCCTCGGTGAGGAATTGCTCCACGTTGTCGAC
Source organism: uncultured Prevotellaceae bacterium (assembly GCA_900320585.1). Classification (GTDB taxonomy): domain Bacteria; phylum Bacteroidota; class Bacteroidia; order Bacteroidales; family Bacteroidaceae; genus Prevotella. The sequence continues at coordinate 15,681 of ONSV01000029.1, read as the reverse complement.
CGAGCCGAACTCCACCTCGATGTAGGGGTTGGGACCGGTCTGCTTGATGTCGGCCTTGAAGACATTCTGGATGAACTCGGGCTTCACGTACATGCGGAGCGTCTTCTCCGAACTGTTGACGATCACCTCGTTGGCGGCGCCCTTCGACACCCAGTCCTTGAAATTGTAGTAGTTGTCGGGCTTGGCTATGCCGCCCTTCGCCCCTCCGGTAGAGGTGCTGCCGTCGCCATAGCCAGTGAAAAACAACACGCCGAGCGCAACGATGATACTGATGTATATCCAGTTCATGTTGAACTTGGGCATGTTAGGCTTGTTCTTGTTATCTTGTTCCATTTGGTAGATTTGTGTCTTGATGGTTCAAAAAAGACCACTGCTGGGTCAGTCAAGGTCGGGCAGGTGCTTCAGGTTGGCATCCGACCAGAGGGTCTCCAGACTGTAGAAGTCGCGCATCTCGGGGAGCATCACGTGCACCATCACGTCGGTGTAGTCCATCGCCACCCACTGGGCACGGTCGAGACCGATCACGCCTACGGGCTTCTCGTGCGACGACTCGCGCACCACGTCGATCACCGAGTTGGCGATGGCGTCGACCTGGAGTGGGGAACTGCCTTGGCAGATGACGAAATACTTGCAGATGGCCCCTTCCACTTTTTGCAAGTCAGCAATTACTATGCCATTTCCTTTTTTCTCTTGAATTCCTTTTGTAATGTCTCTCAATAAATTTTCTGTCGTGTTCATGAAATGTTAAAATGTTGTTCGCTTGATATCGTGTGGGCTTCATGCCCTTTAAGTCTACAAAGTTAAGCGAAATCCACCAAAACACCATCCGATTTGGACGAAAATCCGCACTTTTCCCAATATTTTTCTTTTTTTTAGAAAAAAATGGGATTTTCTTTGGGTATTTGAAAAAAACATCCTACCTTTGCAACCGCAAAAACGGAACAAGGGTGTTCTGCTTGCAGTTAAGGTATTGGGGTATGGTGTAATGGTAACACTACAGATTCTGGTCCTGTCATTCTTGGTTCGAGTCCGAGTACCCCAACACACAAAATCGCCAAGTTGCTGAATATCAGCACTTGGCGATTTTTGTATATGTGAAATAACAGAGTTATTACCGAATTTACTGGTTGTATCACGTTGTCTATCTTTTGGTTGTTCCATACTCACTCCCACCAAAAGAACCAAACCACGGATTTTCGCAAAACGTCGGCCAATGCATTGATCGTTCCGAGACCCGTTAATGTTGTCCTGCAATGTCTTTGATATCCTTCAATGTGATGGTGCCCATGAGATTGATAATGGTCACTTCGTCCTTATCCTCTGTGAGAAGAGCAAACTCATTCTTGCCATCTTTCAGTGTTCGCTGATAAATAGTCACTTTCTCGTCGTCATCATTCATCTTCATAATCGTTTCATAGTTTCCTGACTGGTAGTTTTTTCTTGCATCGTCAAGCAACTTGGAGAACAGTGCTGACTTATCGCAAGAGAGAATCCGGATATAGTCAAGTTTGGAGGCTATATTCCCGATGTCGTGCTTTCCTGCCTTCACATTGGGAATCATGCCCAGCATCGTTTTGGATATATAGATACTGGTCACCCCGTTGGTGTCCTCATACTTGTCGAATAAAGCCTTCTGTGCTGATGCATGGATGGAAAAAACCAAGGCTGTCACGAGGAAAAGGATATGGAAAAAACGCTGTCTCATAATGTCTCTATTTGGTGTTGTAGCAAGTTGCCTTGTTGATGACTTCGGAAAATTTCAGCAGAGCCTGCTCGGCCTCGGCAGCAGCCTCCTCGGGATTGTCGAAGGAGTCTTTCTGCGTCATGGCGGCAGTTGTCGTGTCGTCGGGGCGTTCGAACCAGAGAGCGACGGAGAACAACAGCAACAGGCAGGCGGCGGCAGCCAACGCCGTGCGAAGCCACACCCTGCGTGACTGATGAGAACCGGAACCAACCTCCTCCTCCTCCTTCCCCTTCTCCCAGCCATCTATCTGCGAGGAAAGCCTATGGCTGAGGTTCTGGAGGTATTCATCCGCCATCCTCATCTCTTCTTCCGTAGCCTCATTGTTGGCTATCCGCCTCAGAATATCATCTGTGTCTCTCATCTTTGTTAGTTTTTAAACAATTGTCTGATGGTTTTCCTCGCACGGCTCAGAAGCACCCTGATATGTGTCGAGGTCAGTCCGGTCAGCTGATGTATCTCTTCGTTCGAACACCCTTCCACATCATGCATGGTGACCACTTTGCGTTGCTGTTCTGGCAATTGTCCTATCAGCCTCATCACCTGCTCGCAAGCGTGCCTCTGTGCTATGGCATCCTCTAATCTGTGTCCGTCGGCAACCACGTATTCTCTGGCCATCTCAGTGGTCTCCACCCGCTGTTTCCTGACCTGATTGAGATAGAGGTTCCTGACAAGGACACTGCAGTAGGCGATGGGGTTGCTGATGTCGGACAGCGACTCACGCTTGCCCCACAGTTGGGCATACACCTCCTGCGTCAGATCCTCCGCCTCCTCAGCATTGCCTGTCAGCCGCCACGCCATCCAAAAAATCTGGCGTGACAGTGGCAGGAATAGTTGCTTGAACTCAGATGCTTGCATTGATTGGTGAAGAGGACTCTTTTGACAGGCAGAGGTGTAACAGGACTTGGTGAAAGGTCAGTTGAACGAGGTCTGCAAACCGTTTATATCATTGGAACTGAACTTCCCTTTCAGTTGTATCAATGAACATTCCGATGGTTCCAAGTCAAGAATCACCATCTCGGAGATGACATCACCTTTCGTCTTCACCAGAATGAGGGTCTTCTCATTGTCTTCATTACTGTTCACCATGGTCTCATAGCCTTTCTTGTTCAGATTGGCTGCCTTGGCTTTGAATTCCTTGCAGAGAGCGTCATCGTTCTCGATGCTCAGTATACGGATGTGGTCTATTTTCTTGATCACGTCGCTGCCTTCTTCCTTTTTCATCATCGTAGGAGCCATCTCCAACATGACTTTAGGGATATTGACAATCTCCACATTATTTTTGTCCTTGAACTCCTTAAAAAGGTCATCCACCGTCTGGGCAGACAAACCGATGATGCATGTAAAAGCACACACGATGGTAAGTATTGTCTTTCTCATTTTCTATTCATTTTTTCGTTAATAATAGAGTTATTGCGAAGCGCTTACATGATGAAAGACACCAAAAACCGCCAAAGTGTTACAAAAAAAGTGTATCACCGGGACATTCCTCTATCCGTATCATGAAGTGAACCCGTAATTAGAGAACGCGTAATCCCTATCTATAACTCACATCCCTTCACGATAATAGCGGGGCAAATGGGCATTTTACGCCGCTTGCCTTTCACGGAGTTGCGGGCGAAACTGCTCTTGAAAGTGGCGGAAAAATAAATGGCACCCTTGCCTTTGGTGTTGACAGGACTGACGCAGATGCAATATTGCTGTTTTCCTTTCAATATAATGTCTTCCAAAGGGGAAATATCTAATTGCCTGTCGTTATCAGCTGGGCTGACAATCTGATAGATGGGCTTGTTGAGAATGTTGACAAATTGGTTGCCATGTATCTCGTAGATATTGAAACTCAACGTACACTGCTCGAATGTGCATTCTTTCAAGCTCAGTAGAATGTCGCTGAGCAGATAGTCTTTCCTGTTTTTGAAGATAGGACCCCATTCTGAATATTCATTGCTGTCGCCGATAAATGCCACAACACCAACGTTGACCCATGACTTGCCTGAAAGTGTACGGGGAAGATTCTTCTTGCCTACGACCACCTCGTCCAGCTCAACCACTTTGTTGGGCATCGTCACGGTGAGATCCGATTTCTTGCAATAGATATTATACGGCACCTTCGTGGGCAGATAGGAAACATGGGTGAACGACAAACTGTCTTTCCTGTTTGCCGGAATTGAAATCTCAAAATATCCTTGTGCATCGGAGATGACTCCAACATTGTCTTCCTCAAAGCCAATACTGACATATTCCACTGATTTGCCCCGTTCGTCAACAACATGGCCTTTGATTGTGGTTTGGGCAACGGCTGATGAGGAAAAAAGAAGAACAACGAGCGCAAACGCCAAATAGAGAGTCTGTTTCATATTTACTCCTCGGTTTTGTATTCCAAGATGTCGGCTGGTGTGCAATCCAATGCTTTGCAAATAGCATCAAGCGTGCTGAAACGGATGGCCTTGGCCTTGCCCGTCTTCAACTTCGAGAGGTTTGTAATAGTAATACCCACACGCTCTGAGAGTTCATTGAGCGACATCTTCCTTTGGGCCATTATCACATCAAGATTTACTATTATCATGAAGTGTTAGCTTTATATGGTTAAATCGTGTTCTGCGGCTATGTTGTTGGCAATCTTATACATTGCACCGAATACAAGCACGGCCAATGCCCAGACAAAGGGATTCGACGTCAGGATGAATTGTCCTGGTCCTTCAGAGATGAATATCTGACTGAAATTGTCAGCTGTCACAGTCTGTAGGAAGACCAGAATGGCACCAATGTTGATAACGAGAATATTCGCTTTTGGAAATAGTTCTTCTCTTCGTAGGCCAAGCAGTATATTGACAAAGAAGGCTATACAGATGCCAATCAGTCCGAATGTTAGAATGAGGTGTATGGTAAATAAGGAAACCGTGTATCCTACAATCGAACTACTTGCCTCCAAATGGATATGTTGGCCTTCTGTATTGTAAATGTTTGCGTAACTATGGAAACACACATACAAAAACCAGCATATACATACAAACAATGCTGTATAGCAGAGCCATTTCAGTTTTTTAATCATTTTTTCGTTCATATTCAATCATGTTTATTCAAGTTTCGCTTTCGCACAACTTTTAGTAGTTGCAGGAGTTCAGATAATAGTCAGTATTCACCTCGATGAGCTCAAAGGTTGTTAGCCGTGGTAATGTCAGAACTCCTGAACTTCTGTAACTTCTGAACTCCATTCAACTTGATAAAGTAGGGGCATATTAAATTCATTTTGCTGGGTGCAAAAATAGTGATATTTGTCGAATAACGACAAAAATTATATGTAAATTAAGTAATATTTAATCTTGAATGACAAATTTAACTAACCTTTAATCTTGGATAATTGAAAACTGGACCTCCTTGAACCACGGCAAACATGTGCAAATAAAAGTTCGCAAAATTTGTGAATTTCCGGAGAATTGGTTATCTTTGCACCGAATAAGAGCAAAATAGATGGAGATAACTTTTGAAAAAGACTATTTGCGCGAACTGTTCTATGATGGTGTGGCGAGCGACAAGCATCACCGTTATCAGCCAGACATTGTAAAAAGATATGTCCGTGTGGTGAATATCCTCGACTCCGTTGAGAAAATATCCGATTTGCTGCGCTACCGCTCTCTGCGATATGAGAAACTGGTTGGTGACAAGGCTGGGTTGGAATCAGTACGTGTTAATAACCAATACCGTTTGGAGTTTAAGTCATCAGAAGTGTCGGGCATCACCATTTGTAATATTATAGATTTGTCGAATCACTATCATTAGATTATGGGAAACTTAGGTTATGGGGCATATCCCACGCACCCAGGAGAGGTGCTTAAAGATGAAATAGAAGAGCGTGGTATCAGTCAGCGCCAATTGGCAGACAGCATGGGACTCACTTATTCAGTCGTCAATGAGATATTGAATGCTCACCGTCCACTGACAACAAAGACTGCACTCATGTTTGAAGCCGCACTTGACGTGCCGGCTGATTCGCTAATGTATCTGCAGACAAAATATAATTTGCAGGTGGCTCGCAAGGATCCGGCACTGTTTAGTTTGCTGAAGGAAATCAAAAAAGTAGCGGCTAAATTTTTAAGCTATCAAAAATCGCCAAGCACTTGAATCCAAGTCTTGGCGATTTCTGTATGTCTAAGGAACACGAGAACCTTCCCCGAGATCCGTGATTCGTTGGGCTTACTTGTACAAGAAGCGTTTTATGCTCATTTTTGGAGTCTTCTCGAAAGGCGTATCCATCAGTTCCACCTTGTTGATTTTGCTGAACGAAGGAAGCGACTTGTTGGCCGTGGTGCGGATGAGTTCGGGGATGCCTTTCCTCGTTTCTGTATCCAGGTCCTCGGGTATGTCAGGATAGACGAGGGCCACAAGCTTGCCTTTGCGGTCGACGACAATCGACTCTATCACATAGGGGCATCCCGAGAGCACCGCCTCCAGCTCCTCGGGGTAAATGTTCTGGCCCGAAGAGTTGAGAATCATCGATTTGATACGGCCCCGGATGAAGATGTTCCCCTCTTCATCCATCGTGCCCAGGTCGCCCGTACGGAACCATCCATCGTCGGTGAACGACACCGCATTGGCCTCGGGGTTCTTGTAATAGCCCACCGTCATGTTCTGTCCACGTGCCTGAATCTCGCCAGCCACGTTTTTCGGGTCTTCAGAGTCGATCCTGATCTCGTGTACGGGCTTTCCACACGATCCCGGTACGAAATCCGTCCACCACTCCCATCCCAGCAGCGGGCAGGCCTCCGTCATTCCGTAGCCCACCGTGAAAGGCAGGCGCATCTCGCAGAAGCACTGCTCCACCTCGGGCTTGAGCGGTGCCCCGCCCATGATGAAGCAACGCACCTTGCCCCCGAAGGCCGACAGTATTTTCCTGCGGATGATCTTGTAGATGACCTTTTTGGCCAGGGGCACGGTGAAGAGCTTTTGCATTTTTGCCAGCGACGGTTGGATGGATGTGGCATAGATCTTCTCCATCACCAGCGGCACCGTGACCACCATATAGGGTCTCACCTCACGCATCGCCTTAAGGAGCCGGGTGGGCGAGGGCGTCTTGCCGAGGTAATACACCGTCACGCCATCCACATTGGGATGGATGAACTCGATGGCCAGTCCGTACATGTGGGCCATGGGCAGCATCGAGACGATGGTCTCTCCAGGCTTGTTGGGGAAATGGCTGTTGCTGAATTCGTCGGTGTCGGAGAGGGCGCCATAGGTAAGCATCACGCCTTTAGGGTTGCCGGTGGTTCCCGACGTGTAGTTGATAATGGCCAACTTGTCCATATTGTCGGTGGAATACGACACCTGCTCAGGCTTCATGCCTTTGGGATGGAGCCGGGCGAAAGCTTTCTCGCGGTTTCTCCATGCCTTGGCCACCTTCTCGTCTCTGTGCCACAGCAAATTGCCATCCTTGATGTTGATGGCAGCCTTGAGCGCTGGCATCCGTTCAGGATTCAGCTTTCCCCAGATGTCCTCTTCGGTAAAGAGAATCACGCTGTCGGAATGCTGTGTGAGGGTGGTCATGCTGTTGGGATGGAACTCGGCCAGGAGCGGCACCGCCACGCATCCATTGACGTTGATGTCCCAGAACGTCAGTGCCCATCGGGCAGAATTGCGTGCACAGATGGCAATCTTGTTGCGCTTGGTGATTTTGGCATCGCTGAGGAAGATGCGGAACTGTTCGATGCTTGTGGCCAAATCGGCATAGGTGAAGGCCTCGCCCTCAAAGTCGCAGAGGGCCTTCTGATTCCATCTTTTGTGAATGGTTTCCTCCAATTTTTTCAGGTAATGTTTCATGGCGTTCATTCTTTAATTGGCAAAAATCGGCGTATGTCGGCATTTTCCATCTCCGACTCCAACATTTGTTGGCAAAAATACAAAAAAAGATTCAGATGATAAAGAAATCTGACAGACAATTCAGCACAATGCTGCTAAGATTATATGAACTTCAAGCATATTATTAAGGTAACCGTCCTGTTGGGGGAAGCAAAAAACGGTATTGGCGGTTTTTCTTTGCTCTAATCTGTTTGTGTTTCGAGTTTTTTTTTTAATTTTGCACCTGAAAACCAAAAAAAGAGATAAAACATGGACGATTACCCGGCGGAAAGCTTTAGGATGTTGGCGTGAGGATACATGGCATTTGTAATCCTCATGCGTGAGTACCTTGCACTGCGCCAAACCTTTATGGAGGATTGCAAATGAAAACTTTTTGGAACACTACCGGCGGTCTTACACCTCTCCAGGAGTGGAGGCCGAATTGCTGGATTCAGGTCACTTGTCCCACCGACGAAGACCGTCAGCTCCTGGAACAAACCTACAACATTCCCGACTATTTCCTCACCGATATCAGCGATACCGATGAGCGGGCTCGCTATGAGTACGACGACGGATGGATGCTCATCATCCTCCGTATACCCTATGTGAAGGAGATCAGGTCGCGCACACCCTATACCACCGTGCCGCTGGGTATCATCCACAAGCGCGATGTCACCATCACCGTGTGCTATTACGAGACCAACATGATGATCGACTTCGTGAGCTACCAGCAGAAGAGGGGAGAGGGGTTCATCGACTATGTGGACATGATTTTCCGCATCTTCCTCTCGTCGGCCGTATGGTACCTGAAACGCCTCAAGCAAATCAGCAACCTCATCGACAAGGCCAAGCGCAACCTCGACAAGGAGGTGAACAACGAGTCGCTCATCGGACTGAGCCGACTGCAAGACTCGCTCACCTATTTCGCCACCTCAATCCGAGGCAATGAGAACCTGTTGGCCAAACTGAAGTTCAAACTGCAAATCGACGAGCTTGACGCCGACATGATCGAGGACGTCAACATCGAGATGAGCCAGGCCAAGGAGACCACCAACATCTATTCCGACATTCTCGAGTCGACCATGGACACCTACTCGAGCATCATCAACAACAACATGAACACCGTGATGCGTACGCTCACCTCGGTCACCATTATCATGATGTTCCCCACGTTCATCGCCAGTCTTTTCGGAATGAACCTCGTCAACGGTATGGAGGATAGTCCGTTCGGATTCTTCGTGGCCCTTGCCCTTTCGGTGGCCGTTTCGGTGCTGCTATGGTGGATTTTCAAGCACAAGCGATTGATTTGAGGAAAAAACGAAAAAAAATTAAGATTTTTTAGGCCTTTTCAGTTTTTTTGTTTAAGTTTGCATTTTGATAATGTGAACAATCGTATCATAAACCTAATTGTTAAATGATGGACTCTCAAGAAAATGCCCTCAATCAGGGATCGCAAGTAGAAGAAAAAAACGTAGTTGAAACTCCCGAAACTAACACCGAAAGCACAGCCCCAGTAGAAGAAGCCCCCGCCGCAGAAGAAACTCCTGTGGCTGAGGAAGCCCCTGCCGTAGAGGAAGCTCCCGCTGCTGAGGAAGCCCCCGCTGCTGAGGAAGCCCCTGTAGCTGAGGAAGCCCCTGTAGCTGAGGAAGCCCCCGCTGCTGAGGAAGTTCCCGTCGCAGAAGAAGCCCCTGCCGCTGAGGAAGCTCCTGCCGCTGAGGAAGCACCCGCTGAGGAAGCTCCCGCTGAAGAACCCTCCAAGAAGGTCTACAAGACCAAGCAGGAGGTGCTCGAGCGTGTTTACGAGTTGGCACACGGTGACGAAACTCCGAGCAAGGATGAGGTTGACCTACTGAAAACCACCTTCTACAAGCTCCACAATGCCGAGCGCGAGGCAGCGCTGAAAGCCTACAAAGAGGCTGGTGGTGATCCCGAGAATTATCAAGTGGCCCCCGACCAGGACGAGGAGAAGTTCAAGGCCGAGATGAGTCTCATCAAGGAGCGCAGGGCACGCCTGTTCCAGGAGCAGGAGAACGAGAAGGCCGAGAACCTGAAGCGCAAGCTCGATATTATCGAGAAGGTGAAGGGAATGGTCACCTCGCCCGAGAATGCCAATCGCTCATACCAGGAATTCAAGAAGCTCCAGCAGGAGTGGAAGGAAATCAAGTCGGTTCCGCCCGAGAAGGCCAGCGAGCTGTGGCGTAACTACCAGCTCTATGTGGAGAAGTTCTACGACCTGCTTAAGCTCAACAGCGAGGCCCGCGAGTATGACTTCCGCAAGAACCTGGAGATCAAGACCCGCTTGTGCGAGGCTGCTGAGAAGCTCGCCGACGAGCCCGACGTGATCAGCGCCTTCCATCAGTTGCAGGAGCTCCATCAGCAATACCGCGAGGCCGGCCCCGTGGCCAAGGACCTGCGCGAGGAAATCTGGGGACGCTTCAAGGCCGCCTCTACGGTCATCAACAAGCGCCACCAGCAGCACTTCGAGGAACTCCGCTCGAAAGAGGAGGAGAACCTGGTGCGCAAGACCGCCCTCTGCGAGAAGGTGGAGGCCATCGCCAAGGAGGAGAACAAGGGTGCTGCCGACTGGGAGCGCCATACCCGTGAGATTATTGAGGTGCAGGCCGAGTGGAAGACCATCGGTTTCGCCCCGCAGAAGATGAACGTGAAAATCTTCGAGCGCTTCCGTGCCGCCTGCGATGACTTCTTCGGCCGCAAGACACAGTTCTTCCGCGACCTGAAGAGCCGCTTCGCAGAGAATGCGGAGAAGAAACGCGCTCTCGTAGAGCAGGCCAGGGCCTTGCAAGACAGCACCGACTGGAAGGCTACCGCTGCCAAGCTCACCGAACTGCAGAAGGAGTGGAAGACCATCGGCATGGTGCCCAAGAAGTTGGGTGACCAGCTCTGGGCCGACTTCCTCGGCGCCTGCAACAAGTTCTTCGAGGCACGCAACGCCGCCAATGCCGGCACACGCAACGAGGAGCGCGACAACCTGGCCAAGAAGCGCGACGTCATCGCTCGTCTGAAAGCCATCTCCGAGGGCGATGAGGACCTGCAGGAGAAGGTGCAGCAGCTCTGCGACGAGTACAACAGCATCGGCCATGTGCCCTATCGCGAGAAAGACCGCCTCTACAAGGAGTATCACGATGTGCTCGACAAGCTGCGCGATGAGCTGAATATCTCGGTGCAGCGCCGCCGTCTCGACAATTTCAAGAGCAACCTCAAGAACGTGGCCGAGAAGGGTGCCGGAGCACTCGACAACGAGCGTGCACGACTCATGAAGCGCTACGACGGACTGCGCCAGGAAATCCAGACCTACGAGAACAACATCGGTTTCCTCAGCGTATCGAGCAAGAAGGGCAGCAGCCTCATCGACGAGATGAACCGCAAGGTGCAGAAGCTCAAGGACGACCTGGCCCTCGTTCGCGACAAGATCAAGGCCATCGACGCCGAGAACGCTGCCGAAGAGTAAGCCTTCGGGGCATCAATAGCCGAAAACATAGCGAGGCGCATCCATCAGGGATGCGCCTCGTTTTTGTGTATGCCAGGCAAGAGCCTTTTAGAGGCATTTTGCTTCTGGCCTATTTCACCGGCACTTCCTCGAGCGCCTTGCGCAGCAGCTGCCAGAAGGGCTCGATGCTGGGCACGAAGCAACGCTCGCTGGTGGTGTGCGGACTGCACATCGTGGGACCGAACGACACCACGTCGAGATGAGGATACTTGCCCAGGATCACAGAGCACTCCAGTCCGGCGTGGTCTACCTGGATGATGCCGTCCTTGCCGTTGAGCTCCTTATAGACGCGCAGCAAGTGGTGCAGCAGTTCGCTGTCGGGGTTGGGGTCCCATCCACCGTAGCTGCCGGCAGTCTCCACGCGCATACCGGCCATGTTGAAGCAGCTCTCCAGGGTCTTCACGATGTAGTCTTTCATGTCCTCGCGCGACGAGCGGGCAAGAATCTTGATAGAGGCTTTGCCTCCCTCGATGTTGATGATGGCGAGGTTCGACGAGGTCTCCACCACGTTAGGATACGACGGTATCATGCGCACCACGCCGTCGTGGCAGGCATAGATAGCGTTGATGAGGTTGTCTTGTATCTCCACAGGCACTTCGGTGGCAGGTGTCTCCACGCTCTCGCAGAAGAACTCGATGCCACTCTCAATCTGCTTGTACTCATCGGCGAAGTCGTCGCGCCAGTCGGCCACCAACTCCTCGAGTGCCTCCACATTCTCCTTCGGAAGGGTGAGCACCACCTCGGCCTTGAACGGGATGGCGTTGCGCATATTGCCGCCCTGCCATGAAGCCAGACGGGCCTCGCACTCCTCGATGGCCTCGCGCACGAAGCGCACCATCAGTTTGTTGGCGTTGGCACGGCCTTCGTGTATCTCCAGTCCGGAGTGGCCGCCGCGCAGACCTTTCAGTGTCACCTTCACGGCCACGTCGTCGGCGTCGGTCTCCACCTCCTTGTATTCGAGGGTGGCGGTGACGTCGATGCCACCGGCACTGCCGATGACGAACTTGCCCCAGGTCTCGGAGTCGAGGTTCATCAGGATGTCGCCCTGCAACTCGTTCTCGGGCAGGTCGTTGGCACCAAACATGCCCGTCTCCTCATCGGCGGTGATGAGTGCGTCGATGGGGCCGTGCTTCATGTCCTTCGCCTCCATCACAGCCATGATGGCAGCCACGCCCATGCCGTTGTCGGCTCCTAAGGTGGTGCCACGGGCCTTCACCCAGTCGCCGTCGATCCAGGGCTCGATGGGGTCGGTCTCGAAATTGTGGGTGCTCTCGGGCGACTTCTGCGGCACCATGTCCATGTGGGCCTGCAGAATCACGCCTTTGCGGTTCTCCATGCCAGGAGTGGCAGGCTTGCGCATCACGATGTTGCCGGCGGGGTCTTTGAAGGCCTCAACACCAGCCTCACGGGCGAAGTCGAGGAGGAATTGCTGTATCTTCTCCAGATGTCCGCTGGGACGTGGAACTTGGGTCAGTGCATGGAAGTTCTTCCAAATGCAAGTGGGGTTCAGGTTTTTGATTTCACTCATATTTTTTCTCATTTTTAAGGTTAATGGTCTTTGGGGAGATTCGGAGTAATCGGAGTAATCAGAGTAATCGGAGTATTCTGAGTAATCAGAGAACTCTGAGTCCTCAGAAATCTTTGAGATTCATCCTGTTTTTCTTGTATGGGCCAGGGCAGCCATGGCGTAGATGCCTAAGAGCACCACGAGGAGGGTCTGCAGGGAGTGCACGATAAGCACGAACGAGAGGGCTGTGGTGCTGCTCACGCCATAGAGGATGAGCATGGTCTTCACCGAGAAATGCCATGGGCCGGCACCATTTGGCGTGGGCACGATGACGGCGATGCTGCCCACCACGAACGACACCAGCGCGCAGCTGATGCCTAAGCCTGAGGTCTCCTCGAAACAGAAAAACGTGAGGTAGTAGTGCAGGAAGTAACTGCACCAGATGCCTAAGGTGAGGGCGATGTAGAGGGGGATGTTGCGCACATGGCGCAGCGACATCACCCCCTGCCACAGGTTGCCGAGCGTGGTCTTCACCTTGTTGTAGACCGACATGGTGCGCAGCAGCATCCATACCAGTACGAGGGCGGCAACCAGACAAATGAACGTGACGATATAGCCCGTGGTGGTGAACTGCCCGAGGAAGGTGTCGAGGCGCGTGCCCGTGGTGACGAAGAAGTTGTGGAAGGTGGGTAGTTGCAGGAGCAGGGTGACGACAGTGATTACCATCACCACAATGGAGTCGACGGCACGTTCCGTCACCACTGTGCCTAAGGCCTTCGCGAAGGTCACGCCATCGTAGCGCTTCAGCACTCCACAGCGGGCAAACTCGCCCACGCGGGGAATAACGAGGCTTGAGGCGTAGCTCAGGAATACGGCATTGACCGATGTCGACAGGCGTGCCTCCTCGCCCAAGGGCGAGAGCGTCTGCCGCCAGCGCAGGCCTCGGAACAGTTGGGCGGTGATGCCGAATGGCATCGACAGCAGCATCCATGTCCAGTCCATCTCATGGAGCAACACCTGGCGCACCTCGCCGAAATCGAAATCCCGGTACATCCAATAGAGTATTGCGCCCCCCAATACCAAGGGGAGCACAATCTTTCCTGCCTGTGTGGATAGTCGGTGTAGGTCCATTAAGAGAATATCTTCATGCCTTTGGCCACAAAAATACAAAGAATTGATGAAAACGACGAATGAATGAGGGAGAAAATGAATACCCTGAACGAATTTGGGAAAACACAATTCCAATACAGAGAAAATGAAGACACAGAGATACTTTTTGCATCTCTGTGTCTTCTGAAAACCAAGGTTGTCAACAGAATTGTTTCATGTTGCCGCAAATCTCACCCTATGATTAAAAACGTAGGCTTTTATTATTTTGACAGTTGGTAACTCCCTCCATACCCATTGTTTTTGTAAGAAGTAACTCCATTACGTTCAATGGAAGAATAACTGCTCTGTCCGGGCAAAATCTTCACCTTTATCGTACCCGTTTGACCAGCTTTCACCAGACCGGCATGCACGGCGGCAGTAGCAATGTAGGAGTCATCGGTGTAGATGTTGTTCTCGCCACCCCAGATTCTGCCGCTTGTACTGCCCGTCACCTTGAAAGTATAAACCTTGCCGTTCTGTCCACGGTAGGACAACATGTGGCTGGGAGCATTGGGCACAGAGGTGGTGGAAGTGTTGTTGCCGCCGGTATTGTTGCCGCTGGTCGACGTGGTACCTCCAGAATTCCCTGTGTTTCCGGAGTTTCCGGTAATGTTGGTTCCGTTAGCCGAAGTGATGTCGGTGCATTTCCTGATTTTGAAATTACCTTCCGACTTGCCGTAGCTGCGGCTCTGTACACCATTTTTTAATACTGCCTCGTACTTTTCCGACCCACTCTTGATCCTTACGTAGAGCGTACCCGTCTCTCCTGGTTTCAAAAGTCCTGCGTGGACGGCCGCCGTGGCCAGGTCCGACTTGTCCATGTATCCGTAACTGGCGTTCTGTCCATAGACGGTACCCGAGGTGCGGCCAGTGACACGTACAATCACCATTTCCCCGTTCTTGCTGCGGTATTTCGACATGTCGGGGTCGGTGACTTTGGTTGTCGGTACACCGATGATTTTATAGGCTCCCTTCCAGGCACCATACTTGTTGCTGGTAATGCCGTTCTGGGTGAGTGAGGGATAGCTGCCCTGGTCGGCCACAATCTCCACCACCACCTTGTCTACATTGCCTGCTACTTGAGCACCTGAGTGGCAGCTGGCTGTGGCAAGGTCGGAGTCATCGGTGTAGATGTTGTTCTTTCCTCCCCATATCTTGCCGTCTTTCTTCGCTTTCACCCAGAAGGTGAAACGCTTTCCTATCTTGTCACGATAGGAGGTAAGGTTGGCAGGGGCTTCGGGCACGGAGGTGGTGGAGGTGCTTGTGCCAGAAGTCGTGGTTGTCGTGGAACCACCGCTGTTGCCTGAAGTGTTGTTGGAAGAATTGTTATTACCCGATGGCGGGTTGTTGACCGGCGTGGTGTCCCGGCTGCGGAAGATTTTGAAAGTGCCACCCGACTTGCCGTATTTGCGGCTTTGCACATCGTTGCTCAACACGGCTTCATGCGAATCCTCTGGCCCTTTGATTCTCACAAAGAGCGTGCCCGTCTGTCCGGGCTTCAGAAATCCGGCATGCACTGCTGCCGTGGCAAGGTCGGAATTGTCGGAGTAACCGTTGCCGGTGTTCTTGCCATAGATGGTACCCGTCGTACGACCTGCGACGCGAATCTTCACCATCTCGTTCTTTTTGCTGCGATACTTCGACATATCGGGGTCGGTGACTTCGGTTGTCGGTACACCGATGATTTTATAGGCACCCTTCCAGGCACCATACTTGTTGCTGGTAATGCCGTTCTGGGTTAGTGAGGGATAGCTGCCCTGGTCGGCCACAATCTCCACCACCACCTTGTCTACATTGCCTGCTACTTGAGTACCTGAGTGGCAGCTGGCTGTGGCTAGGTCGGAGTCATCGGTGTAGATGTTGTTCTTTCCTCCCCATATCTTGCCGTCTTTCTTCGCTTTCACCAAGAAGGTGAAACGCTGTCCCACTTTGCCTCGGTAGGCT
>ONSV01000273.1 GCA_900320585.1 uncultured Prevotellaceae bacterium | reverse complement strand
ATGAATCCTGACGAGACACCCAACCTCAAGGCGGCCATCAACGTCAAGAACGGCAACCTGCTGTGGCACCAGGACGAAGCGGTGGCCAATGCATGGAATAACCGCATGGCCGCGTTCTCGCAACAGCACCCCAATGGAATGTACCCCGAGCAGGTGTCCTATCCCGGCGACAATGGCGACGACCTGGCCATCATCAACTACACGTCAGGAACCACGGGCAACCCCAAGGGCGTGATGCTCACCTATAATGCCATGTCCGACACCGACGACTTCGCCAACAGCCACTTCCCGAACACTCCCGGCCAGACCGTGGTGTCGATGCTGCCCCTGGCACACATGTACGGCTTGGCCATCGAGTTCATCCACCCCAACGTGGATGGCGTTACCGTCTATTTCCTGGGCAAGACCCCGTCGCCCACCACCCTGCTCAAGGCGATGAAGGACATCAAGCCCTACATGGTGGTCACGGTGCCCCTGGTGATGGAGAAAATCTATGCCAATGCCATCAAGCCGGCGCTGGAGAAAGCCAAATCGCTGCTGGCCATCCCCGGGCTGAACAAACTCATTTACCGCAAGGCGCGCAACAAGGTCATCGAGGCCTTCGGCGGGGCCGTGCAATGCTTCATCATGGGCGGCGCGGCGCTCAACCCCGAGGCCGAGCAGTGCTTCAAGAAGATCCGCCTGCCTTATACGGTGGGCTATGGCATGACCGAGGCCTGCCCGCTGCTGGGTTATGAGTGGTGGACCAAGTTTGTGCCCGGCTCATGCGGAAAGCCCGTCCATGAACTGCGCATCGACTCCGACGACCCGCACCACATCCCCGGCGAAATCCAGGCCCGCGGCCGCAACCTCACCATCGGCTACTACAAGAACCCCGAGGCCACCGAGGTTGCCTTTACCGAGGACGGATGGTTCCGCACTGGCGACCTGGGCATCATCGACGAGAAAGGCAACATCTTCATCCGCGGCCGCATCAAGTCGATGATCCTGAACTCGTCGGGCCAAAACATCTATCCTGAAGAGGTCGAGGCCGTCCTGTCCAACTGCCCGAATGTGGACGAATGCCTTGTGGTGGACCGCGACGGCAAAATCACGGCGCTCGTCTATACCGAGTTCCCCGAAGACATGGACGAGACGACCAAGGCAGCCATCCCCGGACAAATCCGCGAAGCCGCCAACAAGTCCCTCCCCTCTTACAGCAAAATTGCCAAAGTGGAAATGATGAAAGAGCCTTTCGAGAAAACCCCGAAGAGAACCATCAAACGCTTCCTCTACAAGTAAAAATACGATAATTTGGCGAACTTTAGAGACGCAAAATCTTGCGTCTCCAGGCAAGCATTACTATTTCACAATGAGAGACGCAAATTTTTTTGCGTCTCTACTGTTCTTGCGAATGCCCATCAGAAATCTCAGATAAATCTGTTGTTTGAATTCAGCGGCCAATGTGTCTTATTGCTCGGCAGACGCTTTCTTGTATTTCTGGTACACTTTTTTCAGCTGTTTATCAATCTCTTTGACGGAACAGTTGAGTTCGCTTAGACTCACCTCGAAACGAAGGGTGGTATCTGGGTCCTTCTTTTCATGATATTTCACGATGAGCAGAAGCGTGGGGACACGAAATCGTATGACTGAATTGAACCTCACCTGTTCACAGTCAGCAAAGGGTATCGTTGTAGCCGAGCCGTCATGGCCGTAGAAGACGAAGCCGTCAGCGCCAATAGCAAATGCGGGTATATCGCGATGTGTTTTAGCGACTTTCTTGAAAGATTCGACAAAATGATGCAGTACTTTATACGGATCCCATCCATTTTTATAATAGGCTTCCGGCAATGCGATGATGAATTCTCTGGCCTCGATACACGTTCCGCCCGTGCCGGATCTGAAGAAACTGTCACGGTTTTCCTTCGCCAGTTCTCTCCAGTATTCCTCCGGCTGAGTTTGATAAACTGCGTAAAGATGCTCCTGTTCCTCACCGCTGCTTATATAATTTATCCTGCCCATAAGGTCAGGCAGCTTCTCATGTCTAATATAACTTGCTCTCATATTCTTTTTTACCTCCATTTTCATTTTCATT
>ONSV01000198.1 GCA_900320585.1 uncultured Prevotellaceae bacterium | reverse complement strand
CGACGTCATCTTCATCAAGAATATCGACAATGTGGTGCCCGACAGACTGAAGCAGGAGACCGTCGACTACAAGCAGGTCATCGCCGGCGTGCTGGTGACACTCCAGAAGAAGGCGTTCGAATACCTCAAGGTGCTCGATTCGGGCAATTACGACCATGAGCAACTCGAGGAGATGATACGCTTCGTGCAGCGCGACCTCTGCTGCCGCAAGAGCGACATCAAACTCCTTGAGGATGCCGAACTCGTCATCTACCTGCGCAACAAGCTCAACAGGCCTATGCGCGTGTGTGGCGTGGTGAAGAATGTGGGCGAGCCGGGTGGCGGACCGTTCCTCACCTATAACCAGGATGGCACCGTGAGCCTCCAGATTCTTGAGAGCAGCCAGATCGACAAGTCGAATGCCGAGTACCAGAAGATGTTCACCGAGGGCACGCACTTCAACCCCGTCGACCTCGTATGCGCCGTCAAGGACTACAAGGGACAGCCCTTCGACCTGCCCAAGTTCGTGGACAAGACCACAGGATTCATCAGCAGCAAGAGCAAGAATGGCAAGGAGCTCAAGGCTCTCGAACTGCCCGGACTGTGGAATGGTGCCATGAGCGACTGGAACACCATCTTCGTAGAGGTTCCCCTTGGCACGTTCAACCCCGTGAAGACCGTCAACGACCTCCTTCGCGAGCAGCATCAGTAACCATCTTCCCCATCTTATCCAACCCCCTCCTACACTCCCGGCTAAAGGGAGAGTAGGAGGGGGTGATTTGAGGATGGCCCCAGAAGACAATCTCTCCTAATATTCACGCATTCCATCTTTTCACCCTCACTTTCCAAGAAAAAATATGAAGAAATCAATTGCCATTTTGCTGCTGCTCCTCTCCACCGCTGTCATGGCCCAGCAAGTGCCTGTCATGGAGACGGGCGGACAACCCATGCCCGATGAATGGATCGACAAGGATACGGGCCACCGCGTGATGAAGCTCACCCGCCGTCAGGGGCGCAACTCCAGTTTCTATTTCCACAACAATCCGTTTATTGGCAACGAGATGGTGTTCAAGGGGGGCGACGTACCATTCGCTGGTAACGACATGGTGGCCAATGGCGGACCGAGAGACCGCATTGAGATGTATGCCGTCAATCTGGAGACCTTGAAAATCAGGCCCCTTACCAACGAGCCTTTCAATGTGGGCTCCGAGATTGTCTGTCAGAAAACCCATGAGATTTTCTATCAGCATGGCGATACCGTCTATGCCCTGAACACCGACAACCTCAAGCGACGCACCATCTGCGTGATGCCGCCATCATTGCGTGGGGGCATCGTGACGGTGAATGCCGACGGCACGATGCTTGCCGGCAAGCTCGACGACCCTGAGGAGCGGCGCATACTGCGTGAGCATCCCAAGAAAAGCGATTTCTTCAACTTGATTTTCGAGGCTCACCTGAAGAAGACCATCTTCACCCTCGATACCCGCAATGGCGTGATCGACACCATCTACAGCGAGAACGCATGGCTCAACCACCTGCAGTTCTCGCCTACCGACCCCAACTTGCTGATGTTCTGCCATGAGGGCCCTTGGCACGAGGTCGACCGTATTTGGACCATCGATGTGGTGAAGCGTGAGCCGCCCCGTCTTATCCACAAGCGCACCATGTATCGCGAGATAGCAGGCCATGAGTGGTGGGGCGCCGATGGCCAGCACATCTATTTCGACCTGCAGAAACCCCGTGGCGAGACGTTCTTCGTGGGCAAGACCAATGTCTATACTGGCGTAGAGGAGGATTTCGAGTTGAAGCGGCACGAATGGTCGGTGCATTTCGTATCGTCGTGGGACGAGCGCTTGCTTGCCGGCGATGGTGGCTCGAAAACCTCGGTAGCCCATTCTCCCGAAGGTCAGTGGATTTACAAGTTCGAGTACGACGGACCACGGCTGAAGAGCACCCGGCTGGTGAACATGAAGAACCATAACTACAACCTGGAGCCCAATATCCATTTCTCGCCCGACCAGCGATGGATCATCTTCCGTGCCAATTTCGAGGGAGTGGAGAATGTGTATGCCGTGGAATTGGAGAAATCAATGTAGGAGAATGTGTCAGAACAAAAAGTCTTGGCACGCAGATTGTCTACAGACTTCCTGTTCCGATGTTCATCATTAAAAAAACATTCAAATGAAAATGAGAAAAACAACTCGTGTTTTCGGTTTGGCTATCATGCTCTGCATGATGACCGTGTCGTGCAAGGAAAACTACTCCATTGGCGAGAAGGTGGGCACGCTTACGGAGTTCGCTGAGTCGGGCCTGTTCTGGGATTCTTGGGATGGCCGTCTCAACCTTACGCAGACGGGCATGAACACGGCGGGAGAACCTTTCGAGTTCTCTTTCGACAACGACCGCAACGACCAGGACAGTCTGATCAACCTGATGATGCAGGCCCAGGTGGAGGGTTGGAAAATCAAGATCAAGTACCACCGCGTGATGGGGTGGAACTGGTTTCAGAACCGTGGCCGTTTCGACTATTTTGTGAATGATGTGGAGGTGCTCGACAAGAATTTCGCCAATGTGCTCCGTGCAGTCAATTCACCGCAAGGGCATGTGGTCGACACCATCTATGTGGTCATCGACAAGTCTGAGGTCAGGAAGATGCTGAAAGATAATTAATTGAGCCCACTTTAAAAAGTCGGCCTAATCAACCACTGTAGGAGGCTGTGTCAAAATAGGCTTGTCTTCATCGGACATTTCTATTTTGACACACCCTCGTTTTTTGTAATTGTTAGCCCACACATCCATGTCTTTCGGGCATACATAAAGTATGCCCCTACGTTTTCTGGGAACCGTTTGGTTTTCTGACATGCATAAAGCAAGTCCTTACGACATTTTCGCACACGCCAAAGGGCCTGTTGCAAACGTAGGGACATGCTTTATGCA
Source organism: uncultured Prevotellaceae bacterium (assembly GCA_900320585.1). GTDB lineage: Bacteria > Bacteroidota > Bacteroidia > Bacteroidales > Bacteroidaceae > Prevotella. Next base: position 786 of record ONSV01000198.1, on the reverse strand, counting down.
TGTCCGAACTGTAAGACCCGTCCGTAGATCTTTTCATCCGTACAGGTCAATTACCTTTTCCGTTTCTTCTGTTCAGGCAATTCCTTGCAGGATTCGCTGACGAGCATCGATAGATAGTCGCGGTCGTCCACGTCAGCAATATAGAAATAGTCCTTCGCTCCCTCATAGGGTGGACGGAGCACTTCTTCCCTAAGCAAAGTTTGGACCTTCTTCGTGGGCTTCAGATAGAGACAATCATCACAGATGAGTCCGAAGATTTTGCCATTGCAGTATATGGCATAGTCACCAAACATCTTCTTGGTCACTATCTCGCCCGCTCCACTGCATTGGTCGGCGATGTAATCTACAAAATCTGCATTGCAAGCCATTTTCCTGGTTTATTTTATTGATGTTTCTATATATGACTTTCTCTCAATATAGGCCAGTTTTTACTGTAGGAGGATGTGTCAAAATGGGCATGTATTCGCTGTAGGAGGCTGTGTCAAAATAAGCCAGTGTTCGCTGTAGGGTCGCAGCATGCTGCGACCGCCCGAAGAATGTCCCAATAATAATGCCTCAAACACATGAAAATGTGGCATTTTTGCTCAGCCAGACCGCTGGCGGACGCAGCATGCTGCACAGCTGTCCCATTAAAATCGTTAACAATTGCTTTTATCTCTCTATAGGACAAAGGTTTAAGTAAGATTCCCACATTCGGAGGATTTTGAAAATGCTTTTTTTGCTTATCTTTGTGGCACTATCAAAATGTCACATTATGGCCCAAATCCCTTACATTTTCACACAACT
>ONSV01000201.1 GCA_900320585.1 uncultured Prevotellaceae bacterium | reverse complement strand
CTCCACGATGAGCGCCGTCTGCACGCGCTTGCCCACCGAAATGAGATAATGGTGAACTGCCGAAACGGCAAGCAGACTGGGTATGGCGACATGCTGCTCGTCGACATTGCGGTCGGTGAGGATGATGTAGTTGTATCCCTCGTCGACCGATTTCTCCGCTTCATGGCAGAGCGCGTCGAGTGCGTCGCGCAGTCCTTCCGTTCCTTTCCCGCCGTCGAAGAGGATGGGCAGTTTGATGGTGTTGAATCCTTTGTAACGGATATTGCAGAGAATGTCGAGTTGGGTATTGTTGAGTATGGGGTGTGGCAGCCTCACCATCTTGCAATTCGTCTCATCGGGATTGAGGATACCCGTTCCCACGCGTCCGATATACTCCGTGAGCGACATGACCAGTTCCTCGCGGATAGAGTCGATGGCGGGGTTGGTGACCTGCGCGAACTGCTGGCGGAAGTAGTTGAAGAACGTCTGCGGACGCTCGCTCAGCACTGCCAATGGCGTGTCGTTACCCATCGAGGCCGTGGGCTCCTGTCCGTTGATGGCCATCGGGATAATGGTCGAGGAGACGTCCTCCTCGCCATATCCAAACATGATTTGTTTTTGAAACAGGTGGTCAATGCCATTCTCCACATGCCGACCGCTCTTTATTTTCTCCAACTGTATGCGGTTGGTGGAGAGCCACTCCCTGTAAGGATGCTCGCCAGCCAGTTGTTTCTTGATTTCCCCATCGTAATAGATTTTCCCCTCCTGTGTGTCGATCAGGAGGATTTTCCCCGGCTGCAGCCGTCCCTTGGCAGCAATCTCGGTAGGGTCGAAGTCCATCACGCCCACCTCGGATGCCACGATCATCGTATCGTTCTTGGTGATGGTGTAACGGGCTGGGCGCAGTCCGTTGCGGTCGAGCATTCCACCTGCGAACCTGCCATCGGAGAACAGGAGCGCAGCCGGTCCGTCCCATGGTTCCATCAGAATGGAGTGATACTCGTAGAAAGCCTTGAGGTCTTCGCTAATGGGGTTCTTGTCGTTGAACGACTCGGGCACGAGCACCGACATGGCATGTGGGAGTGACAGTCCCGACATCACAAGGAATTCGAGCACGTTGTCCAACGAGGCTGAGTCGGACATGCCCTCCTGGATGATGGGCGAGATTTTCCTGATATCGCCCAAAGCCTCAGAACTGAGGACGCTCTCGCGGGCCTTCATCCACCCCCGGTTTCCCCTGATGGTGTTGATCTCGCCATTGTGGCACAACAGCCTGAAGGGTTGTGCAAGGCTCCATGTGGGGAACGTGTTGGTGCTGAATCGCGAGTGAACCAAGGCCAGTCCACTGGTGAGGTATGGGTTGGTGAGGTCGGTGAAATACTGCCGCACCTGCACCGACGAGAGCATGCCCTTATAGACCATGTTCTGGTTGCTCAGCGAGCAAATATAGAAGTCCTTATCGTTGACCTTTCTCTCTATCTTCTTCCTTATTATATATAATATGCGTGGAAGCGACTCCACCCTGTCGTCGCTCACCCCCGTGATGAACACCTGCTTGATGTCGGGTTCGGTAGCCCTGGCCGACTCGCCCAGGCACTCCGGATTGGTGGGCACCGTGCGTAGATGCATGAGTTGCAGTCCCTCACGCTCAATCTCCTCTATCATGATGGAGAGGATTGCGGCCTGTTTTTTCTCGTCCTTGGGCAAGAACACCAAGCCTGTGCCATATTTTCCCTTTTCAGGGACGGGAATACCCTGCAAAAGAATGAACTCGTGTGGAATCTGAATCATGATGCCCGCGCCATCACCATCCTTGCCCACCTCGGCACCCCTATGGCGCATGTTCTCGAGCACGCGCAAGGCATCATCAACCAACTGATGGCTTTTGCCAGCGTGGATGTTCACGATCATTCCCACGCCACAAGCGTCGTGCTCATATTGACTTTGGTATAGTCCACTCTTGGATGTCACTGTTTTACATTCTGCCATATTTTCCTATTCAAATCTTTCAAAATGTTCAAAACCAAGTGCAAAGTTAAAACAAAATGTTAGATTTATCAAAGATTAAGTGACATTTTATTTGTTTTATTTCTGACTTGCTTACATATTGAACGAAAACCGCGAAAACTGATTTCAATTTGCAAGTAAAACACAATTATTGACAACAAATTATTACTTCTTCGGTTTTTCAAGAAACAAAACGACAACAATTTTCCAGTATTTCTGTCAAAAAGCAGTACTTTCGCACCGACAATTGCACATATTGTTATTTCATGTGGAGAATAAGCGTTACTTTGACATTAGCATCATCAATAGGGAAATGGAAACAAGATACATCTTTATTACAGGTGGCGTGGCCTCATCGCTGGGAAAAGGCATCATCTCGGCCTCTTTGGGCAAACTGCTCCAGGCCCGGGGATATAGGATAACAATACAGAAGTTCGATCCCTACATCAACATCGACCCCGGCACGCTCAACCCTTATGAGCATGGAGAGTGCTATGTGACGGCCGATGGCATGGAGACCGACCTCGACCTGGGCCACTACGAACGGTTCACGGGCATTGAGACCACGCGCGACAACAGCGTGACCACCGGGCGCATCTACCTGAGCGTGATAGAGCGTGAGCGCCGTGGCGACTATCTGGGCAAGACCATCCAGGTGGTGCCCCACATCACCGACGAGATCAAGCGCAGGATACAGCTCAACGCCACAAAACAGCCCCTTGACTTTGTCATTACCGAGATAGGCGGCACCATTGGCGACATCGAGAGCCAGCCCTTTCTCGAGGCCATCCGGCAGTTGAGGTGGGAACTCGGCCGCAGGAGGGCACTCAACGTGCATCTCACCTATGTGCCCTATCTGGCCGCAGCCGGCGAGTTGAAGACAAAGCCCACGCAGACAAGCGTGAAGCAACTACAGGGTCTGGGAATCCAGCCCGAGGTGCTCGTGCTGCGCACGGAGCATCTGCTGAGCGACGAGCTGCGCCGCAAGGTGGCCCACTTCTGCAACGTAGACATACAGGCCGTGGTGCAGAGCCCCGACCTGCCGAGCATCTACGAGGTGCCGGTGTGCCTGCTCAGGCAGGGCCTCGACAGCACCATACTGCGCAAGATGGGCATCACGCCCGGTCCCACGCCCGAGCTGGGACCGTGGCGCGACTTCTTAGACAGGCGCAAGCGCGCCACCAAGGTGATGCGCATAGCCCTCGTGGGCAAGTACGACCTGCAGGATGCCTACAAGAGCATACTCGAGAGTCTGGCTCATGCCGGCACATACAACGACCGCAAGGTGGAGCCGGTGTTCGTGAACAGCGAACAGCTCACTCCCGACAACGTAGCCGACAAGCTAAGGGGCATGGCCGGAGTGGTGATTTGCCCGGGCTTCGGCAGCCGCGGCACCGAGGGAAAGATTGTTGCCGCCCACTATGCGCGCACCAACGACATTCCGACGCTGGGAATATGCCTCGGTATGCAGATGATGGTGATTGAGTTTGCACGCAACGTGCTGGGCTACGACGATGCCAACAGCAGCGAGATGGCTCCCGAGACGGCTCACCCGGTGATTGACCTCATGGCCGGACAGAAGGACATAAAGCAGATGGGAGGCACCATGAGGCTGGGAGCATACGACTGCCGCCTGCTGCACGGCAGCAGGGCATGGGCGGCATACAG
>ONSV01000263.1 GCA_900320585.1 uncultured Prevotellaceae bacterium | reverse complement strand
TACATTTGTCGATAACGGCAAGGAATTCCTCCGGCGTGTTGGCGATGAAAAGGTGCTTGCCGTTTTCCACAGCGAGACCTTCCGCCCCCACGCTGGTGGTAATCACCACCTTGCCCAGCGCCATTGCCTCCACAATCTTGACGCGGATGCCGCTGCCAGAGAGCAAGGGCACCACCATCAGGTCGTGTTCCAGCATAAACTCGTTGGCCGAAGGCACCGCGCCCACCACGTTGACATTCGCATCGTGGCGCTGGCTGATGCTTTCGGGAATGCTGCGCCCCGCCAAGGTGAAGGTCAGGGTGGGATGTTTCTCGTGAATGGTCGGCCACACCTCGTCCAAAAACCACTCGATGCCCTCCACGTTGGGCGACCAGTTCATACTGCCGATATGGAACAGCGTGGGCTCGTCGGAGGGAATGTAGTCGTCCTCCACCTCATAGTCGTCCATATTGATGCCGAAAGGAATCACTGTGCCCGGCACCGCGGGGGCCAGGGTCTTGAAGTAAGTGAAATCCGGTTCCGAGATGGTCATATAGCCGTCCACCTGATTGAGGATGGTCTCTTCCACGCGGCGAAGCTGCCGTGCGTTGGTGCTGTAGATGAACTTACGGAAAGGATTGCGCTCGTTGTCCGACAACCGCTCCCATATCTGGTGCTCGATGTTGTGCATCCGCATCACAATCTTCGCCTTGGAGTGCTTGCGCACCACAGGGATGTAGGGCGACATATAGATGGACTCGATATGGACGATGTCGAAATGCTCGGATTCGAGCACTTGCGCCAGTTTGGCGGCCATTTCTTTGGAATAGAAACGGTTGATTTGATAGGATTGGCGGCGGAAGGTACATTTCAGCGCCTCTCTCACGTCGGGTGTCGTGTCGATAAATTGCGACTCAAAGCGGGTTTGTCGAAGGTATTCCACCGGGAAGGCCTCCATTTTGACGGGATGTTTGGGCGTTTCCACGGCGAGCACCTTCACATCCTGGCCGCCATTGAGCAGACCTTGGGTGATATTGTGCATCGCGATGCAGCCGCCATCCACTTGCGGCAAGGGCGGTTTATGACACAGTTGGAGTATCTTCATTGCGTTTTCGGGCAAAAGGTTTGAATTTTTTGAATCTGTCAAGGAATTTGGAATAAGTATCCGGGGAGAGCACCGCCGAATCGGTGGTGGCGTGGTAGGTCAGGAAAACACAGATGGGCAACAGCAGGAACGAGGAGAAGAACATCCCGAACCAAACGGGCCAGACACTGCTTTTCGCAATCTTCTCGCCCGTGATGGAAAGGGCAAAGTAGAGCGTGAAGAACACCACCGTGATCACCAGAGGCACACCGATGCCGCCCTTCCGGATGATGGAACCCAACGGGGCCCCGATGAAGAAGAAGAGCACACAGGCCAGTGCCAGGGAGAACTTGCGGAAAAACTCAATCTGGTAGCCCCACATATAGCGGGTGCGGAACTCCTGGTCCTGGTACGAGAAGCGCACCGAATAGACAAAGGAGCGGGAGGCGTTGTTGGCGTAGGTGAAAATCCGGTAAGCCTGGTCCTCCGGCATCTGCCTCAGGTCACACTTGACCGAGCGCTTCAAGGTGTCGAAATAGTGGCCATCGTTTTTCACAAAAAGGTTAAAATAGTAGAGGTTTGCGAAAAAGACATCGGAGGCGGCGTGCGCCAGCTCCGTGATTTCCGATTTCATCGTGTCGATACGTTCATTCAATTGTTGAATACTCATTGCCGTGGAGTGGCCTTCATAGAAACTTTCATCCACTTGGCTGATGGAGAAGTCGGACATATCGAAACGCTTGTACTGCCTGTCAAAGGTGGAGCGGGTGAGCGGATAGCGGCTCGGAGCACCACCCCGAGCGCTGGTATTCTCGTCCCAGGTAGAACCATCGTGCAGCGTGAACACCAGATACTTCTTGTCGGGAGTGACGCGCATCGTACCAGTCTTGGCATAGGTGACAGAGGTGTTGCCCATCCGTCGCGAGTGGTCGTAAATCATCACGTCCTTCACGGTCTCGCCGTCGGGCATCTTCTTGCCCACCCGGATCGAATAGTTGTCGAATCCGCCATAGAAAACCCCCTCCTCGATGTTGAGGGC
>ONSV01000015.1 GCA_900320585.1 uncultured Prevotellaceae bacterium | reverse complement strand
GATCTGTGCATACTGTTTGGGGATAAGCGTTGCCCAGTCGTACTTGGAGACGCCCTGGATCTCATAGGCCTTGTCGTTGATCTCCATATACTGTTTGGCATTGAGCGGTGTCACGTCATTGGTATTGGGGTTCTGCCAGGCCAGGTAACCGTCGAACGACACTTTCACCTTTCCGGCCTTACCCTTCTTGGTTGTGACGAGGATGACACCATTCGAGGCACGTGCTCCGTAGATGGCACTCGAGGCAGCATCCTTGAGCACGTCGATCGACTCGATGTCGTTGGGCGAGAGGTCGCTGATGTCGCCGCCGGGCACGCCATCGATGACATAGAGCGGCGTATTGGAGCCAGCGGTACCCATACCACGGATGGTGACCTTATAGCTCTCACCGGGCTGACCTGAGTTCATGACGATATTCATACCTGCTGCCTGGCTCTGCAATGCTCCGAAAGCATCGACGGCATTGGCGGCGGCTATGGCATCGGCATCGACGTGGACGGTGGAACCGGTGACCAGCTTCTTGCGCTGCACACCATAACCTACGACCACCACATCTTCCAGCAGTTCAGAGTCCTCTGTCATGAGGATATCCATGGACCTTCCCTCGACAGCCTTCACGTCAACGTTCTGATAGCCGACATAAGAGATTCTCAGACTGGCTCCTCTTGGAACAGAGATGGTGAACGAGCCGTCGAAGGCTGTTACCGTTCCATTGTTGTTGGAGCCAATTTCCATCACTGTCGCACCGATGATGGGCTGGTCGCTTGAATCGTGCACAACGCCCTTCACCTGTATGACGGCCCTTGTCTGGAGCACGGTCTCCACAGGTTGGAGAGATTGCGCTGTAGAAGAAACAGCAACTGCCATACTGGCGCAGATTACTACAAATAAACTACGAAAATTTGGCATAGTGATTTAAGTTAGTTAAAATAGATTGATATAAATAGAAGTAAGATTCAATTCAAGTCTTTCGACTCATTACATAAGACATTCATTAGGCTTTTTAGAACCGCCTGACATAGGCTTAGAAAACAGGCATAGATTATTCGCTGGGCAAGCCATGGCACATGGCAACCCATTGTTGGCAAATATACAATTATTTTCAAATTGTGCAATACCAAAATGTTTGAATATTTCCTCAAGATAACATTTGGGAAATATTTTGATACAAAGCAAAAAGAAAGTGCCAGGCATCAGGTAACGAGCAGACGCGGCTTACCCATGCCTAAATACAGGTCAGCGGCGGTCTCTGTTACCCCATTTCTTATCGTAGCGGCCCTCGGTGTCGACCTTTCCACCAAACATGTTGAGTCGATAGCGCACGTGGAGCATGGCATACGAGTTGACGCTGTTGAATCGCGTTTCGCTCCGGCCAGTGGCATTCACCCATCCCTCGTAGTTGCTCTGCTGGCCAAGGAGGTCATAGAAATTGAGCGCCACGATGAGTGTCTTGCTTTTGAGGAATGCCTTCGATACCTGTCCGTTCCATATCAACTCGTTGGTGTTCATCGAGGGATCGTTATAACCGCGGCGGCTATACTGATGGATCTCGCTGCTCATCTCTATACCCAATGGCAGCCTTAGAAGGAAATGGCCTCCATAGTTGAACTGCCAGGTATCGAGGTTGGCATTGGGCTGGAGCTCGTTGCGCGAATGCTGGTAATTGACATGGCCGTCGAGCGTCACCTCAAGCCAGTCGTTGCGGTAGCCTGCGGTCAGTCGCTCGATGAGGTTAATCGACTTGGTGGTGTTCTTGCGTGCGTCGGCCTGCATCTGCGCCACATAACTCACGAAGTTGTTGTAGCGCACGCGGTTCTCGATGCCCACATTCCAATGCGCGGCCGAGTCGACGGCGGTGTTGAACGTCAGGCCTCCGTTCACATTCCAGTTGCCATTGATATTCTCCGGGCGCGAGATGTTTCCACCCGTCGACGGATTGTATCTCACAAGGTTGGAGATGCTGTTTCGCGTATGCCTGTAGTTGGCATAGGCCACGATGGAGCGCTTATGCTTGGCAATATAGGTGTTGTAATAAACATTGAGCGAGTTGGTGAACTGCGGTTTCAGTCCGGGGTTTCCCTGTGTGATATAGAGCGGGTTGGAGTCGTCGGTGATATCGAGCAGCTGGGTCATCTCGGGTTGCCGTGTGTCGCCACGATAGTGCACCCAGATATTGTTCTGGTCGCTGAACTTGTAATGGAAGTCGATGGTAGGCGTGAAGTTGGTGACGTTGCGTATGGTGTCGACGTAGATTCCCCTGTAGTCTTGGATGAAGTTGGAATGCTGTGGCTGAACGAGGAAGCCGACGTTGTAGTCGTATTTCTCGACGCGATGCCTCAGGGTGAGCCTAAGGTTGTGGGTGTAGTTCTTGTATTCCGAATAACGGCTCAGGTTTCTGTCGAGGAAATCATCCATATGGTCTTCTACAGAAGAGAGCCACGGGTCCCACTCACGGTACCTCGGCGTGATGCCCGAGAAGATATTCACCGGCTGATGGCTGAAGTCGTAAGTCTGGCGGTCGCTCTGGTTCTGGCTGTAGCGCATCTCGTAATTGGCCTGCAGGTGTGCCCCTTTCCAGAGCGGCTCGCTATAGGTGGCACTCAGCACATATCCCCCACTGTAAGAAGGAGTGGTATTGTATCGTGCAGTGTAGTAGAGAGAGTCTTGTCCGAACTGGTTTTTCACGAGAAAGAGATGCACGTCGTTGTTGGTGGCGTTCTCGTTCTGGCTGTTGCCGCCACTGCCCTCCACCCTGAAGGTGACGTGACGCCCTTTGGCATTCAACCGGCGATAGACCTGCAGCATGCCCCAGGCGTTCTTGTTCAGTCCATAGGAAAGGCTGGCGTTCTTGTTGTGGTTCACCATGTATGGGTACAATGGGTCGGCGGGGTCGATCTGGTTGACGGCGGCGAGGGGGTCGGTCACATAAAGATAAGGGTCTTTGTTGAACGTGGCCGACTCCGACACGGTGGTGCCATCGTTGGTACCATAACTGCCATTGGCGCGGAACAAGATATTGGTCAGCGTGTCGGGTTTCCACTCCACGCGCATGTTCCCATTCCAGTTGTTGCTCCGGGTAAGGTTTTTCGAACTGCTGTTCGAGAAAGTCCGTTCTGACTGAATGTAGAAATTCTCGCTGGTGTTGTCGTTCTGGTTGTCACCATTGCGGTGGTTCCATCTTATGTTGAAATCTACCTTCAGCTTCTTCCCGTCGTCGTAGTTGAGGTTGGTGCCCAGCATCTTTCGCGTGTTCAGTCCGCGGCGGTTCCACCATCCCGCATTCTCCTCCTTGTTGTTGGCATTGCCCAGCAACACGATACGCGTCTTGTCGGTGAAACTGCTGCCCATGCCCCTTGAGGCATAGCGGTGGTGGGTGCCTCCGGCGATATCGAGATTGGTCATGTAGCCCCGGTTCATGCCCTTCTTGATGGTGAAGTCGATCACCGTCTCCTTCTCACCATCGTCGATGCCTGTAATGCGCGACTGGTCGCTCTGCTGGTCATAGAATTTCATGTTCTGGATAATCGACACGGGCAGGTTCTTGAGCGCTGTCTCCACATCGCCAAGCATGAACTCCTTGCCGTCGACCAGTATCTTCTTCACCTCTTTTCCATTGATGGTGATATTCCCGTCCTCATCCACCTCTGCACCAGGAATACGCTTGATAAGTTCCTCTATGGCCGAGCCCTCGGGTGTGCGATAGGCCTCAGGGTTGTAAATCAGGGTGTCTTTCCGCGCCACCACCTGCGGAGCCTGTCCGGTGACCACCGCCTCCTTCAGCGAGATGACATCAGGCGAGATCCTGAGCTCTCCCAATTCCTGGTTACGGTCGTTACGCAACGTGATTTCCCGCTCCAGCGTCTGGTATCCGATGGATGAGATTCTGAGTCGGAAAGTGCCATTCGATGGAGCCTCGATAGAGAAGTTGCCTTTTTCGTTGGAAATGGTGCCACCTGCAAAAATGGTGTCATTGACCCAGAACAACTGTATGGTAGCCATGTCCAACGGTTCGTTGGTCTCAACGTCGATCAGACGTCCACTGATAGTTAGTTTCTCGTTTTGCCCTTGTCCGAAGGCACTCGCTACGACCATAAACAAAGACACGAGGGTAAGCAACAATCTCATATAAAATCAGGCTCTAAAATGAATTGATAGTGTAATTCGGCAAATGCCGGAATATTATCTTGAATTGGGTGGCAAAGGTACGACAAAAGGGGGAAACAGCCAAATTAAAGACACACATTCTATATATAGATAAAAAGTATTAACAAGACTTCAGGCTGGCTGTATATAAAATAGTTTAAGTTTCGCATTCGCTCAACTTCTTGTAGTTCAGGAGTTCAGGAGTTGCAGGAGTTCAGACAATAGCCCGAATTCACATCGTCAGGCTCAATGGTCGTTTGCTGTGGTAATGTCTGAACTCCTAAACTTCTGTAACTTCTGAACTCTTCTCAACTTGCGAAAGTTGAGTAAAAGAGACTGATGTAGAACCGGGAGGATGGGGTGCCTCCCGGTTCTTGATCAGTGCGATATGGGAGCAGGGCTTGGCGGATGGGTGCCGTCCTGGCCTTGAGCAAAGGACTGGGCAGGCTGACGCCTACCCCACGGAGGCTACTTGAACAATAGCTGAGCGAACTGGTACAGACTGCGGCGCCATGTCTGCCATTCGTGTGCGGTTTCAGGCGACACATACGAATGAGCGTTGATGCCCATAGCCTTGAGGCTCTCAGCAGCCTGGTCTACTCCCATGTTCTCCTTTCCTCCACAACTCATGAAGAGCACCTTGTTGGTCTTCTTGAAGTCGGTGGCATTCTCGAGTTCCTCGGTACGGAATGTTCCTCCGCTGAAGATGCCCACATAAGCGAATTTCGTGGGGTTGGCCAAGGTAATCATATGGGTCTGCATGCCACCCATCGACAAACCGGCCAATGCACGGTGCTCGGTGTCGGCAATCACACGATAGTTGTTCTCCACCATCGGGATGATGTCTTTCAGCAGCACCTCCTGGAAACCGTTAAACCCGCCAAAGCCACGGCGAGGTCCGCCCGGACGGCCACCCTGGGGTCCACCGGGGCGCGGTCCCTGTGGACGTGCGCCTGGTCCTCCCTGTGGACGGTTCCCCATTCTGGGGAAGCCGGGGAACTGCTGTGCAGCCTGGGTTGTATCGGGATGGGCGGGTATCGCATTCAGGCCATTGTCCATCACGATAATGAACGGCACAGCCTTGCCCGCAGCAATGAGGTTGTCCATGATGATGCCAGTCTTTCCCTGGGCCGACCATCCCGTCTCGTTCTCACCCATGCCATGCTGCAAATAGAGCACGGGGAACTTCTGCGTAGGATTCTGGCGGTAGGCGGCAGGCAGGTAGATATAGCAGTGGCGCATTTTCTCCGTCACCGTGGAATAGTAGTAGACCTCGTTGACTGAGCCTTGGGGCACGTTTTTTACCGTGTAGAAATCCTCATCGGCAGCAGGCACGTCGATGCCGCTACCCCAGCGGCTGGCACCATAATAATACTTGCTGCCCGGGTCGGGCACTGAGGCCCCGTCGATGTTGAGCTGATAGTAGTGGAATCCCTCATCCTGTGGGGCTGACTCGCCGGTCCATACGCCTTCGGCATTTTTCACCAGGTCGTATTTCACGCCGCCGATATCCAGTTTCACGCTCTTGGCATCGGGTGCCGAGATCTGGGCGCGCACCATGCGCTGCGAGTTGACCATCGGGTATTCTTTTCCCTCCTGGTTGGTGGTGGCCGGCTTGAAATCTTCTACAACCTGGGCATTGACCATCATTGCGAAGAAGGCAGCCGTCATAAGAAACACACGTTTCATAAGCAATAATTTGAATGGTTTTGATATGAAGTTAGAAAATAGAAATGACAATCTCTTGACTTTTTTTAGATGCTTTTAAGTGAAAAAAGTAAAAAGCCTTCCCCATCTGTTTTGAAAGATTAACAATTGAGGCACGACCACATATCTGCTTTTGGCTGGCAACCCACACATTATATTAATAACTCAACTTTCGCTAGTTGAAAGGAGTTCAGAAGTTACAGAAGTTCAGGAGTTCAGACATTACTCCAACTTACCACCATAGAGCATAACGAGGTGAATTCGGACTATTGTCTGAACTCCTGCAACTCTTGAACTCCTGAACTACAAAAAGTTGAGCGAATGCGAAACTTCAATTAATAACAAATGACTGCGCCGCCCTCGCTCCGGCAAGAAAAATTCGTCGAAAAATTCCCCGAAAGTCGTCGAAAACCATTTTGGCCACCTTTTATATCTTTATACTTTTGCATCGTCATCAGTACACTACAAAATAGAACCGCAAAAACAAACCTATAAAATGAAGCAAAGTAGAAACCTCAGATTGTTGTTCAGCATCATCATGATGTTGGTTGCCTCTTTCGCCATGGCCCAAAGCACCGTGGTGACAGGCTCCGTAAAAAGCAAGACTCAAGGCGAGGGCGAGTCGTTCGCCACTGTCAGGATATTCCCCAAAGGCAAATCAGAAGGCGCCATCGCCATGTTCCTCACCGACGCCGACGGCAACTTCAGCCATCAAGTGGAAGCCGAGGGCACCTACGACATCGTAGTGAGCAGCATCGGCAAGGAAGAAGTGCGCAAGACCATCACCCTGGGGAAGAAAAACGAACTGAACCTGGGTGTCATCGAGATGGCAGACGACGCGAAGGAGCTGACCGGCGTGGAGGTAGTGGCCCAGAAGCCCCTGGTGAAGATGGAGGTAGACAAGATGACCTACCGTGTGGAAGATGATACCGACTCGAAGTCGGTGACCGTGCTCGACATGCTCCGCAAGGTGCCTATGGTGTCGGTCGACGGACAAGACAACATCACCGTGAACGGCTCTTCGGCATTCAAGGTGTATGTGGACGGCAAGCCCAACGTGATGTTCTCGAGCAATCCCTCCATGATATTCAAGAGCATGCCCGCCTCACTGGTGAAGACCATAGAGGTGGTGACCAACCCCGGTGCCCGGTACGACGCAGAGGGAGCCTCGGGCGTGCTCAACATCGTGATGAACAAGCAGGCCATGGGTGGCATGCCCGGTGCTCCGGGTGGTGCTCCAAGTGCCGACGGATACAATGGTACGATAAGGGCCTCGGTGGGCAACAACTCCATAGGTGGCGGTGCCATGATCAGCGGACAGAAAGGAAAATTCTCGTATAGCGCCAACGTGATGGAGAACTACTCGAAGCCCAGGGCCCCACAGGTAGACATGGAACAGATGAACGGCGAGACCTCGATTGTCACCTCGGCATCGACCAAGACCCGCGTGCCCTTCACCTTGGGCAGCCTGAGCCTGGGATATGAGCTCGACCCCATGAGCTCGCTCAACGCCACCTTCTCGCTCACCAGTCTTTCGTTGCGCAACAGCGGCCTCACCACCACGAAGATGCTCTTCGGACAAGGCGGCAACGGCTACAGCTACGACAACAACATGAAGATGAAGAACTACCGCACCTCCTTCAGCACCAACGTCGACTACCAGCGGTTCTTCAACCCCGAGCGCACCAAATCGATTGTAGTGACCTACCAGCTGAGCCTCAGTCCGTCGAAGACCGAGCAGCGCAACGACTTCGAGCAAGGCTCTACCTCTTTCATTGACCTCACCGACCGTTTCTCGGAGAGCAAGGACAACACCATCGACCATACCGTGCAGGTGGACTACACCACCCCACTGGCCACAGGGCAGAAATTCAACACCGGCGCCAAGCTGATGACCCGCAAGGCCACCTCCGACTCGAAATACTACCTGGACGACGTGTTCAGCAGCGACATGAGCCTCGACTACGAGTACCGCAACACCATCCTTGCCGGATACGGCGAGTATGAAGGATCGTTCGACAAATGGAGCGCCAAGGGCGGCCTGCGCTACGAGCACACCTGGCAAGACGTGGAATACCACTTCGGCAACGGCACCAACTTCTCGAAAAACTATGGCGTGCTCGTGCCATCGGCAAGCCTCTCCTACTCGCCCTCGATGACCAGCAACATCGGACTGACCTACAACCTGCGCATCTCACGTCCGGGCATTACCTACCTGAACCCCTACGTCGACCACAGCGACCCCAACAGCCTGAGTTATGGCAACACCAACCTCGACGTGGAGAAATCGCACAACATCGCATTGGTGTACAACATGTTCACCACCAAGCTGATGATGAACGTGAACCTGCACTACAACTACACCGGCAATGGTATCGAGCAATACAGCTTCTATAATGGCGACCTGCTCAACACCACCTACGGCAACATCGTGAAACGCTCGATGACAGGCGTGAACGTGTATGCCAACTGGCTGGCAACGAAAGACACCCGAATCTTCGTGAACGGGAGCCTCAACTACAGCGACATGCACAGCGACAACGTGGGCTCGAAAAACCATGGATGGCAGGCACAGGGCATGATGGGCGTACAGCAGACGCTGCCCCTCGACCTGAAACTGAGCGCCTACCTCATCACCTCGAGCAAGACCAAGACCTTGCAGGGATACACCAGCGGCTTCAACATGCTGACCGCCAGTCTCTCGAAATCGTTTCTCAAAGACAAGCTCAACGTGAGCCTTTCGGCCATGACCGGCCTCTCGGATGGCGGCAAGCTGAAGATTGAGAGCTACAGCAGCGGCACCAACTTCTCGCAGCGCTCATCCATCAAGGTGCCCATGAGCGGTCTGACACTCAGCGTGAGCTACACCTTCGGCAAGTCGAACTTCAGGGCCAAGTACCACGTATCGAAAGTGACCAACGACTACATCGAGCAGCAGTCGCAGGGCGAGATGATCAACAGCGCAGGCAGCGGAGGCGCCGGAGGCGGTGCTGGAGCCGGAGCAGGAGGCGGAATGGGAACCATGCCACAGTAAACTCTTTTTATTATCAACATACTAAACTCCTCATTATTCTAACTAACTCGAGGGTGTGTCGGGACAGCATCTGTAAGAACATCAGCAAAAGGCTGCCGGCACACCCATTTTTTCAAAAAAAACCATCACAAGCACTTGCCATTTAACAATTTATCATTAATTTTGCCACAATGAAAAAGTTCACGAAGAGAGATTTCTGGTTGCTGATGGTGCAGCTGATTATCTGGACGATGATGCTGCTCTTTCCTGCTGTCACCACCATCCTTGCCACACATGAGACCTCGGCTGCCATACAGTCGATGAGGATGACGTGGTATAACCTCCAATCGCCACTTATCCTCTACTTCATCAATTTCTACGTGCTCTGGACCTTCCTGTTCGAGAAGCAACGCTACAAGACATTCCTCTTGGTGAACGTGGTACTGTTTGCCGCGCTCAACCACCGGCTGTTCTTCCTCAAAGACTTCTACACACATTCGGGGATGGAGCTGCCCCACAACTGGTGGATAGGGATGTTTGCCGGACTCTTCGTCTACTTCATTCTCAACTGCGCCGCCGTTACCGTGGCCATCACCATCAGGCACTTCCTGAAGACGCGCGAGGTGATGAGACGGCTCGAGGAGGAGAAGCGCAAGAACGTGGAGGCCGAACTGGCCTGGCTGAAGAGCCAGATCAACCCCCATTTCCTCTTCAACACGCTCAACAACATCTCGAGCCTCACGCAGATTGACGCCGACGCGGCACAGGATGCCATTGCCCAGTTGAGCGACCTGCTGCGCTACGCCATCTACAAGACCGACAAGCCCCAGGTGCCCATCGCCGGGGAAGTGGAGTTCATGCGCAACTACATCGGGCTGATGCAGCTGCGCTGCAATGAGAAGACCCAGGTGACCACCTCTTTCAACATCGACGACAATGAGCTGCAGATCGCACCACTCATTTTCATCTCTCTCATTGAGAACGCCTTCAAGCATGGGGTGAGCAGCAACAAGGCCTCGCAGATTGACATCAAGCTGAGCACAAAGGATGGCACCGTGAGCTTCGTATGCGAAAACACCAACTACCCCAAGAACGACAACGACCGTAGCGGCAGTGGTATCGGACTGGAGAACACCCGCCGAAGACTGGAACTGATGTACCACGACTCATACACCTGGGAGCAGACGCTCGAAAACGACATTTACCACATCAAAATCGACATTCATCCATGAAAACCCTCAACTGCGTCATCATCGACGACGAGCCCCTTGCGGTGAAGCTTCTCGAATCGTTTGTCAACAAGACACCAGGCCTGAACCTCCTGGCCTCGTTTACCGACTCCGTGGAGGCCATCGCCTATGTGAAGGAGACACCACCCGACCTGCTGTTCCTCGACATCCAGATGCCCGACATCAATGGCATGGAACTGGCAAGGATGATCCAGGGCGACACCCGCGTCATCTTCACCACAGCCTTCCAGGAGTTCGCCCTGGAGAGTTACGAGGTTTCGGCGCTCGACTTCCTGCTCAAGCCCATCCGCTACAACAAGTTTTTAGCGGCTGTGGAGAAGGCGCAGACATGGTTTGGAAAGACCTCTCCCGAACCGGCCCCCGCTACCCCCACCCCCGAGACGATTTTCCTGAAGGTGGATGGCGAATACCGTCAGATTCCGCTCTCCGGCATCCTCTATGTGGGTGGCATGAAAGACTATGTGATGTTCTATCTTGAGGGCGAGCGCAAGCCCCTCATCACCCACCTCACGATGAAGGCGGTGGAAGACCTGCTGCCCGAAAGCCTTTTCATGCGTGTGCACCGCTCTTATATCGTGGCTCTGAACAAGATACGCAGTGTAGACCGCAATGACTGCATCTATATCGGCGACGAGATTATCCGTGTGACCGATGCCTATCGTGAGCAGTTCACCAACTACCTGAAATCGAAATTCCCCGGCTAAGACGGGGAATTCTTTTTTGTCATTTCAGGTTTTCCAACCTTTTTTATTGGCCCTACCCGCAAATTATCTTGCCTACAATCTTTTTAATCGGGATTTTTGCTTAATTTTGCGGCATGGAAGCGGCCCGAACTGACATTGGTCCCCGTTCACGGACCATCTTAGCCACCATTCGCTGAGGTAAAGGCCGCCACCTACCGAAGAAAAGATTGGAAAAGAAATCACCCAAAGACAAGAAGATGATAAGGAAGACTTTATTGTGTATGCTGATTCTGCTTGCAGCGGCCATGCCATCGCATGCCGTACTGAAAGAAGCCGACCTGACCAGTACGCTCACCATTCTACGCCAAGAACTCACCAATTACTACACCACGTTGCAAGCCGAGGCAGAAGGACACAAAGCCTACCGCAACCATGTGATCAGCGACCTTATCAACATCTCCATGCGCAGCAACCAGAGTGCGCTGATGCTCTACTCGCAGAAACCAGACTATGTGTTCGACCTCACCTACGCCTGCAACGAGGTGACGAACCTCTACCGCGACTACCACAACAAGATCATGCCTTTCCGCTCGAGCATCGAGAACATCGACACCGAGATCGCACGATACGACAGTCTGGTGACCAGTCTGAACAAGATGTCGACCCGGAGTCTCTCAGAAGAAGCCTCCACCGACCGCGACGTATGCCTCACCCTGGCGGTATGCATCGACCGCACGCTGAAAGAGAACCGCCAGAACATGAGTGACTATATCAACATTTACCGCACGACGGAGAGCCAGCTCAGCGCGCTGAACGACTATGCCAACCTACGGTACAACGAGATACAGAACAGCATCTTCGTGAACCGCGGCGAAAACTATTTCAGCATCCTCTCCAATCTGGGCAATCATCTTTCGAAGACCACCGAGACGGTAAAAGAGAAATATGAGCCCAACGACGAGGCCGACTCGCAATGGGACAGCCGCATGATTATCTGGCTTTTCGTGACCATGGGCGTATTCGGATTCGCCGCCATGCTGGTGAGTTACTCGGGAGCGAAATTCCTCGTCCCGAGAAGTTTGCGCACCGAGGCATTCAAGCAGAAGCGCTCACTCATCATCCTCACCGCCGCCGTACTCATCTTCGCCGTGGCCCTTCAGGTGGTGAGACTTACCTGGAGCCAGAATTTCTACATCATGGCCAGCAGCCTGCTTACGCAGTACGCATGGTTGCTTGGCGTCATCCTCCTCTCGCTGCTTGCCCGTGTGGAGGCCACCCAGTTGCGCTACGCCCTGTTTGTCTATGCCCCCTTGCTCACCATAGGCTTCATCGTCATAGCCTTCCGCATCATACTGATTCCCAACGAATTGGTAAACATGATATTCCCACCGATGCTATTAGTGTGCGCATTGTGGCAATGGTGGGTGATCAAGCGCTACAACAGCCACGTGCCCCGAAGCGACAGGTTCTACACCTATGTGTCGCTCGTGGTTTACATCGTAGCGGTGGTGGCCTCATGGATGGGATACACGCTGTTGAGCGTGCAGTTGCTCATCTGGTGGATCATGCAACTCACCTGCATCCTCACCATCACCTTCCTCCGTTCATGGATCAAGGAGTATGGGCGACGACACGAATTTGAGTCGAAGCCCATTACCGAGTCGTGGGTCTACGACATGCTCTACAGCGTGCTGCTGCCCTCACTCGCCGTGGTGTCGGTGCTGATTTCCATCTTCTGGGCAGCCGCCGTCTTCAATCTTACCGGACTTACCTGGCGGGTGTTCACCTATAAGTTCATCGACTCCAAAAACATCACCATCAGTGTGATGAACATCGCCATCGTCATCATCCTGTGGATGATATTCTCGTATATCAACCATACGGCGAAAGCCCTGCTCAAGCACCACTACACCAAGAGCGACCCCACCACGGCCGAAAGCCGTTTCGTGATGGGCAAGAACATCATCCAGGTGGTGGTATGGGGACTATGGCTCATCATCAGCCTCGCCATCTGCCATGTGAACAGCACCTGGCTCGTGGTGGTGTCGGGCGGACTCTCCACTGGTATCGGCTTCGCGTCGAAGGACATCCTCGAGAACATCTACTATGGCCTCTCGCTCATGGCAGGCCGCATCAAGGTGGGCGACTGGATTGTGTGCGACGGCGTGAGAGGAAAGGTGAACTCCATCAGCTATACCAGCACCATGCTCGAGGCCATCGATGGCTCGGTCATCGCATTCCAGAACAGCCAGCTCTTCACCAAGAACTACAAGAACATGACCAAGAACCACGGCTACGAGATGCATATCCTCGATGTAGGCGTGGCCTACGGCACCGATATCGAGCTATGCCGCAAACTGTTAGTGGAAGAGATATCGAAGCTCGACTTCATCGACAAGGAGCATGGCGTGCGCGTGGTGCTGAGAGAGTTTGGCGACAGCAGCGTGAACCTGAAGCTACTGGTCTGGGTGCCAGTGCTCACACAATATGTGAACGACTGCGAGATACTGGAGTGTGTATACAACACGCTCAATCGCAACGGCATCCAGATACCGTTCCCACAACGCGACCTGCATATTGTGGAGGACGTGAGGAGCATCGAAATGAAATCAAGCATCTGAAGAAAGGCGACCAACACTTTTGACGGTTTTTCACGATAGCTTTTACATTTTTTAGGGAAAATTCATGCAGTGATGTGAGGAATTTTTCCTAATTTTGCACCACGAAAAGGATCAGCATTCAGATTGGATTCAATCATCAGCATTCTCTACTAAAAAAGAAGAGCCACTGGTTCTCGACCACAAATTGGAATAGATTTATATCTTACTGATTGACAGCAATTTATTTATGAAAAAAATAACCAGGCCATATTGTGTCCTTGTCTTCATAGCAGTATTTTGCGGGTTTGTCGTCCCCACTTACGCCAACCACCGTGGCAGCACCAAGGCCGCGGCCACACCCTTTACCCTGCTCAGGAGTCTCTGGGAGGAGCAAGGCAACACGTCCGACCAGTTCTCCCTGCTCACCCCCATCGCCGAAGAGACGATGGAGACGATGGGCGCGCACATGAAAAAAGCGCTCAAGGTGAAGGAAGAAGTGAGTTTCGACGACCAATCATGCTCGAGCGACATCCTCACCACCCTGCTGAAAGCGAAATATGGCAGCAAGCAGAACGAGAAAAACGACTTCCTTGCCATTCAATACAGCACGTCGTCGACTGATTTCGCCCGGTATATGGAGAGGTATCCCAACTCCAAATACGCCAACGAGGCATTGGCACGCCAACACTGTTTCGAGGAGAACGAGGCCTGGATGGGCGCCCTGTCGACGGGTACGAGAACAGCCTACGAGGCTTTTGCCCTCTGCTGCGAGAGCCATTCCACTTGCGACTACGACGGCTGCGATGTCATCAGTCAGGCCAACCACAAGAGGGCAGAGGCCGTGAGGACATGGTATGCCCTCACCGACCGCTCATACGGCACCGACCCCAGCATCTATACCGACTACTCCAACTATCTGGACAAGTATGGCGAGTGTGCCGTCTTCACCGAAGCCGCCCGCGACAGTTTGGCGCAGAACAAGGACAAGTTTGACTGGAGGACAGCCAAGGCTGGCAACGACATCACCTCGTTCAAAAAATATGTGGAAGAACATGCCGATGGCCGTTTCGTATGGTTTGCCGAGGACAATATCGCCCAGATAGAGCTATGGCAGCGCTGCACGGAGACCGACAACTACGTGGACTACTGCACCTACTACAACCTTTATCCCGACGGTCCCCACGCCTTCGAGGTCATCGAGAAGTTGCAAGACCATGAGGCGAGCGACTGGAAGGCCGCCAAGAAGAAGCATACGCTGGCATCCTATGAGCGCTTCGTGGCCAAACATCCCAATGGCTACTACACCAGCGAGGCACAGAACAAGATTACAGAGATCAGGCTTGCCCCTTATCTGAAGGAGTCGCCCTCGTTCAACTCGATATCGCTTGTGGGCTATTGCTCACGTCCGGGTTACTCGATGCTCTGCCTGAGCAACATCGACAAGAACAACCGCATCACCATCTCGCTGAAAGGCCCGACGGGATTCAGCAAGACCCTTGCCCCCGGAAAACACGAGTGGATCAGGGTGAAGAACGGCAACTACAAGATTCTGGTCCAAGCCAGCAAGACAGAGAACTGGTGGGGCAACGCCCAGTTTGAGAACAGGATGTATGCCGGCGCATGGTCGACTTACACCAATGCCCTTTTCGGTATTCAGAAGGTGACCAACAAAGATGAGGAGGCCCTCTCGCGAATCAAGGAGGAAATCCAGCAGAAGGCCGCCGAGGAAGACGCCAACACCAGGAAATACATCCTTGGATTGCAATGAAGCCTGGGTGGAAGTGGCTTAGGGACGGTCTTTCCGGCCACTCCCGAAAGCTGACGGCTCCGGCCCCATGAACAATTCCAAGGTTCCCCCTCTCACAATATCGGGATAGTCGATATACGATTTCGTGTATTTACGTCCATTGAGCATGGCCCGCTGCACATAGATGTCGGTCGGGCCATTGTTGTGTGCCACGATGCGGAAGGTGCGCCCATCGCCCACCTCCATCTCCACGCTGTCGAACAGCGGCGAGCCTATGAGGTAACGGCCTCCGGCGGGCTCCACCTGATAGAGGCCCATTGCCGAGAGCACATACCATGCCGACATCTGCCCCACATCCTCATTGCCACACAGGCCGTCGGGCTGGTCGTGATACATCTCGCCCATCACCTGGCGCAGCAATGGTGCCGCACGCCAGGGCATTCCCATATAGTGGTAGAGATAAACCACATGGTGGCTCGGCTCATTGCCATGGGCATACTGTCCGATGAGTCCGGAGATGTCGGGCGATGCCTCCTCGCCCAAGTCGCCCTCGACGATGAAGAGCGAGTCGAGTTTCTGCACAAACCGCCGTTCTCCGCCAAGGAGCTGGCAGAGTCCGGGCACATCGTGCGGCACAAGCCACAAGTATTGCCATGCGTTGCCCTCGGTGTAGTCGTCTTGCCGGTGAACGGCATGGAAAGGATTGAACGGAGTATGGAACTCGCCCTTGCTCGAGATGCCCCGCATGAAGCCCGTCTCGGGGTCGAAATACTTGCGGTAGGCCCTGCTCCGCTGCTCAAAATACCTGAAGAGCGGCTTATCGCCCACCTTTTTCGCCACTTTGGCCACACAAGCGTCGGCCAGCGCATATTCCAAGCCTTTGGCCACCGTCTCGTAGGTGGAGTCGAGGTCGAAAGGCAAATACCCATATTCTTTCAGCAGGTCCATGCCCCGCTCGTCGCGCATGGCCGAGCCGCGGAGAGCCTCGAGCACCTCGTGCAGGTCGGCATCGCATCCCTTGAGCGCCATGTCGGCCAATACCGGTATGCCCGGGTTGCCCACCATGCAGTCGGTCTCATTGCCCATCAGGTGCCACACGGGCAGTTTTCCCTGGTGCCGGTAGATATGCAGCATGGTGGAAGCCAAGTCGTGGAGCCGCTCACGGTGGATAAGCGTCATGAGCGGATGGGCAGCCCTGTAGGTATCCCAGAGCGAGAACGTGGTGTAGTTGACGAATCCATCATTATGCACCTGTCCGTCGGCTCCCCTGTAGTCGCCATTGACATCACAGAACACCGAAGGAGCCACCATTGTGTGGTAGAGCGCCGTATAGAAGATATGCCGCGCCGCAGTGTCGGCAGTGGCTATGCGCACCTTGCCAAGCTGTCTTTCCCAGGCCTCCGTGGCATTGCGGCGCACCTGTCCGAAGTCCCATGTGGGCATCTCAGCCCGCAGGTTGGCCATCGCATTGTCGGTGCTCACGGGCGACAGTCCCACCCTCACCAACAAAGGCGACCCGTCGTTGGCGGCACTTATGAGCGCGAGGGTATCGGCAGCCAATGGTGTCATGCTCACCGGTTTGGAAAACTCGGCTGCGAAATAGACGACCTGGTTGCGCGCCCATCCCACCGACCGCCGCATGCCCACGATGGTGTGGTCGTCGGTCTGGCGCATCATGCACTCCCGCGTGGCGTCCCAACCTATGCCAATATCAAGATTGAGCAACAGTTGCTGTCTGTCGGCCAGTGCACCAAACGTATAGCGATGCATGCCACACCGCTCGGTGGCGGTGAGCTCGGCCATCACCCCCACCTGGTCGAGGTAGAGCGAGTAGTAGCCAGGAGCCACTTGCTCGTTGCGATGAGAGAACACCATGCTGCGCTGCGAAGGATGGCTCACGGGCAGGAATGAGATGTCGCCCAGGTCGCCTATGCCCGTACCGCTGAGGTGCATGTGCGAGAACCCCACGAGCACCGAGTCGGAGTAATGGTAGCCAGAGCACCAATCCCATCCACGCACAGGCTCGGTAGGACCAAGCTGCACCAGGCCGAAGGGAACGTTGGCTCCGAGGAACGTATGTCCGTGACCTCCCGTTCCGATATAGGGGTTCACGTCGTGGGAAAATGACGATTGGTTGGTAGAAGGTGGTGTCGTGGAGGTTGTCGGGCCGTTCTTTGCCAAGCTTGCCAAAGGAAAGACGACAAGCAACCAACCAATCAGGCTGAAGCGTATGGATTTGTGCATGGTATAAGATGTTTTCTTGGTTTATGGAATATTGATAACCCCACGCAGGAGGATATTGTCGGACGAACTGCCCACCATCACATCGAAGTCGCCTGGTTCGACAACCCATTGGAGGGAGGGCGTGACCACCTCGAAATCAGATTTCGGGAGGAAGAAAGAAACCTTGACACACTCATCCGCCTTGAGGTGGATACGTGAGAAATGACGCAGTTGCATAGCGGGTTGCACTACCGAGGCATGCCGGGGATGCAAGTAGAGCTGTGGCACCTCGTCACCCTCGCGGCCGCCCGTGTTCTCCACCACGAAACTCACCTCGAACCCGTCGCCGGCGGCACCTACCCTCAAGTCGGAATAGCGGAACGAAGTATAGCTCAGTCCGTAGCCGAAGGCATAAAGCGGAGTTGACTCGGAATCGACATAGGGGTTGCCTCCACCCGGCTGGCGGTTGTAGTAGACGGGCAATTGCCCCACATTGCGCGGCACCGACATACTGAGCCTGCCGGCGGGGTTGTAGTCGCCAAAGAGCACGTCGGCCACGGCGTTGCCACCCTCCTGTCCTGGGTAAAAGGCCGTGAGGAGGGCATCGGCATGAAGGGCAGCCCAGTTCTTGAGCAGCGGCCGGCCCTCGACATAGACTACGACCAATGGCTTGCCTGTGGACTTCAGCATGCGGAGGAGTTGCTCCTGACGTCCCATCAGGTCGAGGGTGGCCCGATCGAAGCCCTCGCCACATTCCATGTCGCTCACTTGCATGGGCTGGCTGACAGCCGCCCCCGTTTCCTCGTAGGATGTCCTGAAATCTCTCGCGCTGGAGCCACCAACCACCGCCACGACGACATCGGCCTGGAGAGCCGCCTGCCGTGCCTCCTCGAAATCGCACGACGCCGTATCGCGCACGGCACATCCCCTGGCGTATGTCACTTGGGCAGCGGGAATCTTCTGTAGGATGCCGTCGAGCACGGTACTCACCCTACCCTCGGGCTGGGGAGCCGTGTAGTCGCCCAGCATATTATAAACGTTATGCGCGTTGGGTCCCACCACTGCCAACCGCAGGTTACGGTGGAGCGGCAGCAGATTGCTGTCGTTCTTGAGCAACGTGATGCTCTCGCGAGCCGCCTGCCGGGCCAACGCCACATGGTTGGCGGAGCCCACCTCCCGGGCTGCTGCCTCGGGGTCGACATAGGGATGGTCGAAAAGGCCCATCTCGAACTTCATTGTGAGAATGCGCCTCACCGCCTCGTCGATGACCTCGATACCTACCTCACCTTTCTCCACCGCGTCGACAAGTTGCGAGAAGGCATTGGCACCTAAGTCGATGTCGACCCCTGCTTTGGCTGCCATCACCCCTGCCTCGCGGATAGAGGAAGCCACGCGGTGGGTGCCCCGCAGGCCATCAATGCTATATAAATCGGACACGACCAGTCCGCGGAATCCCCATTGCTGCCGGAGCACATCGCGCAACATCATGGTATGGGAGGTACAAGGCACGCCATCAATGGCATTGTAGGCTGTCATCACCGAGAGGGCACCAGCCGCTATCGCCTTTTGAAAAGGCGGGAGAAAGCACTCATGCAGTTCGCGCAGACCTACATGGGCCGACGCGCCGTTGTGTCCGCCCTCGGGCACTCCATAGGCCACGAAATGCTTGAGCGTGGCCAGCGTGGAAAACGGCTGTTGGAGTTGGCCGCCCCCCATCCCGCGCACACACGCCTCGGCCATCAGGCCCGAGAGCACATGGTCTTCGCCGAAGGTCTCCTCCACCCTCGACCAGCGAGGGTCGCGCGCCAGGTCGATGACCGGACCATAACTCACGTGTGCCCCTTGCAATCTCACCTCCCGGGCCACGGCAGCGCCTACACGTGCTACGAGCGCGGTGTCGAAAGTGGCAGAGAGTCCCAAACCCGTGGGGAACACGGTGGCACCAATGGCCATGTGGCCATGAGGCGCCTCCTCGGCAAGAAACAGGGGTATGCCCAGACGTGAATGTCCGATGGCGTAGCGCTGCATGGCATTGGCCGCCATTGCCGCCCGCCTGGGGTCGAGTCCGTTGTCGATGGTCTTCCGTGTCCAGGGGTCGGCACGGAACGTAGCCCAGTAGTTGCCCACGAACGACTGGTCGACCTCGTTGCGGAATTTTGCCGACGTGGTGACTTTCGTGCCATCAATGTCGTAGGAGTCCCATCCCATGAGACTGACCATCTGCCCCACTTTCTCTCTCAGTGTCATCCGCGAGAGCAAGTCGTCGGCACGTTGGACAGCTGAGAGGCGGGCATCCTGATAAGGCAGCAGAGCTTTTCCTTCAGGCCCCGAAGAAGAGCAGACAGGCAGGGCACCGACAGCAGGCAGGGCGCAACCCGCCAAAATGAGCAAGAGAAAGACCAGTATCTTTTTCATGACAAACTATTAGCTTTGAGAATCATTGTTTGCCGCCTGGGCTATTGACCGTGCGACGACATAGGCTGTGGTCCATGCGGCCTGGAAATTGAAACCACCCGTCACGCCGTCGATGTCGAGCACCTCGCCAGCGAAATAGAGCCGTGGGCGAACCCTGCTCTCAAGAGTGGACGGATTGACGCTCTTGAGCGACACACCGCCGCAGGTGACGAACTCGTCGTGAAAAGGAGCGCGTCCGGTAGTGGCAATCAGGTCGTTGGCCACGGCATTGGCCAGTCTATTGTAGTCTTTTTTCCCGATATCGCACCATCTTGCGCCAGCCCTCGTTCCCAATGTCTTCTCGGCGAGATAGGCCCAAAGACGCTGGGTGAGCCGGCATGGAGCCAGGGCCGTAATCCTCTTCTGGGGGTGGAGGGAGGCTGTCGCTGTGATGGCCGAGGCGATGTCGTCGATTGACTGTCCGGCCCAGTTGACGGAAATCGGGGTCTTATATTCCACATCGTGCAAGAGTCGGGCGGCATAGCTGGAGAGGCGGAGAATGGCCGGTCCGCTCAATCCCCAGTGGGTAACGAGCAGGGGGCCTTGTGTGCGGAAATTGGTCTTGGGTATCATCACCTGGGCGTCCTCCACCACGATGCCCATCAGACTTTTCAGCGTCTTGTCGCCGACGCTGAGTGAGAAGAGCGAGGGCACGGGCTGTTCGATGTCATGCCCCAAAGAAGCCAACCATCCGAGAGAGGTGGCCTTGGTCGCCCCACCTGTGGTGACAGCGACAAAGTCGAAGTCGCTCAACTGCCCAAGACTATTGACGGGGCAGCCTGTCCGGATTTCCACGCCCTGGCGGCGTGCCTCGCCAAGAAGGCAGTCGATGATGGCATGGGAGTCCTGTGCCTGAGGGAAGACGCAGTGGTCGGCCTGGGTAACCAAGGGTACGCCCCTACTGGTGAACCACTGCCATGTGTCGTGATGGCTGAAGACGTGGAAAAGCCGTTTGAGCAACCGATGCCCACGAGGATACACCCGGCTGAGGTCGTTGATGCCCTCAAAAGAGTTGGTGCAGTTGCACCGTCCCCCACCCGACACCTCGACCTTGGCCAGCAAATGGTGTGTGCGTTCGAAGACCACCACCTGCATTCCCGGCATCATCTCTTTCAGGTTGACAGCGAGGAAGAAACCTGCTGCCCCACCTCCGATTATCGCAGTTCTCATAGATTGCACAAAGTTACGAAAAGTCGAGAGCAGGACAAAATGAATTCATTCATTTTTCATGCCGAGACGGAGTAACTTCGCCGTTAGTGGCAAAGTTACGAAAAGTCGGGCGAAAATGCAATATCCATTTTGCATTTTTGAGCCTTGTCATCAATGAAAGACTTTCAGCACCATTTTTATCCCCATTTGGCCTACAAATGCCATCATTTTTTTTCGTTTTTCGCTCACTAAATCTTACCTTTGCACTCCGAATCAGCAATAGGAGCAACGACATCGGTGAGATGTCGCTATGTATATTTTTTTATTCATGGTATTAGTTACAAACATTCAGAGTTATGTTTAAGAATTTTACTGGTTATCATCTTGTTGAAGCCTTACACCAATCCAATTTCGACAAGTTCTTTCATCCCAGCAAAGTGCTCATCAAGACCTATGAGGCCTTTTTCGTGGCTTTCGTGACACTCTTGCTATGGAATCTTCCCAGCAGCGCATTCGGCATCGACGGTCTGAACATCGTGCAGCAGCGCATCATCGCCATCTTTGCCTTTGCCACCTTGATGTGGATTTTCGAGATTGTACCCTCATGGGCCACTTCGGTTGCCATCATTGGCGGTCTGCTTCTCTTCACGTCGGACAGTGGCATCAAATGGATTTGCGATGAGGAACGGGTTGGGACCCTGCTCTCTTACAAATCGATCATGGCCACCTTTGCCGACCCCGTGATCATGCTGTTCATTGGAGGTTTCATCCTGGCCATCGCAGCCACGAAGACCGGTCTGGACGCCCAGTTGGCCAAGGTGTTGCTCAAGCCATTCGGCAAGAAGAGCGACAACGTGTTGTTGGGATTCCTGCTCATCACGGGACTGTTCTCGATGTTTGTATCCAACACCGCCACTGCCGCCATGATGCTCACCTTCCTCACCCCGGTGTTCCGCCAGTTGCCTCCCGAGGGCAAGGGCCGCATCTCCCTTGCCCTGTCTATACCCGTCGCCGCCAACTTAGGCGGTATGGGAACCCCCATCGGCACACCTCCCAACACCATTGCGATGAAATACCTGAACGACCCAGAGGGTCTGAACCTGGACATCGGCTTCGGACAGTGGATGCTGTTCATGGTGCCTCTGGTGGCCGTCCTCCTGTTTGTGAGCTGGATGTTGCTGAGATGGTTGTTCCCCTTCACCCAGAAGACCATCGAACTGAATATAGAAGGTGAGATGAAGAAAGACAAGAAGACCTACATCGTGATCGTGACCTTCATCCTGACCGTGCTGCTCTGGTTGCTCGACTCCGTGACAGGCATCAACTCCTACACCGTAGCCCTGATACCCTTTGTGGTGTTCGCACTCTGTGGCATCATCGACCGCCGCGACCTGGAAGAGATCAACTGGTCGGTGATATGGATGGTGGCCGGTGGATTCGCCCTAGGCTATGCACTCAATGCCTCAGGACTGGCCGAACTGGCTGTGAAGAACATACCATTCGCCCAATTCTCGCCCATCCTGATATTGCTCCTGTCGGGACTGGTATGCTATGGTTTGTCGAACTTCATCTCCAATTCGGCCACGGCAGCCCTGCTGATGCCCATCCTGACCGTGGTGTGCGCCGCCATGGGCGACAAGCTGGATGCCCTTGGTGGCACGTCGACCGTACTGATAGGCGTAGCCATCGCCGCCTCCAGCGCCATGGTCCTGCCCATCTCCACCCCACCCAATGCCCTGGCCTACGCCACCAACCTGGTTGAGCAGAAAGACATGTCGAAGATCGGTTTGGTGGTGGGTGTGCTCAGCATCATCCTGGGTTATGTGGTGCTCTACCTCCTTGGCACGGTTCACTTCATCTGACAATGATGAGGATATGTCAAATGGGCTATTGTTATAGCGGACGCAGCAGCTGCGTCCCTACAGCGAACTCCTGCCTATTTTGACACGCCTTTGTGCGCATGGTCTAAAGATGACAAGACGTGAATCAGGCACATGCAGGAGAAAATAAAACAAGTTTTATTTTGCATTTCACTTGGTTTGCACTAACTTTGCTACGCAAAGAACAAAAGATACGATTATGGAAAAAGCACCATTGTTTATAGCAGGCCCCTGCGTGATAGAATCGGAACAGGTGCTGCGGACTGTAGCTGAGGAGATTGTGAGACTGAATGCCCAACTGGGCATCGACATCATCTTCAAGTCGTCGTTCGACAAAGCCAACCGCACATCGGTATCCTCGTTCCGTGGCCCAGGACTGGAGAAAGGCCTCCAGATGCTCTCTGACATCAAGTCGAATTACGGCCTGAGGATTCTGACCGACATCCATGAGAGTTGGCAGGCGAAGGTTGCCGGAGAAGTGGCCGATGTGCTGCAGATTCCCGCTTTCCTCTGCCGGCAGACCGACCTTTTGGCTGCCGCAGCCCGCACCGGGCGCACCGTGAACATCAAGAAGGCCCAATTCCTGAGTGGCAAGGACATGCGCTACCCCGTGGAGAAAGCCCTCGACGCAGGAGCCACCGAGGTGTGGCTCACCGAGCGTGGGAACATCTATGGCTACAACAATCTGGTGGTGGACTTCCGCAACCTGGCCGACATGCTCGACATCGTGCCCCGTGTGATCATGGACTGCACCCACAGCGTGCAACGGCCTGGCGGAGGCAACGGCCAGACCACCGGCGACCGTCGTTTCGTGCCCCAGATGGCCTTAGCCGCCAAGGCCTTCGGTGCCACCGGCTATTTCTTCGAGGTGCATCCCGAGCCCGACAAAGCGCTCAGCGACGGTCCGAACATGCTTGAGCTCCCTCGTTTGGGCGAAGTGATCGCATCACTGCTGAAATAAGTTTCCCACGACAAAAGAACCGCACAAAGATATGAACGACAATATCACCGAACGCCTGCGCCACAGCAGGAGATATGCCGCCCAGTGCCTTCGCGATGAGGCCCAGGCGCTGACCGACCTGATAGGTCAGTTGGATGAGTCGTTTGACCAAGCCGTAGAGATGATTTACCACTGCCGTGGCAAGGTCATCGTGACCGGCGTGGGCAAGAGCGGAAATATTGGTGCCAAGATAGCAGCCACTCTCTCGAGCACCGGCACGCCCGCTTTCTATATCAACCCACTGGATGTGTATCATGGTGACCTGGGCGTGATAACCTCCGATGACATCGTGCTTGCCCTGAGCAATTCGGGACAGACCGACGAGCTGCTGCGTTTCATCCCCATCGTGCTGCACATGAACGTGCCCATCATCGCCATGACCAGCAACCCCGACTCGCTGCTCGCCAAATACTCCACCGCACATATCCTGGTGAGGGTGTCGAAAGAGGCATGTCCGCTGAACCTTGCCCCGACCAGCAGCACCACGGCCGCCCTGGCCATGGGCGACGCCCTGGCCGTGGCTCTGATGGAAGTGCGTGACTTCAAGCCCCGCGACTTCGCACAGTTCCACCCTGGCGGTGAGCTGGGCAAGCGGCTGCTCACCACCGCCCGCGACGTGATGAAGAGCGACGAGCTGCCCATCATCCCCTCCGACATGCATCTGGGCGAGGCCATTATCCATGTGAGCAAAGGCAAGCTGGGTCTTGGCGTATCGCTTGTGGACAACAAGGTGGAGGGCCTGATTACCGATGGAGACATCCGCCGTGCCATGGAGCGCTGGCAAGCCCAGTTCTTCGACAAGACCGTAGGCGACATCATGACCCGCTCGCCGAAATGCGTGACACCCGACACCAAGGTGACCGAGATACAGCGCATC
Organism: uncultured Prevotellaceae bacterium; assembly: GCA_900320585.1. Taxonomy (GTDB): domain Bacteria; phylum Bacteroidota; class Bacteroidia; order Bacteroidales; family Bacteroidaceae; genus Prevotella. The sequence goes on along the minus strand of ONSV01000015.1, from coordinate 6,381 downwards.
ATGAACAAGCATAAGGTGCACACCGTGCTCGTTGTAGACCAGCAGCGTCACTTGCTGGGCATTGTAGACCACTACCGATGCATGTTGTGACCCCATACCGACATAGGAAGCACAAAAATGAAGAATCACAAGAAACTGACTACTTTTCTGCTACTCTTGCTGCTATGCACCAATATTGATGCCCAGCGCAGCGACTCGCTCCTTATCTCACAACTCCGCAAGGAAGGCGTGACATTCTCCGACGACAACAGCGTGACGCTGCTCATGTCGGGACAAGAGAAATTCGACGACATGTTCGCCGCCATCAAGCAAGCCAGGAGCAGTGTTCACCTGGAGTATTTCAACTTCCGCAACGACTCCATCGCCAACCTGCTCTTCGACATCCTGGGCGAGAAGGCCCAGGAAGGGGTGGAGGTGAGAGCCCTTTTCGACGGTTTTGGCAACGACTCCAACAACCAGCCGCTGAAGAAGCACCACCTGGAATCTATCCGCAAGCGGGGGATAAAGATTCACGAGTTCGACCCCATCCGTTTTCCCTGGGTGAACCACGTGTTCTCGCGCGACCACCGCAAGATTGTGGTCATCGACGGCAAGATAGCCTATACCGGTGGCATGAACGTGGCCGACTACTACATCAATGGAACAGATGTGGTGGGCGAGTGGCGCGACATGCACTGCCGCATCGAAGGCGAGGAGGTGAACACGCTGCAGCGCATCTTCATGCGGATATGGGAGAAAGTGACCAAGGAGCGGCTGATGGACGACCCCAAGTATTTCCGCCTGACGCCACATAGCGGTGACTACTTCCATGACCTGAAGCCCGACACTACCCTCACGGCACACCACCAAACCGTGGGCATCATCAACCGCGAGCCCCGCATCTCGAACAAGATTATCCGTAAGTTCTATGTCGATGCCATCAACGATGCCCGCGACAGCATCAAGCTCATCAACCCATACCTGACCCTGAACCACAAGTTGAAAAAAGCCCTGCGCAATGCCGTGAAGCGAGGCGTAAAGGTTGAGATCATGGTATCGGCGAAGAGCGACATCCCGCTCACCCCCGACTGCGTGTTCTACAACGTACACAAACTGATGAAACACGGTGCTGACGTATGGATATACGAGCCAGGATTCCACCACACGAAAATAATCATGGTAGACGGGAGGTTCTGCACAGTGGGCAGCGCCAACCTGAACGCGCGCAGCCTGCGCTTCGACTATGAGGAGAATGCGGTGATCGTGGACCCCTGCGTGACCCAGCAGCTGAGCGACATGTTTGACTACGACAAGACCAAGAGTTTTTACCTTACCCCCGAGAGCTGGGACAAGTTCCGCACCCCATGGCAGAAATTCCGCGGATGGTTTGCCCACCTGCTCAGCGCATGGTTATAACGGCATGACTTGACTAAATGTTCCCAATATCCACATATCCGTTCATCACGGCATAGATGGTGAGCGCCGAGACACTGCGCATGCCCAGTTTCTCGGTGATGTTCTTGCGATGCGTGATGACGGTGGTAAGACTGATATTGAGCTTGTCGGCAATCTCCTTGTTGATGTATCCCTGCACCACCAAGGAGAGCACCTCGATTTCACGGGGCGAGAGCAACACCTTTTTCTGTGGGATAGAGGTCGTGGCATGAGCCGGGTGCTGCGCATGTCCCTTGCTCATCAGCGCGAGCAGCGAGCGCAAGAGCTGACTTTCCGACCCAGCGATGCAAAGGCAATGGAAGTCGGAAAGCGTTTTCTGGTGGTCGGCCTGCGTGGTGAGCACAATGGTCTTGTGGCAGTACTGTAGAAAGAAGTTCCTCTCGGCCATGAGCACCCCCACATCGACAAAGAAATGGAAATAATTCTCGGCCCCGGCAGCCCTGAACTCATCGGCCGTAGCAAAGGCGTCAACTCTCACCATCGAGTTGACGCCGACGAGCAATTGCCTCAACCCTACCACGGAGAGCGAATTGGGGCAAATGATGGCGACTCTTGGCTGCTTCTTTTCGAGCATTATCTCCAGAATCGTGACGTGATGTCGGTGAAGTCATCACCCGATGCCTTCTTGTAGAGCCGCTGGTTGGTGGTGCGCTCCTTGAGGCATCCGAGGTGGGCGATATAGGGCCCCACCTTGATGTAGTCGAAATCCGACTTTCTCACCGCCGACGGAATACGCTGGCGACCGCTGTACCATGCCACGCGATACTCTGGGTGCTCGCGGTGGATGTAGCGCGCCAACGTATTGATGTAGGTCGGTTCGGAGTCGCCTCCCATGAAGGCGATGCAAGTGATGTCGGAGTCGTACTGCTTCAGCAGCTGGTCGATGACCATAGGCGTGAGAGGCTTGCCCACGTTCTCCCACAGGTATTTGCTGTGGCAACCGGGGCAGTGGCAGGGACAATTTGCAATGTTAACAGCAAGTGTGACCTCGTCGGGGATTTCTTGAAACACAACTCCCGTATTGACGTACTTCAACATCTATTCAATTATTTTTATTGGTGTAGGTTATGAATGGCTTCGATTAAAGTTTGTCGGACGCTGCATAATACCTGCGGTGTGCCTCCTGCTGTCTCGGCTCGGAGAAATTGCTCACACGTTTCAGGTATCCGATGATACGCGTCATGTAGTCGATGTTTTTTGAATGGCATTTGGGGCATTCTTTGAGGTAACGTTTGTCGATATGCCCACAGTCGTTGCAAATGGTATTGGGTATGTTGAAAGTGAAATAGTTGCATCCTTCCTTGGCTGCCACCTTGAGCAGCTGTCGGTACTGTTTCTGCGAGAGGTGCTCCTCGAGGTTCATGTGCAGGGCCGAGCCGCCAGTGAGGTGCTTGATATAGGGTGCGCCATGCAGTTTGAACTTGTCGATGATGTTGAGCGAGTCGTCCTCTACGATATAGAAATATGAGTTGTAGCAGTCGCGCGGCACGAAGTAGCCATCCTCGCGGTCCCACTTCGAGTGCTTCACGCCCACGTTCTCGGCAGGGATCATCTCGCAGTTGAAGAGCACGTCCTTGGTGCGATACTGCTTGTTGAACTTCTCCACCAACCCGAGGATCTCCTGCACGAAGGCAAGATAGTCGGGGTTGTCGTTGATCTTCAGTCCCATAAACTCGGCTGCCTCCACGAGGCCGTTGACACCGATGGTGAGGTACTGCCGGCCGATGTTGATGTAGCCCGCGTCGAAGAGCGGAAGCATGCCATGCTCCTTGAGTTCCTTGAGGTTCTCGTTGTAGGCGAGCTGCACCTTATGGCAGAGGTCGATGATCTCGGAGAGGAACTCCTTATAATCCTTGCCGTTGTTGACGGCATACTGGATACAGCGGTTGAGGTTGATGGTGAGCACGCTCTTTGAGCCCGTCGACACGCCACCTGCCCCAAGGGTATAGCTGAACCCATTGTCCTGTATCTCATTGCGCAGGCGGCAGCAAGAACTGAGCGAGTCGGCATTGTCGCTCATATAGGTGAAGAAGGAGTGTCCCTCGGCATACATCTCTGCGGTGAAGTCGCCCCATTCCTGGTCGATGACGTCGCCATCCTTGCTCAGCAGGGCCATGGTCTCGACCGGGAAGGTGAGCACGGCCTTGGTGCGCTCGCGGTTGAACCATTTCATGAAACGTTTCTGGAGCCATGAGAGTCCGTCCCAGTCGGGCTGTGACCCGTCGGGGAAATAGAAGTTGCCGAAAAGGCTCTCGAAATAATACCTGTCGTAATAGGCGATGTTCCAGAACACGGCCTGGTAGTTGCGAGCCCCTGTAGGCTGGTTGATGGAGTAGACGATTTGCTCGAAGCAGTCGGTAATCATCTTGTCGATGGAGCGCTGCTTGATGGAGAGGTCGACCACGCGGTCGGGCTCCTTCCAATAGTCCTTGCCATATTCGAGTCCGATGAAGTAGTTGAGATACATGAGGAACTCGGGTGTGGCACATGCACCAGAGAGCATGCTCGACACCATGAACACCATATTGACGAATCCACCGCAGAACGACTTCAGGTTGGTAGGAGCGGTTGAGTTGCCGCCAATCGACATGGTGCCCCCGATGAGCCATGGGTACATGGTGATGGACGCACAATAGTTGGCGAGCGATGTCTCGTCGTTCTTGTAGATGAAATGATGTGACAATTTGTCAATGTACTCATCGGCCATTTCCTTACCATACATTTTCTTGATACGGTCGGTGAGGAGTCGGCGGTTGAGCCTGATGAAACTTGACTTGGGCAGTTCACCTATGAGAGTTGCAATATTTTTATGCTCGACATTTGCATTGGCGTCATATTTTGAACCTGTGGCAGCATTGGCAGCGTCGCAGTAGTCGGCCAAAAATTTCAACTTCTCCATCGTCTCCCTGTCCTCGGTATGTCTCTGTCGATAGAGCATGAATGATTTGGCCACCTGGTAGTGTCCCTCTCGCATAAGAGCCTCCTCCACCTCGTTCTGGATGTCCTCGACAGTGATGTCGTCGTGAATATCCAAGTGGCTGAGAATCTTAGAGATAGACCCCAAATCGACCTCCTCACCAACCGACTGGAAAGCCTTGATGATAGCAGTCATGATTTTGTCGAGTGAAAAGCGGTCACGCTTACCGTCACGCTTCAGAATAGTAAATTCTCTCATGGTAGTTGTTGTTCGTTTTGGAAAACATTTCCATTCGTAATCCAAAAAAAGTTTTCCCTTTTGGTCAACTTTTTTTTTAAATCAAGTCAGTAAATTGATAAATTAGTTCTCTGAAATCGGTTACAAAGTTAATACAATTATCCGTTTATCATATCATAATCGCTCATGAAAAAAAGTTTATTTAAGGTATTTTAATGATTTATTTTTTACATTATTTAAATGGAAGGATGAAGTTTTTGGTGCGAATTGTTGTGGGATAGGTAATTACGAAAAAAAATGCACACTTGTTGCGAAAAGCGCGCAAGTGTGCAAAACGGAATGGAGTGATGGAGGTGTCGCGAGGCACCTTCAGAGGCGTACGCTGGAGATGTCGACAAGATGATTGACGATGGCATAGATGGTGAGTCCGGCCGGACTATGGATTTGCAATTTCCTGGCGATATTCCTCCTGTGTGTGATGACGGTATTGGTGGAAATGCACAGATGGTCGGCAATCTCCTTGTTGGTCATTCCCTGCACCAGACTGACGATGACATCCTTCTCACGGTCGCTGAGGGCATCGGAATTGTCGGGATTCTGATTGATCATGCTCGAGATCTTGGCCGAGACATCGTTCTGCCTTGTCTTTCTCTCCACCCATTTGATGGCCGGGATGAAAATCGACTCCTCGACCTCGGCATGAAGTGCGAGCCACTCCTCATTATTATATATATCGTATAGGCAGGCCGAGAGCTGGTTGTTGCGCATGGGGTCGCTGGGCAGGTATTTGATGATGATGCTCTTGAGCTCACGCAGGAGCACGCTTTTATCAGCATGAAGCATAAGAATACCGACAGGATGCTGCTCATTTTACATCGTGTAGATAACAATAAGCCGAACTACATTGGGGGCATCGGCACCGTCAACTCTGTCTCCAAAGGAAGAGAACGCGCCCCGGTCATTCAGTTCATCGGGGTATCCAGATTCCCTCTGTCCATTTCTGTTGAGGAAATCCATCACTGCCTCCTGCTCAATTACCCGAACTTCAAGGCGGAAAATGAGACGGAGGAGATGATCCGGAATTTCAAAGCGCTTTATGTAGACGGTGAAGGATCCGGGCAGGATTTTTCCGAATATCAGAAGTCGATCGTAGGACGGTCTACACTGGAAAGATATATTAAGAAAAGTCTGGAAAGGAACATGTTCCGATACGGAAAGATTTCAGAAAGAGACGATGATGAGTGGTACCACGGGATCAAGTCCGCGTCCATCAACGATTCCAATTAAGAGCACAAAGAGCACAGCAGTGCGGAAAGGGGGTGATTTTTTGACATACAAGATGAGAGTGACTATAGACGATATCATCCATGCTTACAGCCAGAAGCACATGGTAGACAGGGATGCAGATATCAGCCGGGCCTATACGTACGCAGCTGAGAAACAATCCGGCGTATTCCGCGGTACGGGAGAGCCCTATATCAATCACGCCCTCCGGGTCGCGAAACATGTCGCCGACTGGGGTTTTAAAAGCGATGTCATCATGGCGGCCCTGCTCCATGATGTTGTAGAAAAATGCGATCTCCCTCTGTCCGAAATCGAGGAACGGTTCGGGACAGACGTCGCGATTGTTGTAGACGCCGTTACGGCTCTGAGTGACAAAGACTTTGAGGACCAGACACTGACCAAGGCGCAGAAGGATCTTCTTTCTGATGTCCGCCTTCAGAAAAAAATGAACAAGGGCGCCCTCTATGTCAAGATTGCCGACCGGATCGACAATCTCAATACCCTTTCCG
>ONSV01000092.1 GCA_900320585.1 uncultured Prevotellaceae bacterium | reverse complement strand
CAACATCACACTGCTCTCGCCGAAAGACTCCACCCTGCTTACCGGCGGCGTATCCAACGAAAGCGGCTACTTCGCCATCCCCTACGACCTGCCCATAGTCATCGCACGCATCACATACATAGGCTACAAGACCGTGTGGCGACGCTGCGAGAGACCTCAACAAGGAACCATACGGATACATCCTGATACATACTCCATCAATGGTGTCGTGGTGAAGGGTGAGATTCCGCAGTACAAGATGACTCAAGGCGGCATGACTGTCGACGTGCAGCACTCCATCCTTCACGATGTGGGGACAGCCGACGACCTGCTTTCGATGTTGCCAATGGTGCAGGGGCGCGATGGCAAGTTCGAGGTGATGGCAAAGGGCGAGCCGGAGATATACATCAACAACAAGAAAGTGACCAATGCTAGCGAACTGAAACAGCTGAAGTCGGTCGACGTCAAGAGCGTGGACATCATCACCGCTCCAGGAGCACAGTATAATGCCGAAGTGAATGCTGTCATTCGCATCAAGACATTGAAGGCCCAAGGCGACGGATTGAGCCTGATGGCTACCAGCCAGACGTGGAAGAACAACAAATGGAACAACTACGACGACCTCACCTTGAAATACCGCACAGGAGGACTGGAGGTGTTTTCTACGGTAGCACTCGATAACGGACATTACAGTAACGATCAGGACGTGGAACAGGAATTGCAAATAAAAAAAGACATGTTCCTTGCCTTCGCTGATCTGCCCGTAAGAAGTACTTGGACGCAGTTCCAACAGCAGACGGGGCTGAGTTATGACTTCAACACCGACCATTCTGTGGGACTGAGTTTCTCGTCGGAGAATATACTATACGGCAAATTCAAGTCAGACATGAAGCAGACATATTGGAAGAATGGAGCACACTATGGCGACATCCTCCTGAAAACAAATGTCGATGAGCCAGATAAACCCGTATGGGAACTCAACACATACTATGTGGGAAAGGTAGGAAAATTGGGCATCGACCTGAATGCCACCATGTTGAGACGAAATACCGAGGACCATCTCAACCAGTGGGAACTGAGCGATGAACTTGGCGACCGCACCATCACCACCTTCAGCGATGATGACCGCAGGATGGTGGCTGCCAAATTAGTGTTGAATTACCCCGTTTGGAAAGGTATGTTGAGCGGTGGTTCGGAAATTACAAGCACGAAAAGTTATGGGCACAACTACAACCAGGAAAACATCATTCCAGAATCAGACAATGAGATGAGGGAAAAGAATATTGCCGGATTTGCAGAATACCAAATGCAATTGGGCGCATGGCAAATGAATGCAGGACTGAGATACGAGCATGTATCGGCAGACTACTACTCGTTTGGCATCTGGCAGTCTGAGCCCAGCCGAACCTATAACGACTGGTTCCCCAACCTGTCAGTAGCTTGGCAGAAGGGAAAGTGGAGCGCTCAATTGAGTTTGAGCAAGCGTATCACCCGCCCACCATACAATATGCTGAGTTCTGTTATCGTCTATGACAGCCGGATGTTTTATGAGGGGGGTAATCCGCTGTTGCGCCCGTCGGTACGTCAGAGCATCGACTTCAACCTGACATATTCGTGGTTGAACTTCATGGCAGGATTCACACGCGAGAATGATATCTTCACCCACATTGGCAGGGTCTATGACGAAGAGAACGAGATTGCCATCTTCCAGCCTGTCAACTTCGACCATCAGGACCGCGTCTATGCCACCCTCGTCGCCTCACCGAAGTTCGGATTCTGGCAACCCACGGCCACGTTGCATTACTATCAGCAGATGTTCGACGCAGAAGCCTATGGCGCGCCAAAGAAACTTGACAAGCCTGAATTCAGTTTCAGCCTGAAAAACTGGTTCGTCTTCAATCCCACCACAAAAGCTTTGGTGGATATCAACTATACCGGCAGCAACCACTGGGGATTCATGTATCGCGGCAGTAATTTCATGGTGAATGCCCGACTACAAAAGAGTTTCTGGAAAGGGCAGCTGACGGGTACTTTTTATGCCAACGATATATTCCGCACCTCGAGTAACGATGTGACCACGTACTATAATATTGGTAAGACCGCCCAGAGCATCTACACCTATTCGCAGTGCATAGGCCTGACTTTGAGCTATAACTTCAACGCCGCCCGCTCGAAGTACCGTGGCACTGGTGCCGGTAACGAAGAGAAAAACCGACTCTGACTCTCCAAGCTCTAAGCCGGAGTCATGTCGCAGATGGGCAAAGCGAATAAGGTTGAGCCGTCTCTGTCTATCGGATAAAGTTCATGAATTGCTTTTGCTTCTCGCGGTCGGGGGCTGTGCTGCCACCAGCATGGATTTTCTCCAGCAGCCAGGCCATGTTGCTCGCAAGGGTGCGCATGGTCTGCATGCCCTCGCTGTCGAGCCGTGCCTGACCTTTGCCAAGACCATAGACGATGTTCCAATACTGCGAGGTGACAACGGGCATGTTCATCATCTGGAACATCATGTTCATGGTCTGGAACGCCGTCGTGGCACCACCACGCCTGCATATGGCCACGGCAGCGGCTGGCTTGTCCTGCACATAACGGCCAGCAGAGTAGAATACCCTCTGCATCAGCGACAGCACACCTCCGTTGGGCTGACCATAGTAGACCGGACTGCCTACAATCAGCGCGTCGGATTCCGACATCTTCTTGGCCACGGTGTTGCAAAGGTCATCGTCGAAGACGCATTCTCCTGCCTGATGGCAACCTCCGCAGTTGATGCACGAGCGTACAGGGGCCCTGCCTATCTGGATAATCTCAGAACCCACGCCATGTTTCTCCAACTGCGTCGCAATCTCCTGCAGCGCACAGAACGTATTGCCATCGGCACGGGGACTGCCGTTGATCATCAACACCTTCCATTTCCCATCTGTCTTGGTGGAATTGAGCAACTCCTCATCCGTCTCCGGTTTTCCAGACGACTGCGCCTGGCTCAGCATGGCCGAGACGGGGATTGCCATGGCCGTGCTGGCAGCGGCAAGGGCGGTCTTTTTTATGAATTCTCTTCTGTCCATGGTCTTTATTTTATGTTATTTGTTTCGCATTCACTCAATTTCTTGTAGTTCAGGAGTTCAGTAGTTCAGACATTAGATCTCCAACCTCCAACCTCAAATCATCATCACAAACGTGGTGATGCTGCGTGGGGGCAACGACACCTGGCCTTGAGTCTGGCCCATGGGTTTCAGAGTCTCGCCCTCTACGTCGGAAGTGCGGTACATTTGCCATTGGCCCACGGACGTGTCGGAGAGCCGGAGTGAGAAATCCTGTTCCGTATGACTGTAGTTGATAACCACGGCCACCCACTGCCCGTCGGTATTGCGGTAGGCAGAGCACATCACGCCGTAGGGGTCGAATTGCTCGGAGGAGGATACTTCATGACGGATGGCTCCGGGACGAACAAAGCGGCTGTAGTTGCCCAAGGCCCACATCAGACGTGAGTCCACCGCGTGGCCACGGCTCATTTGCCGGTCGGAATAGACACGGATGAGTCCGTCTTTGTAGTCGCCACCCACAGCCCGCCACCACGACCAGCTCTCGGCATCGGCAAATACCAGGTCGTGGTGAATGACACGGGCCACATAGAGGGCTGTCTTCATGGTGAAGTCGTAACCGCCACCGCCGCCGATTTCCTCGTCGTTGCTCATAATGCACAGTTCTGTCTGCCAGAACTTCAATCCATATTTGGCGATGGTGTCGCGTAGCTGTTCCCTTATCTCCCTCATGTAGGGGATGGGGGTATTGGTCCAGTAGCTGTGGCCTACCATCAACCGGGGAACGTTGGGCACCTCTCCCAGATAAGTGGCCGTACTGTCTTCCGAGAAGAACGTACGTATCTGGTAGCCGCGCTCCCAATTGGTCTGGTGCGTGCTAAGCAGACAGCGCAGGTCGCTCGACTCATCGACGATGATTTGTGTCTTCAGTCCTTGCCGCTTGAATTCCTTGCCCGTCTCCCTCACCAGTCTGGCAATCTCGCGGTTGGTGGCCGGCGAGCCCTCCTGTTTCGGTCCGAGCCAGTTCCAGTGCCCGTCGGGCTCGTTCACTGGACAGATGTAGTCGAAATGGATACCGTCATGCTCCTCAATTCCTTTCATGGCGGTCGCCATGAACCGGGCAAAATCGTCGTAGCAGTCTTCCCTCAGATTGATGGTTCCTCCCCGGCCGGTGTTGGTGGCAAGGCCATTCTGCGTGAAATAGACTGGGGCGGAGTTGAGGAAGGCCAGGAAGTGGGGCACACCCCGCTCTTTGGCCATTCTCAGGAATTTCCGCTGGCCTGCTTGTTTCGTCCAGTCGTAGGTGCCGTTTTCGGTGAGAAAGCATTCCGTACGCGTCGATGGATTGATTTGTGCCTTGTTGCCTTGCTCGGCGCTCCCCGCGCCGAGATTGAATCGCCAAATGGAGAGTCCGATGCCAAGTGGCTTGCCTTGTTCGTCGCAACGGGTGGAAAAGAGCCAGTCGGCTATTTGCTCCTGTTCGGCCTCGTTCTCCCATAGGCCGATGAATTGCATCGACCAGGCGTCTGAGGCGCCGAAATGCAGGATGGTCTGGCGTGGTTGTCTCACTTCGATGGTGAAGTCGGCAGCCCGGCCGACCACGGATAGTATAAGCAGTATGGGAATGAGGGCCTTTTTCATGGATAGGTAGTTTTGTGATTATTGAAGTGTCGGAAGTTCAGAAGTTGCAAGGAATTCAGACAATTTCCTAATATTCTCCTCGCTGGAGGCTCATTTCAGCTTTTTCTCCATCCGGAAACAGGTAAAGGTATTGCCAACAATCTTCTGGGAGTAATCCACGGCATAGCCCATGGTCTCATAGAAGTGGATTTTGTTGTCGCGGCTTTCCACCACAGCCACCTCATAGCCCAGTTCCCTTGCCCATCGCTCTGCCTCCTCGACGACGCGGGTGCCAAGACCCTTGTGGCGATATTCGGGCAGTACGACGATACGCCCAAGCATCACCCGCTTCGGGTCGATGGCGTAAAGCCGACAAGTGGCTACAGGCAGATAATCATCTACCGCTACGATGTACTTCGTCTCTGGGGTGTCGTGCTCGTCAAACTCCTCATCAAGTGGAATCTGATGCTTCCTGGCCATCGCCTGAATGCGCACATAATAGGCTCCTGCCTGCTGTGCTGTCTTTGTCGCTCTGATGATTTCCATCTCGTTTCTCTTCTAATGGTATTGTACCGCTGACTTGATGCCTTTTCCGCTACAAGCGAAAAAGGTTCTATCAGTTGGTAAAGATAAGCCTTTTTATAATGTTCTCTACATAATAACGTGAGTTTTCTCAATCTATTTCACAAATTTTATCTAAATTTGCATCAGTTCAGTGATGCTTCCCATGCTGTTGCCTGAACTCTTGCAACTCCTGAACCACAAGGAGTAGGACGGATGCGAATTCATAATCAATCACATACAAAAACCACAATGAAAAAGAACATCAAGATTTTTGCTGCATTGCTCTCAGGAGCATTGCTCACTGCCGCTTGTGGAAGCAAGCAACAGGCCAGCGAGACCAACGTCAACGAGAATCCTACCGAGCAAAAGACCGAGGTAAAAGAGGTGGAAGGCCGGAAGAACTTCGCCGGACAGGCTGTCATCACTCCGCTGCCTGCCATCATGATTGCCACATGGGATGCCAATGAGAATCCCGACGTGATGATGGCTGCATGGGGCGGACAGTGCGGACCCAAGCACATCTGCTTCGAACTCTCGGCACATAAAACCACCGAGAACATCAAACTGAAGAAGGCCTTCACCATCAGTTTCGCCACAAAGGGCGATATCGTGCAGAGCGACTACTTCGGCATCGTGTCGGCCAATGACGTGCCCGACAAGGTGAAGAAGGCCGGATTCACCATTACCCGAAGCCCCAATGTCGACGCTCCCATCATCAATGAGTACAAACTCACGCTGGAGTGCAAGGTGGTGAAACTCGAGGAAGACGAGAATGGTGGGGCCCGTGTCGTGGGCGAGGTGGTGAACATGAGTGCCGACGAGAGTGTCCTCGACGAGGAGGGCAAGGTCGACCTGGAGAAACTGCAGCCCGTTGTCTTCGACTCCGCCAAGAATCTCTACCGGATTGTCGGTGAGAAGGTGGGAGAGGCCTGGGGTTCAGGAAAGGCCATTCAGGAGGCTGAGGTGAAATAGCATCACCCACAAATTGGAAAAAATGAAACGGAAAAAGAAGAAAGCAACCACCCTCGATGCCGTCAAGGCCATGAGGAAAGGAGGCCGGGAGGCTGAGATGGATATTTTTGGCCCCGGTTTCCACTCTTTCAACAGGGTGCATCAATCGAAAAAGACCTATACACGAAAGGCTAAACACAAGAAAAACGCGGATCAAGACAGTTGACTTGCTCTAACAGTTGAAGAATTTTGAAAATCTTGCATTATGGCATTAATCAAATGTAGAGAGTGCGGACATGTGATGTCGGACAAGGCTGAAAAATGTCCGATGTGTGGATGCCCAACCTTTCCGGGGAATGCGGGTTACCCAGGGGGAATGAATCCCTCTGGTCCCTATCCGCCGCCTCCTCCCTATGGCGGAAAACCAAACAAGTCTCAAACATGGCTCTATGCGATTATCGGATTGCTCCTGGCCATCATTGTAGCCGGCGGCGGGTATTGGTGGCTCACGCAGAATAGTCGGCAAAGGACAGGTCAGGCCGAAAACTCTTCGGTTGCCACAACCACTGATAACATCAAGCTTGATGCTGCTGAACAACCAGCCAAGTCGGATGCCGACGATAAATTGGCGGAAGGCCAGAACGATTCGGGTGCAGCCAACGAAGAGGCTGCTCCTGTTGAGCAGAAAGTCAACTCCAAGCCGGTCTCGAATGGCGACATGATGGTTTTCTCGGGTAGCATTGGACCATATCCCATCACCATGCACCTCGCCGATCCCAGCAATATGAGTGAAGGCGAATTCGTTGGAGAATATTTCTACGATGAAAGGCCAAATTCGGTGTTCTCGCTCATGCTGACCGACTTGGAAACCATCAACATCCATGGGTCAATGAGAATGGTGCTCAAGGAATACAGTCCACAAGGTAAACACACGGGCACGTTCAACGGACAGTATGAGGCCCGTGGCCAATTCTATTCGGGCAATTTCACCAACAGCAAAGGCCAGCATTTCTACTTCGAACTCAACTAAAAAGAGCGCGTGAAAGAGTGCGTGACATATTAGGCTGGAGTTCGCAGTAGGGGAGTGTGTCAAAATAGGCAACCCTTAGGGTGGGAGAGAGAATAATTATCATCTGTCATTGTCCAATAGCCATTTCCAGCAAGGAATAACCTCAATGGTTCCATGCTTGTCGGTTATCGTGTCCTGTTCGTCGAAGGTGACGATTATTCGTCGGCTACACTTATAGACATTAGGCAGCTTGCCCAGTGCATTGGCTTCTCTTGTCTTTGTATGTTCGTCAGTAATAGAATAGGATACCTGGATGGCAAGTTCGTCATCAGGGACATAGAAATCCACTTCGATATTGGAGTTGTAGAAATATACACGCTCATTGTCCGGGTCGTGCCCGTATTTGCGGAATAGGGAGAGAGCCACAACGTTCTCCAATAAAATCGTGTCGGGTTGGAGCAGTTGGAGTGACAATAGTCCATTATCAATGAAATAGTATTTGCATACACTCTCCTTTTCAGCAAAAGCTGATGCGATGTTTCTCAGGCGCAAAAGGAGCCAGGCATCCTCGGAGAATCCCACATAACTTGATACCGTAGGTACGCTAATGCGTCCTGCCACGCTTGAGAGAATCTTTGAAAGCCGTGTGTAGGAAATAGGCTGCATCACGCTCTCCGCCATCTTTTTCACCATCAGCTGCAGTAGTTTCGGGTTGGATATAGCGTTGCGTTGGACAATATCACCGAGATATATCTTTTGGAAGACGCTTGATAAGTATGCTCTTTTCACTGGCAGATTCACAGATTCGGGCAGCCCGCCCCAAGTGAAATAATCTCGGAAAGCTTTCATGAAAAGCGCTCTCGTTTCGGTCGCAGTCAATGACAGATCGTCATACTCAATTTCTGAGAAAGAGAGGAACTCCTTAAAGCTAAAGGGATACACCTCAACTGGTATATACCTTCCACCCAAAGTTGCCATGATTTCCTTAGACAGCATTTTCGCATTGCTACCTGTGATGAATACACTGTATTTTTTGTCTGCAAGATTTCTGGCGAACTTCTGCCATCCTTCCACATTCTGAATCTCATCCAGGAAGAGCATGGGGCGTTTGCCATACATCTCTTGATGGCATTCAAGGATTAGATTGAAGTCGTTTGCCGTGAAGTTATCCAAACGCGTATCCTCAAAATCGAGATACAACATCTCATCCCATCCATGACCTTCCTTGAGCATTTTCCGGATTTTCTGAAAAAGGATGAATGATTTCCCCGATCTTCTCACTCCAACAAAAACCTGAAGGGGGAAAGAGTCAAGGTCATATTTCCTGGGAAAGATTTCGTAGTGTTCAATATCTTTCTGATTGTCGAGCATCACTTGTCGGAGTATGTTTCTAGAGATGGCCATAAGATAAAGAAAGTTGATTTTGTTAAATGGTATTTTACGAAACACGGCAAAAATATAAAATTTCATTTAATATCGCAAGAAATAGAGCTATATTTTTACTATTTAGTGAGAATTAGTGAATCTTCGTTTTGTTTTTGTCGTTTGTGTTGTCATGAGTTAATCATGGTTTTTCAAGAATGGCATCCATTCTCTCGCTGTTTCACACTTTTTTCTTTATATTTGCACTTTGAAAAAACAATGACTATGAAAGTAAGAATTCAGACTATGCTGGGCGACATCGTTGTTCGCCTGTATGATGAGACTCCTCTTCATCGTGACAATTTCCTGAAACTGGTAAAAGAAGGCTATTATGATGGTACGCTGTTTCATAGGGTCATCAAGGACTTCATGATTCAGGGTGGTGACCCCGACTCCAAAGGTGCTCCCGCCGGAAAGATGCTGGGCATGGGCGGACCTGAGTACACCATCGAGGCTGAGATCAAGGACAACCTGTTCCATAAGCGTGGCGCTCTGGCTGCTGCCAGGCTGGGAGACCAGGTGAACCCTGAGCGCAGGAGCAGCGGTTCCCAGTTCTATATTGCCTGGGGACAGGTCTACAGTGAGGGACAGCTGCGCCAACTCTCCAAGCAGCTGCGGATGCAGCGTGTACAGGAGGCCTTCAATGCCCTTGCCGCAGAGCACCGCTCAGAGATTATCCAACTGCGTAAGGACCGCAACCGTGCCGGACTTCAGGAACTGCAGGACCAATTGGCAGCAGAGGCTGAGAAACGTGTAGGCAATGCCGGCCTTTCCGATGAGCAGATGAAGGTTTACTCCACCATCGGGGGCGTTCCGCATCTCGATGGACAGTACACCGTGTTTGGAGAGGTAGAGGATGGTCTTGATATCGTGGAGATGATTCAGGGCACCGCCACGGGACGCGGCGACCGCCCCGTTGATGATATTGAAATGAGAATCTCTGTGATGGAGTGATATGGTGGAGGTAGGATTGAGACATACGAGCGAACTGACGGTCACCGAGGCCGTCACCGCAGAGAGAATGGGTTCTGGCGACATGCCTGTGCTGGCAACACCGGCCATGATGGCACTGATGGAGAATGCTGCCATGCTCGCTGTGGCCAACCATCTGCCAGAGGGTTGCACCACAGTGGGTGGCCATATCTCTTCCTCTCACCTGAGGCCCTCGAAAATCGGGGATGTGGTAAGGGCAGAAGCCGAAGTGACCAGGGTTGAAGGCAGGAAGATTGAGTTCAAGGTTGCCGCTTATTCAGGGAATGTCGTCCTCGGCGAGGGCACTCACCTGAGGTTCATCGTGGATAGGGAAAAGTTTCTTTCAAAACTGTAAGTACTTGCCGCCTTTTCCCATAAGCCAATCTATCGCTCCAGCTCGTCGACCGTGATTCTGGGTTGCCAGAGAACGACCTCTCCGGCATAGAGGGTTTTCGGCACGTCGATGAGCCGCTGGTTGGAGGAGCCACGGAAAAGGAGGTCGGGGTCGTGGAGCTTCTCTATATAGGGACCGTCTACCAACACGTCGATATGCTCCAGCAGTTCTCGCTGGTCTTCGTGGATAAGACTCTCGTAGACGAACCCCGTGAAGCACCAGATGTCCTTGTTGGTGTATTCGTGGATGGCCTGGGCAAGTTCGGCAAATCCCGCCGCCTGGTACATCGGGTCGCCTCCCGAGAAGGTGACATTGGCGAAGGGGTCGGCCATGACCACGCGCAACAATTGGGCGGTGGTCATCTCCTTGCCCCCATCGAAGGCCCACGAATGGGGATTATGGCAACCGGGACATTGGTGGTTGCAGCCGGCACAATAGATGGAGGTCCGGAATCCCGGACCGTCCACCATCGTGTCTTCTATGATATCGAGCACGCGTATCATTCGTCAAACAAGTCCTTGGGACCATGGTCGATATGGGTCACACGGTCGTTGAGCTCAGCGAGCTTTCCGCTGTTCCAACGGTCGGTAGTGCCCACCAGATATCCGGTGATACGCTGCAATTTGTCGATATTCTTCGAACCACATTTCGGACATACTTCCAAGTGGTCAATGGCATTCTCATAACCGCAGTCCATACACCGGTTGCGGTTGTGGTTCACCGACCCATATCCCATATCCAGTTGGTCGAGCATGTCGACCACGCTCATGATGACCTGGGGATTGTGGGTGGCGTCGCCGTCAATCTCCACATAGAAGATATGTCCGCCACGTGTCAGGTTGTGATAGGGTGCCTCCACCTCGGCCTTGTGACGGGCAGAGCATTTGTAATATACGGGCACGTGGTTGGAGTTGGTGTAGTAGTCGCGGTCGGTGACACCGGGAATCACGCCAAACTCCTTGCGGTCTTTCTTGGTGAACTTTCCCGACAGCCCCTCAGCGGGAGTGGCGAGCACCGAGTAGTTGTGGTGATAGCGCTCCGAGAACTCGTTCACCCTGTCGCGCATGTAGGTGATGATTCTCAGACCCAGTTCCTGCGACTCGCTGCTCTCGCCATGGTGTT
>ONSV01000195.1 GCA_900320585.1 uncultured Prevotellaceae bacterium | reverse complement strand
CTGTTTGAGCAGGCCGGAAAACAAGTGAGCATCTCGAATGCCGGAAGATGGTATGCCACGATGCCGAAGGACGAACTCATGCAACTTATGGACCGCGAGCCTGGTCTTCGCGCCGACTGGCATGAGAAATACGGTGACAGGATGCAGAAAATCGTGTTCATCGGACAGAAACTCGACAAGAAATACATTGCTGAGGAATTGGACAAATGTCTTGAAAAATAAGTAAATGCATCTTCTCAGGTCATCCATTGTCACCACTCTCCTACTGATGTCCAGTCTTGGGCTCCATGCCCAACTGGTCATCAACGAGTTGATGCAATCAAATATCGACTGTCTCCTCGACGACCTCAACGAATACCCCGACTCGTGGGTAGAGCTCCATAACAACAGCAATACGTCAGTCAACCTCTCCGAATACAGCATCGGACTGACGAAGGATGCGAGCGAGGCGTGGAAATTGCCCTATAGGATGATCTCACCCTACCAATTTATCGTTGTCTACTGCGACAAGGTGGGTGACGGGATGCATGCCAACTTCAGGATTGACTCAGGAAAAGGCGCTTTCTACCTTTTCCACAACAATGAAATCGTTGGCGAACTGTCCAACCTGGCCAAACAGCCCGCTCCAAATATCTCGTACGGTAGGAAAACGGAAGGCTCTTCGGAGTGGGGGTACCAAAACTCCCCTACCCCAACCGCACCCAACTGCGGCACCCTGTGCTCCGAAATCCTTGGCGAACCCATATTCAGCGAACCAGGACGGGTGACAACCAACCGTTCGGCCATCACGCTGACCCTCTCATTGCCTGAGGGTTGCCCAGAAGGAACCATCATCCGATATACCACCAATGGCAGTGAGCCCACCAACACCAGTACGGTATACAGCAATCCTATCACCATCTCTTCCACGCGCACCATACGCGCCAAACTGTTTTGCGAAGGACGGCTTTCGCCAAGGTCGACAACCCATTCGTACATATTCTTCTCGAGGGATGTCACCTTACCGGTAGTCTCTATTGTCACCGACAGCAGGTACTTCTACGACAGCAAACTGGGCATTTATGTGCAGGGGTCCTACAAAAATGGCACACCAAACTATAAATTCGATTGGCGTCGGCCCATCAACTTCGAGTACTTTGAGGGAACAGACAATGGGAGCATACTCAACCAACTCTGTGAGACCCGCGTGCAGGGTGGCGCGTCGAGAGACTGCGTGCTGAAATCACTGATTGTGTATGCCAACAAGCGGTTTGGCGAGAAACGGCTGAAGCATGAGTTCTTCCCCGAACAGCGTCCTGGACAGACGAACTACAAGTCGATTATCCTACGCAACGCGGGCAATGACTTCGACTATCTTTACATGCGCGACGCCATCATCCAGCAGACAATGGCCAAGTACACCGACCTCGACTGGCAGGCTTGGCGCCCCGCCATCTTCTACATCAACGGAACCTACAAGGGAATTCTCAACATCCGAGAGCGCAGTACAGCCGACAATATCTTCACCAACTACGATGAGCTGGAAGATATTGACATGATTGAGAACTGGTATCAAGTGAAGGAAGGCGACATGGACAACTGGCATCAGTTTGAGCAGTTCTACACCGAGCATGGCCATACGTTGAAGGAATATGAGGAATGGATCGACTGGCGCGAGTTCATCAACTTGATGGTGATGAACCTCTATTACAACAACCAGGATTTCCCCGGCAACAATATCGTGATGTGGCGCCCGCGTGCCGAGGGTGGACTCTGGCGGTTTGTGGCCAAAGACACCGATTTCGGACTCGGGCTCTATGGTTCCTCGGCCAGTTACAACAGCATCGCCTGGCTCTACAATCCCGACTATGACAGCGACCGCAACTGGGCCAACAAATACGAGCACACCCGGCTTTTCAGAAGAATGATGGAGGACAAGGACTTTGAGCGTGAGTTCATCGACCGTGCGGCCATCTATATGGGCGACTTCCTCAATTCGATGGGCACACGAGAGATTTGGGACCCCATGTACGAACTCATCCAATATGAATATCCCTACCATCGCAAACTCATCAACCAATGGTGGCCCAACTATTCAAGCGAGCTCAGCACCGCACGCAACTGGCTCTCGCAGCGCACCGATTATTTCTACAAACATCTGGCCGACTACTATCAGGTGGGCACACCTACCAACATGACGGTCAACACGGCTTTGTCGGCCGAGGATTTGCAGGGCGTAAGCATCAGCTTCAATGATGTGCAACTGTCGAAGGGCATTTTCAATGGGAAATTCTTCGCAGGGCGCGAGATAACGCTCAAAGGAACACCAGTAGACGGGAAACAAGTGACGGGATGGAAAGTGACTTGTGTGGCTACAGGTAGTACCACTTACAATGATATCGAGGGCGACACCTATTCTTTCACCATGCCCACCTGCAACAGGCTGATTGTCAACGCTATCATTGGTGAACATACCGGAATTAGCGAGATGGCGCATACTGCTTCTATCCGCACGTTGAGAAATGGTGACATGCTGACCATTTCGGGCACCACTGCCGGAACCGAAATTCTTATCTACGACTTGCAAGGAATATTGGTGACCAAGTCAAGGGCATCGGAGGGTGAAACGACGGTCAAACTGCCCAGGCATGGTATCTTCATCTTGAAAATCGGTGACCAGAAACTGAAAATCAGCTAATCGCATCACTCCACATCGATAATGTCCGACCAGCGGGTGGTGTAGTAAGGGCTGATCAAGTCGCGCTTGATGGCAGAGGCAAAGACCCCTGCCCTACCCTTTCCACCCTTGGCGGTGTATTGTTGTGAGCCAAGCACAATGGTTTCCTTGCCATTGAGTTTGTTGATCTTGTCGACAGCAGCATCGAGTTTCCTCCATTTCTGGTATCTTTCCGAGTCATAGTCGAGGAAACTGGTTTGTATGCTGTCATCCCTTGTGATGTCGAGAATCATTACTCCCGCACGCTTATACAGGTAGCCAGGACGGAAAATGGCTTCCAGGCAGCGCAACGCGCAATTCACGATGGGCTGAGTGGAATTGGTGGGCGTGGGCATGGTATAGTTGAGATACATGCTGTATTGCTGCAGGTCGTCGCGGAAATGGTTGGTGTCGATAAACACGCCTACCACCGACGACACAGAATGCTGGCGGCGAAGTTTCTCGGCACATCGGGCAGCATAGTTGGCCACATGGGTACGGATGTCGGCGATATCGCCCAGCATTTTCGGAAACGAGCGCGAGGTACAGATACTCTTTTTCGTCACCATGTCCATGTCGTCGAACGGGATGCAGTCGATACCGTTCAGTTCCTGCCAAGTACGCTGTCCCACGATATTGAAATACGACCTCACCCATGAACCAGAATGGCTGGCGAAATCGTAGGCCGTCCTGACACCAAGTGAGTTCAGCTTCCTCGCCCATCTGCGTCCTATCCCCCACACATCCTCCACAGGGAAGAGCTTGAGGGCGATCTCGCGCTTGTTGTCGTCGTCGATCACGCAGCAATGGTGATATCCAGGATACTTCTTGGCAAATTTGCTTGCCACCTTGGCCAGCGTCTTGGTTGGGGCGATGCCTATGCTCACCGGCATGCCCAGTCCGCGGCGGATGCGTCGGTACAAGTCCTCGCCCCATTGTTTCAGGTCGTCGGCATCAGCGTCGTCCAACTTGCAGAACCCCTCGTCGATGCTGTAACGGTGAAATTCGGGCGAGGCATTGCGCACGATGTTCATCAGCCGCCGGGTCATGTCGGCATACAACTCATAATTCGAGGAGAA
>ONSV01000139.1 GCA_900320585.1 uncultured Prevotellaceae bacterium | reverse complement strand
TCCCATTGCCGACTACAACTCATTCGACGAGGAGACCGGATGGCTCGTGGAGAACACCTTCTTCGTGGAGCCCGGCACCGCCTATATGCCGATGGACTACATGTTAGCCACCCCCAACACCGTGGTGCCCGTGAGCTTTGCCGGTGAGGACGGCATCCAGACCATTGTGCAGCTCCGCAACGCAGGCAACGTGGTGTACGACCTTCAGGGTCGCCGGGTGTCGAAAGCTGAGGCCCAGTCGAGAAAGGGCATCTATATCAGCGAAGGCAAGAAGATTCTGGTTAAGTAAACGACACGGCATCTCATGAGGAAAATTCTCTTTATTTTACTTTCCTTCATGGCTGTAGCCAGCCTGCAGGCCCAGAGCATTGTCACCCTGGGCTACTGCGGTGGCGAGGCCACCGACAAGGGTAGCCTCTCCACCGATGGCAAGAAGTGGGTGAGCGCCGCCATCTACCTGCCAGCCGACATGCTGGGCAGCTATGAGGGATGCCGCATCACCAAACTGCGCGCCGCGCTGGCCTCAAAAATCAATGTCGACAGTCTGCGCCTCTGGGTGCGCACTTCGCTCAACGGACCCAATCTTGCCGAGTCTACCATCACCACCAAGACCGACCCGAAGATGGTGAAGGGATGGAACGAGGCCACACTGGAGTCGCCTTACACCATAGCAGGCGGCGAGGGACTCTATATCGGCATGAGCTATCGGCAGAAGACCGCCGTGGCTGCCCTGTCAATAGTAGGCTCCCCTTTGGCCAACGCCTGCTGGGTGCAGATGGGCGAAGATGAAGGCTGGCAGGACATGAGCTCGGCCGGCATACTGAGTGTGGAGGCCATAGCCGAGGGCGAGAACCTGCCCGACTATGACCTGGGACTTATCGCCGCCATTGCCAACCCGCACATCGACGCTTCCAGCACCAGGATGAAGGTGACCGTAGTGAACAACGGACAGCAACCGGTGAGCGGATTCACCCTCCTCACACAGTATGAACTGAGCGATGACCAGTATTTCAACCACTTCGACGTGCAGCTGGGCTGGGGAGAGAAAACAGAGGTGGAATATCAGATTCCGTCACTCTCGACCGTGAGCTACGGCGACATCATCGTAAGGCTGCAGAGCATTGACGACGGCACCGACCAGACCGCTGGCAACAACAGCATTCAGGCCAAGTTTGCCTTGGTGAAGAAGGTGCTCATAGAGGAGTTCACCACCGAGCCCTGTGGTAACTGCCCCCGGGTGGCGGGCTATCTGAGCAACGTGCTCCACATGGACGAATATAAGGACCGCGCCGTGGCGGTGTGCCACCACAGCGGCTACAAGACCGACTGGCTCACCAAATCGTGCGATGAGAAACTGGCTGCCTTCTTCGGGGTGGGCTATGCTCCCGCCATGATGTTCGACCGACAACCGTTGTGGGGTGGTGACCTTTACGGATGCCCCGAACTGAACGACATCAAGAACGGCATCGACATTTGCGCCGAGAACCCAGCACATGTGAGCATCAATATCAGCGCCAACTATGATGAGGAAACACGGAAACTGAACGTCACCGTGAGCGGAAAGCGCGACGAACTGCCTGCCCAGAACCCTTGCATCACCGTCTACCTGCTCGAGAACGACGTGCCTGCCGTCAACCAGACCAGTGGTGGCAGCAACTTCAAGCACCAGCATGTGATACGCGCCTACAACAGCGACTTTGGTGAGCCGCTCATTTGGGACGGCAATCAATATGAGTATCAGGTGACCTTCGACGTGAGCGACCTTTGGGTGACCGAGAATATGCAGATAGCCGCCTTTGTGGCCAACTACGACAGTGGCAACAAAAAGAACTGCACGGTCGACAATGCCGAGATAACAGGATTCCCCCAGGGGCAGGCCGATGGTGTGCGGGCATTGGGCAATGCCGATGCCGTGCGCACGGAGTGCTTCACCCTCGACGGCCAGCGTGCCAGCGCTGCCCAGCGTGGCATCGTGATTGTGCGGCAGACCAACCGCGACGGTTATGTACGCACTTACAAGACTGTCAGAAGATAAGGAAAAATGCAACAACCTAATATTTAATAAACTAAACTACGCAAAAACCTTTATGAGAAACAGAACCTTTACCCATCTCATCGTGGTGGCTGCCCTGATGCTTGCCTCGCTGCCCTCTACGGCACAGACCATGAGGCCGAAGCTGCAGAAGGCAGAGGTCAACGGCATCGTCGACCTGGCCACGCTGACGCCTTCGACAACTGAGGGCGAGGAACAGGAAACCTATGGAGAGGGCCTCGTGCGACGGCTGAAAGCCGAGGGACGGAAGTTGCCCATGCCTGAGGAGAAGCTGCGCCGTATGAAGCGCGGAACCCGTACCTATGTTCGCCCCGTGGCGGCCAACGAGAAGCCGCTCACCTTCACAGGCATGCTCCAGTACAACGCCATCGGCGAGCGCATGCTGCTCGAGTATGGTTTCTACAAATTCAGCCAGAGCAACGGTTTCGTTCGTGAGACCATGGCTGATGTTGACTACTGCCTGAACGGCCGCGGCGCCTATTACAACCACAAGCTGCACGGTACGGCCTCCATCGACCTGCCCTATACCGCCAATGGCAAATGGACCTACTGCGAGTGGGACGCTGACACTTGGGAGCCCACTGGCATGCATGGCTCCACCCTCAATGCCAACCTGCTCATCGTCAAGGCGGCCGACTGGGATCCCACAACCGGCATCTGCTACGGATGGAAGGAAGAGCACTCGGGCAATTATGTCTTCATGAGGATAAACTATGAGAACATGGAGCGCGAGATAATAGCCAATTCCGACTCGCTGGTGGTGATGCTGGCCGTGAACAGCAAGGGCCAGATGTATGGCGTGACAGAGAGCGGCAGCTTCTGCTCCATCGACAAGACCAACGGAAAACTCACCTATATCGGCTCGCTCGACTTCAATTTCTACTCCGTGCTCGAGAGCATGACCTTTGACCGCCGCACCGACCGCCTCTACATGGTGGCCAGCGAGGTGGACGAGGAAGAAGAGGAGATGTACGGCCGCCTGTGCGAGGTGGATGTGAACACCGGACATACCACCCTGTTAGCCTATCTGCCCGAGGCGGAGGAATATACCTGCCTCAACGTGCTTGAGGAACCTGAAGACGGCGCTCCCGCAAAGATAAACGACATGTTCGTGAGCTTCCCCTCCGAGGGCATTGTGGGTGTGGTGAATTTCTCCATCCCCACCACAACCGTGGGCGGACAGGCATTGGAAGGTCCCGTACACTACGTGCTGACCGTGAATGACAATGATGGCAATGCCATCGAGGGCGACGCACAGCCCGGCGACTTCGTGGCCAAGGTCATCAATGTGACTGGCACCGGACGCCAGAAGGTGGTGGTGCAACTCGCTGCTGGTGAACTCAAGGGCGAGCGCAACGTCTACCTCGGTTGGGTAGGCGAGGACACCCCAAAGGCCACCAACGTGAGTCTGAACTATGACGAGGCGACAGAAACAGCCACCGTGAGCTGGGTTGGCAACATCGGCAAGAATGGTGGATTCGTGCATGGCGCCCTTACCTACGACGTGTACCGCATGCCCGACAACGTGAAAGTGGCCAATGGCATCAGCGACACCCAGTTCAGTGAGCAACTGAAGGATGCCCGCTTCAACGGCTACTACTACAAGGTAATCCCGTTCCGTGGTGAGGAACAGGGCGAGCAGGGCATATCCAACACGGTGCAGTTCGGCCAGCCCTATGAGATTCCCTACATCGACAATTTCGAGGCCGAAGATGCTGGCAACAAATATACGGTCATCGATGCCAACAATGACGGATGCAGCTGGGATTTCATCAATTTCAGCTCTCCTGCGCGTCCATGCATTCGTGGCCAACAGCGTGAGCTATCCCGAGAAACTCTCGGTGGCTTGCGGCATGGGCACCAACCCCGCCGAGTATACCGAACTGATACCCGAGACGGTGGTGAAGACCAACATCAATAACGGCGTGGAGATGACAGGCGAAATCAAGGTGCAGCAAACCGGCGACTACTACTTCGGATTCCATTGCACCAGCGACCAGCTGATGAACTCGCTGATGATTGACAACCTGACCATCTCGGCAGGACAGCTGCTCATCACTCCCGACAGCGTGAGAAACCTGAAACTGACGGCGGCTGAGGATGGCGACCTGATGGTGACCATCGACTTCGACGCACCCACCGTGTGCAACGACGGCAATCCGCTGGAGAGCATCTCGCGCATCGTGATAACACGTGGTGAGAAGCAGGAGGCCGTGACCACCCTGACCGATGTGCAGCCCGGCGTGCACTACACCTATGTGGACGAGGATGCCGTGAACGGCATGCTGACCTACAACGTTACGGTGTACAACGAGGCCGGACCTGGTGTCACCGCTTCGGCAACAGTCTACGTGGGCACCGATGTTCCCACCGCTCCTCTGGCAGTAGGGCTGGCCGACAATCTCGACGGCTCGGCCACCCTGTCGTGGCAGGCACCTGTGATTGGCGCGAATGGCGGATATGTGGATGCCGATGAACTGACCTACAACGTCTACGGCGTGGTGAACAACCAGCTTCTGAAGGTGGAAGAGGGCATCAGCACCTTGAGCTATACCGCCAATGGCATCGAACAGACGGGGCCACAGGGACAGGTGTTCTACGGTGTGTCGGCCGAAAACGAGGTAGGTGAGTCGGCAGCTGTGCTGGCAGCCCCGCTCCTCTATGGCGCACCCTACACACTGCCCTTCATGGAAGGCTTCTTCACAGGCGGGCTGAAAGGCATCTGGGCCACACGTTCCAACGTGTCGGGCACAAGCTGGGCCATGTATACCGGCATGTCGTCCGACGACGATGACTGTGTGACCGCTGTCGACGCAGAGAAGAGAGGCACCGTGGCCACACTCTCATCGGGCAAGATTTCGCTCGCTGGCGCCGAGACGCCCAAGCTGGTGTTCGCCGCCTATGGCGACCCCGGCACCGACAATAAGCTGAAAGTGTCTATCCAGAAGAACGGCGGACTGCAGGCAGACACGCTGCTCACCATCAACTACGCCAACATGGAAGAAGAGGACTTCGTCACCTACGCCGTCGACCTGTCGAACTATAAGGACGCCAAGTATATCATCGCCTCTTTCACCGCCGAGCTCAACGACCCGTCGATGCGCTTTGTGGTGCTCGATGATGTCAACTTCCGCAATGTCAACCAGTACGACGTGGCTGTCTATCCGCAGATGCAGCACCGCACCACCGCCGGCCAGAAGGCCCGCATGGCGCTTACCGTACACAATGTGGGCATGAACGAGGCACAGAACTACAAGGTGGCGCTTTTCGTCAATGGCAAGCAGGTGAGCACCCTTGAGAATAATGGTGCGATAGCCCCATTCGACCGTGCACACTTTGAGTATGAATACACCACACAGGTGACCGACCCCGAGAACTCGAAGGTCTGGGCAGCCGTGGAATATGAGGCCGACCAGAACACCGCTGACAACACCAGTGAGCAGGAAGACCTGAGGATTGTGCCCACGCTGTTGGAAGCCGTGACTGACCTCACCGCCACCTCGGCTGACGGCAAGTCGGTGCTGCAGTGGACTCCCGTGAGTGGCAAGAACGAGGTGACCGAGAGCTTCGAGGGCTACGACAGTTTTGAGAAGTCATTCGGCGAGTGGGGCAACTTCGACCAAGACCGTTGTGCCACTGCCGGTATCAACGGTGTCTGGTGGCCCGGAGCTGGAGAGCGCCAGGCATTCCTCACGTTCAACTTCCGTGATGCTGGTGTGAGCGAGGAACTCATGAGGGCATATCCTGAGTTTGAGGCCAACAGCGGCACGCAGTTCCTGGCTTGCTTCAAGGCGCTGAACGCCTCGGGCAACAAGAACAACGACTGGCTGGTTTCGCCTGAACTCTCCGGCGAGGAGCAGACGGTCACCATCTATGTGCAGAGTCTGGCTGGTGTGTGGAACGAGACCTTTGAGGTGCTCTACAGCACTACGGGCAGCCAGGTGACCGACTTCGCCAAAGAGAACATCATCGACGAGTATGAGGCTCCGAAGAATTACTTCGGGCGCTTCCTTGTGAACATTCCCGCCGGAGCCAAATATTTTGCTATCCACTGCAACTCGCAGAATGGTGGTATCATGATGGTAGACGACATCAGCTATGTGGGCAAGGAACTTACCCTGAAAGGCTACAACATCTATTGCGACGGTGTGCTTGTTGCCACAGCTGAGCCAGGAGCCAGCACTTACGAGCACAACACCGCCAGCCTTGAGCAGGGTCTGCACATCTATCATGTGTCCGCACTCTACGAAGAGGGCGAGTCGGCTCTGAGCAATGCTGCTCCCGTGGCTGTGATTGACGCCATCCATGAGGTGAACGGACAGTTGGCCAAGGTGTACGGACATCAGGGCAGAATAGAGATTGTCGATGCCAAGGGAATGCCAGTGGCCATCTACACTCTCGCCGGACAACGGGTTTACCGTGGCAATGGCAATGCCTCCGTGCCAGTGGCTGCAGGACAATACTTGGTGATGGTAAATGGCACAACCACAAAGATAGCCGTGAAGTAAAACACTGATTTTTCAGACAAAAGATAGAGGGCTGCACATTTTTCGATGTGCAGCCCTCTTCATGAACTACGGAATAGGCTGAAAAATCTGAAAGAATATGAACTACGGAAAAAACTGATAAATCTGAACGAAAGGACTAATCCGTAGTAAATATAAACTCAGAAATCTCAGTTTGTTCCGTAGTAAATATAAAACTCAGAAATTTCAGCATA
Source organism: uncultured Prevotellaceae bacterium (assembly GCA_900320585.1). Lineage (GTDB taxonomy): Bacteria > Bacteroidota > Bacteroidia > Bacteroidales > Bacteroidaceae > Prevotella. Next base: position 3,750 of record ONSV01000139.1, on the reverse strand, counting down.
ATCCGTAGTAAATGAAAATTTCAGAATTCTCAGTATATTCCGTAGTTGAAAATAATTCTCAGCATATTCCGTAGTTGAGTACATCGGCAATTGTCATCTGTTCAAGAGCCAGGCGAACCCTTTGGCCATGCGCAGGCCGGCATCTTTGAAGTGGTTTCCGGGGTTCCATTCCAGCGTGGTGTGGATGCCCTGCGAAACGAGTAGTTCGTGCTGTTTTCGGATGCAGTCGCCCACCCGTGCCATCCTGGGGTTACGGGCCTTCTCCTCCTTGTCACCCAGACTCAGGTAGATGGATGGTACAACAGGATGATGAGTGGCGGCATAGTCCGTCCAATTGTCGTACCATACCGAGGGTGAGGCGGCTACAATGCCATCGAACCGTGCTGACCGATATCCGGCCCAGAGAGCGAACAGTCCGGCCAGGGAGTAACCTCCAAGACAATACCGCGTCGTGGCAGGGTCGGCCAGGCCTAATGCCTGCAGTGCCGGCAGCAGGTGGTCGGTGATGAACGACAAGGTAGCCTCGGCACCATCGCCAAAGGGTGTTTTCCCGAAAGCGGGTGGCGCGGCCCATGGTGTGAGGTCGGTCTGCCAGTCATTCACTTCGAAGGCCACCAACTGGAATGGCTTGTCGCTGAGCGACTGTATTGTTTCCACTTCGAGGTCGAGCTCCTCCCTGTCGTGCTCGTCGACTGGTTGGAGCATCAGCATTTCAGCATGTTCGCTTTTATAGGCGATACACTCTCTGCCAGCTTCATGAAAGGTCAGCTTTTCCATAGCATTTGTTGGTTAGGTGACGACAAACGGTCTCATTGGTTTTGCAAAGATAGTTTTTTATGTGAAAATTGAAGAATAATCGACCAACAAGAATGTCATCTCTGTCACTTCTGAGCCACCTATGGCTTGAGAAAGTCGAAATAGTTTTATATCTTTGCATGTGAAACCATAGCGCTTAGAACAAAGATGACACATCAGCAACATTTCAACAGCTACAAGAAAGGACTCGATCTGGATATCCTGCGCCAATACTGTGTGGAGCAAGGAGAGAGGCGGACGATGGAGCGTGGCGAGGTTCTGGAAGAGGCCGGAAAACCGGCACGGTGGGTGGCCTTCGTCGAGCGGGGATGTTTCAAATATGTGGTGCATAATGACGAAGAGGGCAAGGACTATTGCACGGGCTTCGCCTTCGAAGGCGAGTTCGTGGCCGACTTCCCCAATTGCCTGGATGGTGACGTGTCGGAAGTGACCATAGAGGCCGACATGCCCTGCGAGGTGTACATCATCAGTGGAAGGCAACTGCAAGAGCTGTTCGACCGTGACGAGGAGATGGCACAGATCAATTTGCAGATAACGAAGAACTTGTTCAAGATGGTTTATGCCCGCGACCTCGACCACTACCGCTTCACGGCCCGTGGCCGATACAAGCAGTTGCTCCGCCGCTGTCCACAGGTGGTGCAGCAGCTCTCGCTCAAGGACATCGCCTCGTTCCTGAACGTCACGCCCACATACCTGAGCAAGATACGCAAGGAAATCACATTTGGGCAGGAGAAATCCTGAAATATATCAAAATAGTTTGAGAGTTGCTCCCTCGGCGACACCTTTTATGGCATCGCCGAGGGCTTTTTGATGCAGCTTTTGGTAACTTTGTGACTATAGACTATAAAAAAGTAGTTTTATAGTTTCAAAAAGGTTAAAGAAACCCGGGTGAGTCTGGAGGCTGCAGTGATGTATCCTCCAGAACGTTTTTTTGCCATAATGCGTGTTGTCTAAAAATCATAGAATCAGGATTTCCCATTCAGAGACCATTGAAATAGGTCTTCAGTGTCTCAACATACTCGCGCATTGCCTCACGCCCTGCATCAGTCATCTTGCAGATGGTCCGTGGTTTGGGTCCTGAGCCGTCTGTTCTTTTTGAGATATAGCCAGCCGATGAGAGCTTTTCCAATTGTACGCTAAGATTGCCCGCAGTCGATTCTGTCTTCTCTTTCAAATAGACAAAGTCGGCTTCCTCAAGGCTCAGCAGGATGGACATGACAGCCAACCGCAACTGACTGTGCAGCAAAGGGTCAAGCTCTTTCATACAGCACAACTCTTGTTCCTTTTAAGCGAAACTCCCATGGCCGTGATGGTCACAGTGGCAACTATGGCCAGAACTGCCATGGCGCAACCAAATTCGAATATCGGTGATACTTCAAAGTTGACCATCAACGCCACCAACGGTATGCTTGCTCCTAATAATCCTGACATTGGTGAAAGTGTCAATCCAAGCAACTGTCGGCTTATCATACACCCTACAATGAGCAGAATGGATTGAATCAATGGAACAGCCCAATAGTGTGCCAACATCGTCGAATATGAGCCGAGGGAAAAAAGGAGCCCGACCATAATCATCAAAGGAATGGCAAAGCCAATACCACAAATCGTGTCCCATGTGATCTTCAGCATGTTGTCTGTATAACTTAGCGAAGCACCATTTCTGTTAATAGCCTTGCGCACTACAAACCATGCACAGATGTTCCATAAAACTAGCAAAGACATGTTGGCAACGGCAAACCAATGGTTTTCTGTGAGCATAGTAAATACTCCTGCCAACAGCGACAAAACCATCAGCGATAGACCCAAATAGATGAAATTGTTGCCATCAACCACATTGCGCCTCGTCTTTTGTATCATCTGGGTGATGATCTCTAAACTCTCTTTCTCAGAAATTTTCTTGTCTTCCATTTCCTTTCCCATTTATCTCCTATCAAGTGATGGTAGGAGGTTTAACACTCGGTTTATTTTTTAAACCATCTCGGTGAAAAGAGAAGCAAGGAGGTCGACTCTCACTTGCTTGAGCTATCATCAGTCTCTTCTCGCGCCAATGATTCCGGGAGCAAAATTAGCACGGTTTATTTTTTAAACCAAATATTTCGGAAGAAAAAAGCCAAACTTTAACATTGGTTTACAAAATAAACCAACATGTACTTTGATAAAGAAGGAAATAAATGTGATTGAGTTTTTTTCTTTTTTCCAGGTCCTTGTGGCCTTTTTCCCAAGCATCAGCGGTTCATGTACCTTTTTTCCAAGCGCAGCGGTTTTTTATTATTTCTAAGTCAGTGCGAAGTAATTCTGTCAAAAGCAGATCTTGCATGGCGTGCGGCCCTTCTTCTGTGCACTCGACAGGGAAATGGCCTTGATATCACCTTTGCAGTTGTTAAGCCCACCACAATCGGGTGTTGAATGATAGCGCTTCGAATAGCCGCCAGTGCAGATGTAAACCGTTCTATCTGCAACGGTTATCTGGCCGCCCGTCGAAGGGGAAAGGAGCATGAAGGTAAGCAGACCTGTCAAAAAGATTCTTTTCATATGCAAAGGTATTTGCTTTCGTTGATGAATGGAGCGCAAATATACCCATTTTTTCCCGAATGGCAAAAAATGTTGCTGTATAATCAAGGAATCTCGTCTTTGGGCAGGTAATCATCATCATCGCGAATGACTATTGTGTCAAAAATCAAAATTTTCGTATCAAATTTTAGGGTTTTGCGACAGAATTTCCGTCGATTTTGCCTATTTGTCGCATTTTTGGTTTTGTGTCTTGTCAACTTGAGCAAGAATTGGCCGAAAACTATTGCGAGTGGTGAAAACCGACCTATCTTTGCATCAGAAACTACAAAGACAGCCCGCCTGTCGGAGTGAAAACAACAAAACAACAAGAAAATAAAAACAAAAAAATATACGATTATGAAGACAATGAATGTAACCCCGATG
>ONSV01000202.1 GCA_900320585.1 uncultured Prevotellaceae bacterium | reverse complement strand
ACTCGGGGTCTTCTACTTGCAGCTCGGGGTGGGCGAGCAGGTAGGACACGCAGCGGCGCACGCCCTCGTCGAAACGGGTGGTGGCGCAGAACCCGGGAACGGCACGCTTCAGCTTCGTGCAGTCGAACACCACGGTCACGGCTTTGTCGCCCAACAGATTGCCCTCAAGGTCATACGCTGCCGGACAGGTGTCGGCAAGGAATGCCGACGACACGTAGTAGGGACGGAAGGTGGTGCCAAGGGCCTGGGCAACACACTCATAGACTTGGTTCCACGTAATCGACTCGTCCGACATAATCTGGAAAGCCTCGCCGATGGCTTTCGGATTGCCTAACAAACCGATGAACCCGCGGGCGAAATCCTCGTTCCACGTCAGCGTCCATAGCGAACTGCCGTCGCCATGCACCAGCACGGGCTTGCCATCGAGCATTCGCTTCAGCACCTGCCAACTGCCTTTCATGCCATGTACGCTCACGGGCACGCCACGCTCGCAGTAGGTGTGGCTGGGGCGCACGATGGTGACGGGGAACCCTTCCTCGCGGTAGGCCTTCAGCAGCAGTTCCTCACTGGCTATTTTGTCGCGAGAGTATTGCCAGTGGGGATTGGCGAGGGTTGTGCCCTCGCTGATGACGTGGTTTCTCGCAGGTTTGTTGTAGGCTGAGGCCGAACTGATATACACATATTGGCGGGTGCGGCCTTTGAAGAGGCGGATGTCACGCTCCACCTGCGAGGGAAGGAAGCCGATGAATTCGCAAACTGCGTCAAACTGCTCGCCGTCGAGCAACTGCCGCACACCTTCCTCGTCGTTGTTGATGTCGGCAATGACTTGCCTTACGCTTGAGGGAACCTCGTCCTTTCTCGTTCCCCGGTTGAGCAACCACAGCTCATGCTCACTTTCTGTTAATTGTCGGGTGATGGCGCTGCTTATGGTGCCAGTGCCACCAATAAGTAATATCTTCATCTTCTTTCTTGTTTATTGGTTTTTTAAATCCATTTCTTGTTTGTTTGTAATCCGTCCACTCTTAGTCTGTACCCGGAAGTATGCCGGTGCTCGCTGTAGGAAGGTGTGTCAAAATAGGCTGGTACTCGCTGTAGTGACTCACAGCATGCTGCGTCCGCCAGCGGTATGGCTGAGATGGAATGTCACTCTTTGTGCTTATGAGGCATTTCTGAAAAATCAAATCCTCACTTCTTCGTCATCCATCGGATAGTGCACCCCCCATTTGGCGCGCAGGTCGTCCATCAGCTGCATGATGTAGAGGGTCTCCTCATGGGGCATCTCGCGCGGTTCCAATAGTCCTTCCTTGAGGGCTTTCCTGCAGGCGAGGAACTGGTACTCATAACCCGTGATCTGCTGAGGTACGTGGATGTCCTCCACAAACTCGCGGTCGTGGGTGTTCACCGTGATTTTCTGCGGGTTGTTGATGTTGTCGATAATCAGGTTGCCGTCAGTACCGGCAATGACGCCGATGTTGTCGCCCACGCATGCGGCACTCGACTGCAGGTTGCAGAGCATGCCGTCGGCCAGCACCAGGCTGATGGCGTTTGTGAGGTCCATGCCAGTGGCGCTCTTCACGCACTGGCTCTCTATGCTCACGATGTCGGCAGGGAAGAACATACGGGCGAAGTTGAGGGCGTAGACACCAAGGTCGAGGAGGGCGCCTCCACAAAGGTCGGGACGCATGATGCGGGGCTTCTCGCCCATGCTGTATCCCAAGGTAGCGGTCACGAGCCGTGGCGTGCCGATGCGTCCACTCTCAATTAGGTCGCGCACAATGCGCACGGTAGGCTGGTAGCGGGTCCAGATGGCTTCGGCAAGAAACAGCCCACGCTCACGGGCCAGTTGCACGATGGCGCACGACTGGGCGTGGTTGGCCATGAAGGCTTTTTCCACCAGGCATGGCTTGCCGGCCATCAGGGCATCACGGGTTACCTCGAAGTGGTGGGAGTGGGGAGTGGCCACATACACCAGGTTAACGTCGGGGTCGGCGTACAACTCGCTATAGGTGCCATAGGCTTTTTTGATGTGCCATTTCTTGGCAAATGCCTCGGCCTTCTCCATCGTCCGCGAGGCGATGGCATAGCATTCACAAGTCTCAAGTCCGTTTAAAGTGATGGCTGCCTTCTCGGCTATCCATCCCGCGCCAACAACGCCGACGCGCATTTTTCCGTCTTTTTTCATATATGGTAGATTGGTATCGCAAATAGGTAAACATGTTCATCGTTCTGGAAAAATCCCACAAATGAATCTCAATGATGATTCTACAATACGAATTTAGGTATTATCTATAGATAATAATTGGATGGAATAATTAAGTGGATGTCTAATTCTGACTGGATAAATTATGAATCCTTAACAAGTCCAAATCTCTTTTTCAAATCATCCTCTCTCATCAATCGTCAATCATTCATTTACAACGATGAAAAAAATTGATAATACTTGTCTGCATATTCGATTATTTCCTATTTTTGCAAAAATATTTCTTCTACCATGATACGATATTACCTTACTTCGTTCTTCTGCCTTCTTGTACAGGCGTTGTCTTTGTCTGCACAGGATTTCCGACTCCTTCCCGAGGGCTATTTCAACAGTCATGGCGTCGATGTCATGGCTTTCAGCGATTTCTACCCAGAAGGTCATCAGGGTGGTGTCTGCGTGATCATGAACGGCAGGCGCGTGGCTACAAATGGCGACATCCGACTTGAGGCGACTCCTGGTCAGTGGCAGCCCGTGGTAGAATATTTCCCGCCTGATGCAGAAACTGGCATCATCGAAGGACAAACGGGTGAGACGGTTGGATGGGGAACTCAGGAAGGCGTTCGCGGAATATAAGACAAAACTCGACCAGCAGTCGGCACAGACACCATATGGTGTGCCCTACCAGCCCAGCATATGGGGCGCGGGATGGGACATCCAGCGCTTCGGGTTCGAGTATTATTTCCTGGCAACAGCCTATCCGGATATCTTCCCCGCTACCACGGTGTATAATGCACTCAACTTCATCCTGGGATGTCATCCAGGCAGCAATACGGCCTCTTTCGCATCGGGGGTGGGAGCAAGGTCGGCCACCGTGGCCTATGGTCTCAACAGGGCCGATTGGTCGTTTATTCCCGGTGGGGTGGTCTCCGGCACCGCACTCATCAGGCCCGATTTCCCCGAACTGCTGGAGTTTCCTTTCCTCTGGCAGCAGACGGAGTATGTGCTGGGCGGCGGCTCGTCGCACTATATGTTTCTTGTGCTGGCAGCCCAGCAGTTACTTGAAAATACGGGAAAATAATAAAAGGTATAGAAATTTCGCGTTAGCTCGATTTCTTATAATTCAAGAGTTCAGACATTAACCCGAATCTCACCCATTTGACGCAATGGTTTTTAGTCGGGGTAATGTCTGAACTCCGAATCTTCGGCCCCTGCCTTGTAAGGGCAGGAACTCCTGAACTCCTTACATCATGAGTTGCTGCGGACGACGGCTTTCTTCACGGGGTCGCAAGTGAGGTCGCACCCCAATTTCTTCAGTATCTTGCGGTCAATCTCGCTCAGCATCACCGTGCAGTGAATCTGACTGCCACGGAGTTTGGGAAGGCTTTCCAGGGCACGGCGGCAGTTGTCGTCGTGGGGAGAGAGTACCGAGAGCGCCACGAGCACCTC
>ONSV01000048.1 GCA_900320585.1 uncultured Prevotellaceae bacterium | reverse complement strand
GTTGGTAAGCACCAAGATCCTGATGTTGGACGGGATGCGTGCCGACGAGGTGTTCATCGTGCGCTTCGCCCTGGCCTATCTGGCCATCCTGCCTTTCTCGCCACGCAAGTTGTTTGCCGACAGCTGGCGCGATGAGCTGATGATGCTGGCGCTGGGTGTCACCGGTGGCTCGCTCTATTTCATCACCGAGAACCTGGCGGTGGGCATCACCTATGTCAACAACGTGAGCTTCATCGTGAGTTGCTCGCCACTCTTCACCATGGTGTTCGTGCTCATGACCTACAGGTATCTCAAGGTGAGGAAAATCCTGATTATTGGCTCGGCAATGGCGTTGGTGGGTATAGCGGTCGTGATTTTCAATGGGCAGGTCATCCTCAAACTCAACCCCCTGGGCGACTTGCTGTCGGTGGCGGCGGCGCTGTGCTGGGGCGTCTACTGCTATCTGGTGAAGGTGATGGGCGACAAGTACAACTCGGTATTCATCACCCGAAAGGTGTTCTTCTATGGAGTGCTCACCTCGATGCCTTTCTTGTGGTTCCAGTCTTGGCAGTACGACCTCTCCGGACTGATGAGGGGCACCGTGATGCTCAACCTGCTCTTCCTGGGCCTTGTGGCCTCTTTCGCCTGCTTCGTGATGTGGAACATCTCCATCAACAAGCTCGGGGCCGTCACCATGTCCAATTACATCTACCTCATCCCAGTAGCCACGGTCATCTTCAGTGCCATCTTCCTCGACGAGCCGATGACGGCCATTGCCTACTCGGGCAGTGCGCTCATCCTCGTCGGCGTATACCTGGCCAATAAGGGCTGTGCCGACTGAGACGACGGAAAAGGCTCGCCACCGCAGTGACGAGCCTCGCTTTCTCTGAATATCTCTTGTCTAATAATTTTGGGGTATCAGGTCTTTCCTGGGTCGGGTGTCATCGTGGCCTAACCCTTCACGTAGAGGAATCGCTTGATGCTCTTCTTCGGGGTCTTCTCAAACTCCTCGTCCTGTATGCGTATCGATGAGATCTTGCTGTAGGAGGGCAGCACGGCATTCAGCTCCTTGCGGTTCTGCTCCATGATGTTCTCCAGGTCGCTGTGGGTGAATCCCATCGACTGGGCCACTTCGGTGTCGGGATACACCAGGCCCACCAGGCGGTCTTCCTCTTGTATCACGATGCTCTCGTTCACCATCGCCATTGAGTTGAGCTTGTCTTCTATCTCCTCGGGGTATATGTTCTGGCCATTGGCGCCCAGAAGCATATACTTCGAGCGGCCTTTGATAAACACGTTGCCCTCATAGTCCATCACGCCAAGGTCGCCGGTGTGATACCACCCGTCCTTGTCGATGGTCTGGCGTGTGGCCTCCTCGTTCTTGTAGTAGCCCAGCATCACGTTGAGTCCTTTTACCAGAATCTCGCCGGGGATGTTCTGCGGGTCGCGGCTGTCGATGCGTATCTCGTTGTGGATGGCCACCTTGCCACAGCTGCCCTGCTTGAACTCATGGCAGTCGGCGTAGCAGATGATGGGGGCGCACTCGGTGGCGCCATAGCCCACGGTATAGGGGAAGTCGATGCGCTTGAGGAATGCCTCCACCTCCTGGTTGAAGGCGGCTCCGCCGATAATCACCTCGAAGAAATTGCCGCCAAAGGCCTCCACCACTTGGTCGCGGATGGTCTGGCGTACTTTCTTGTTGATGACGGGCATGTTGAGCAACAGGCGTATGCGGTTGTTCTGTATCTTTGGGAATACCTTTTTCTTGATGATCTTCTCGATGATGAGCGGCACGGCGATGACGATGGCGGGCTTCACCTCGGCAAAGGCCTTCGCGATGATGGCGGGCGAGGGCACGCGGTTCAGGTAGTAGATGTGGCATCCCTTCAGGAACTCATAGAGGAACTCGAAGGCCATGCCATACATGTGGGCCATGGGCAACACGCTCAGCACGTTGTCGCCTCTCTTCACGTGGTTGCCCATAGCATGGCAGGCAAAGTCGAAGTTGCTCCAGATGGCACGGTAGGGTATCATCACGCCCTTCGAGAAACCGGTGGTGCCGCTGGTATAGTTGATCAGCGCCATCTCGTCAGGACTCTCTTCCTTGTAGTATTTCACGTGCTCTTGCCTGAAATACTTGGGGAATTTCTTGCCGAACATCTCGTTCAGGTGCTCGCGGGCAAAGGTGAGCTTGTCGGAACGGGAGAACAGCAGCGAGTAGTCGGGGATGTAGATGATGCCCTCGATATGGGGCATCTTGGTGGGGTCGACCTGGGTCGACACCACGTCGCCGGCGAAGAGCAGCTTCGCGTCGCTGTGGTTCACGATGTTGTGTATCTGGTCGGCAGTGAATTCATGGAGGATGGGAACGGCTACCGCACCATAGGTGAGGGTGGCGAGGAAGGCCGAGGCCCAGCCGGCGCTGTTGCGCCCGCAGAGGGCTATCTTGTCACCGCGCTTCACGCCGCTGCTCTCAAACATGATGTGCAGTTTCTCTATCTTCCGCGCCACATCGTGATATTGCAGCGTGATTCCCTTGTAGTCGGTAAGTGCATCAAGGTTCCAGTTCTCGATGATGCTTTTCTCTATTAAGGAGTTGAAATTCTGTATCGATTCCATAACGTGTATTTTTCAGACGTCTTGGTATAAGTATCTCTTTATGCTTTTCTTGGGTGTCTTGGCAAATTCCTCTTTGTGCAGTTCCACCAACGAAATCTTGCTGTAGGCGGGAAGCTGGGTGTTCAGGTCCTTGCGGTTCTGCTCCATGATGTTCAGAAGGTCATCGTCGGTGAATCCCAGGTTGCGGGCCTCGTCGTAGTCGGGATGGATGATGGCCACGAACTTGTCGTCGCGTTGCACCACGATGCTCTCGCTCACCATCGCCATGCAGTTCAGGCGGTCTTCTATCTCTTCGGGATACACATTCTGCCCGTTGGCGCCCAAGAGCATGTTCTTCTTGCGGCCACGGATGAAGATATGGCCGTCGGCACTCATCGTGCCCAGGTCGCCGGTGTGGTACCAGCCGTCGGCGTCGATGGCCTCATTGGTGGCCTCCTCGTTCTTGTAGTAGCCCAGCATCACGTTGCGGCCACGGGTCACGATCTCGCCCTCCACATGCTCCGGGTCGCGGCTCAGGATGCGCACCTCCATGCCTTTCACTGGCGTACCGCAACTGCCCAGAATGCTGTCCTTGTAGTCGCTGTAGGCAATGAGCGGGGCACACTCGGTGGTGCCATAGCCAACGGTGTAGGGGAACTCGATGCTGCGGAGGAACGACTCCACCTCTTGGTTCAGGGCGGCGCCACCGATGATGATCTCGTAGAAATTGCCACCGAAGGCCTCGTATACCTGCTCGCAGATTTTCTGCTTCACACGCTTGCTGATCATCGGCATGGTGAGTAGCAGGCGCATGATGTTGTTCTGTATCTTGGGGAATACTTTCTTGCGGATGATCTTCTCGATAATCAGGGGCACGGCCACGATGAGCGAGGGTTTGATGTCGGAGAAGGCTTGTGCGATGATGGCCGGAGAGGGAAGGCGGGTGAGGAAATAGATATGTATGCCGTAGACGAAGGGGTAGAGGAACTCCACTGCCATGCCATACATATGGGCCATCGGAAGGATGCTCAGCATGCTCGAATGAGGCTTCATGTAGGGATGGCCCAGGTATTCCAGGATGAAGTCGATGTTGCCTGTCAGGGCGCGGTAGGGCAGCATCACGCCCTTTGAGAAGCCGGTGGTGCCGCTCGTGTAGTTGATGAGCGCCAACTCTTCCTCGCTGTCCTCATAGTAGTGCACATCGCTGGCCTTGAACACCTTTGGGTATTTCTTGCCGAAGAGCTCGTTCAGATGCTCACGGCCATAGGTGAGTGCGTCGGAACGCGACACCAGCAGCGAGAAGTCGGGCAGGTAGATGATTCCCTCGATGTCGGGCATGGCGGTGGCGTCAATGGTCTTGGCCACCACATCGCCTACGAAGAGGATGCGCGACTCGCTGTGGTTCACAATGTTGTGTATCTGTTCGGCGTTGAACTCATGCAGGATGGGAACGGCCACGGCTCCATGGGTGAGGGTAGCAAGGAAGGCCACGGCCCAATGTGCGCTGTTGCGCCCACAGATGGCCACCTTGTCGCCCTTCTTGATTCCGATTTGTTCCAGCAGGATGTGTACCTTTTCTATCTTGCGGGCCACATCGTTGAATTGGAGCGTTGCTCCCTTATAGTCGGTAAGGGCATCGTAGTTCCAATTCGCGACGATGCTTTTCTCAATAGTCTTGTTGAAACTCATAAATGTTTCAGTTGCACAAAATTTCAAATTTTGTGCAAAGATAATATCTAATTTGCACAAATCAAAAAAAAATGTGCAAATTTTATGACTTAATGTGAGTTAGGTGTGAAATGGACCACAAAAACCGAAAAATCTACTCATATTTGATGGCTTTTGCTGGCTGAATGTGGGTGATAAGGAAACTGGGTGCGATGAGCACTACCACGCTGATGAGCAGTGTGGCGAGGTTGAGCAAGAGGATGAGGGGCACGTTGACCTCCACCGGCACCACGTCCACATAGTAGGTCTCGGCGTCGAGCTTCACCAGTCCGCAGTAGCGTTGCAGCAGGCAGATGCCCACGCCTATCAGGTTGCCTATCACCATGCCTTTCACGATGATGAAGACGGCAAACCACAGGAAGGTGTGGCGGATGGTGCGGTTCTTGGCTCCGAGGGCCTTCAACGTGCCTATCATGTTGGTGCGCTCGATGATGATGATGAGCAGGCCCGAGACCATCGTGAAACCCGCTACGGCAATCATCAGGATGAGGATGATCCATACATCGAGGTCGAGGAGCTCGAGCCACGCGAAAATCTGGGGATACATCTTCTGGATGGTGAGCGAGGAGTAGACGGCGCCATTGCGGTCTACTGTGCGGTCTACCTTGGCTATCATCTCCTCGTCGATGGCGTCGAGCGCGTCGAAGTCGTCAACGGTGAGCTCGGCACCGCTCACTTGGTCGCTCTCCCAACCGTTGAGCCGCGTCACGGTGTAGAGGTCGGCCAGGCAGAGGTTCTCGTCGAAGTGCTTCAGGTTGGTGTTGTAGATGGCGGTGATGGTGAAGCGGCGGGTGCGCACGTCGTTGTCGTTCATGAAATAGGCGAAGACGCGGTCGCCGCATTTCAGCTGTAGCTTGTCGGCGATGAGTCTCGATATCACCAACTTGTTGGTGCTGGCCGAGTCGCTGAAGGCAGGCATGGAGCCTTCCACGATATGCTGGCTGATGAAGGTGGTGTCGAATTCCGGGCCCACGCCCTTGAGCACCACACCGAGAAAGTCGTTGTCGGTCTTCAGGATGCCTTGTTTCTGGGCGAAGCGCTGCACATGGGTCACGCCCTTGATGCCGCTCAGCACCTCCATCATGCTGTCATCCACGCAGATGGGGTAGGGGGCGTCGCTCTGGAGCGTCATGTAATCGGCCACGGTGATGTGGCTTCCAAATCCCACCACCTTGTCGCGGATGGTATGCTTGAACCCTATCACCACGCACACCGAGATAATCATCACGGCAAGGCCTATCGCCACGCCGGCGGTGGCAATGCGGATGGCCGGACGGCTCACCTTGCGGCGGTCGTCCTCATCGTGGTAGATGCGGCGGGCAATGAATAGGGGCAGGTTCATGCGGATAGGGGAGTTATTCGTCTACTCGTCCGGGGTAGGCTTCCAGTGCCTTCCTGAGCACCACAAGGGCATGCATCAGGTCGTCTTTCTTCAGCACATAGGCGATGCGCACCTGGTCGATGCCGGCACCGGGCGTGGTGTAGAATCCGGCGGCAGGGGCCATCATCACGGTGGCTCCCTCATACTCGAACTTCTCCAGGCACCAGCGGCAGAATAGTTCGGCATCGTCGACGGGCAGCTTGGCCACGGTGTAGAAAGCGCCCATGGGGATGGGGGAGTAGACGCCGGGGATGCGGTTCAGACCGTCGATGAGGCATTTGCGGCGCTCCACATACTCGTCGTAGACGTCGCGGTAGTATTCCTCAGGGGCGTCGAGCGAGGCCTCGGCCACAATCTGTCCGATAAGTGGTGGGGAGAGGCGGGCCTGGCAGAATTTCATCACGGCGGCACGCACGGCGGCGTTCTTCGTGATGAGGGCACCGATGCGGATGCCACACTCAGAGTAGCGCTTCGACACAGAGTCGATGAGAATCACGTTCTGCTCGATGCCTTCCAGGTGGCAGGCACTGATATAGGGAGAGCCGGTGTAGATATACTCGCGGTACACCTCGTCGGAGAAGAGGTAGAGGTCGTATTTCTTTACCAGGTCCCTGATCTGGTTCATCTCACGGCGGGTGTAGAGGTAGCCGGTGGGGTTGTTGGGGTTGCAGATCATGATGGCGCGGGTGCGCTCGTTGATGAGCTCCTCGAATTTCTCCACCTTGGGCAGCGAGAAGCCCTCGTCGATGGTGGTGGCTATCGTCTTGATTTTGGCACCAGCCGAGATGGCGAAGGCCATATAGTTGGCATAGGCGGGCTCGGGCACGATAATCTCGTCGCCGGGGTTCAGGCAGGAGAGGAAGGCGAAAAGCACGGCCTCGCTGCCGCCCGACGTGATGATGATGTCGTCGGCATTCACGTTGATGTTGTACTTCTTGTAGTAGTCCACCAACTTCTCACGATAGCTCAGATAACCTTGCGAGGGGGAGTACTCAAGTATCTCGCGGTCAATGCTCTTCAGTGCCTCCAAACCCTCGCGTGGGGTAGGCAGGTCGGGCTGACCGATGTTCAAATGGTATACTTTCGTTCCTCTTTTCTTGGCTGCGGCAGCAAGGGGGGCCAACTTCCTGATTGGCGACTCCGGCATCTCGTGTCCGCGTATGGATATCTCTGGCATAATACTCTATTGACAATTTGGCTGCAAAGATAGTGAAAACCGAATGGAAAGCAAAAGAAATCGACAGATTTCTTTTCTTTCCTGAGGTGCATCCTATCTTCGCCGTGGAACGGCAAAGTGGTGCAAGGCGAGCGGAATACCAAACAAAACACGAAGTTTTTGTTTGGTATTCCCGAGCCGCCGCCTATCTTCGCCACGAAGTGGCAAAGTAGTGAAATTCACCCGATCACTCCATATTCTTTGAGCAAATGTATGCGTTGTTGCCCTATCTTCAAGGTAGCAATGGCGCTTTGGTCATTGTCTTTTGTAGTCTTGAATATGTAGTTGATGATTCGGTGAATCCATCCTATTGGCAGCAGAATGGGTAGTCTACCGACATAAGCGTATTCCTTTTTCATGTAGGTGAAAGAAGGAAACAAAGAGTGGACGACGCCTGAGAGCGAATGCCGACTCTGTCCTTTTGAGGCGACGGCACCCAAAGTGATATTGCTGCTATGCATTCGATTGGGGTCGTTATTACCCATTAGTCCCCCTGTCAGGATATCGTCAAGCAAGGGTTGTATGTTGGTCTCTGTCTCTTGCCATTCCTTGGGAATGAAGGCTTTTACCAAGTCGATTCCCAGATAGGTCTCCATGATTTTGAAAAAGGCGGCCGGAAGCTTTCCCATACCGGCTTGTTGGCATGCGTCCGTAATCTGCTTCCAGTCAATCAGCTGGCCGTTGGCTTCTGCGAATAGACCGATGTCGCACAGCTGTCGGATGCCAACTCCTCCATACAGGAAGTGCTTGTAGGCATGAAGTATCAGGAATAGAATGTGGTCGGAGGGCGAAAGGGTTCTCACGTGCATGTCTTGCACGCTGATGGTCGTCGTGTGTTCGAAAACATCGGAAAAGACGCTGGAAAACAGGCCATAGACCTCTTGGTCGGGAAGAAACATCCTCCGATGCAGTTCGATATATAGCGGTGAGTTGGGGTAGTGGTAGGAAATCTCGACATCCTCTTCGAAATGGGGCTCGCCGTTGTCGGGAACCAGGCCATAGGCCACGATGGCATCGTGAACGGGCCTGAACTGCTCGTCGTCCACCAACAAGTCCTCGTCTACCGACATCCTGAGCATCGGTTGTGGATACAACTCTCTGCACACAAGGCCTTTCATGACAATGGGGTCGAGTCCGGCTTCCTGCATGCCGTGAAGCAGCACGAGAAACTCATTGGTTTGCTCAATCTGCCGTGTGACCCACGTCACGGCCCTTTCCTGATAGCGGGCAATCAGTTGCTTGTCTGCATGGCGGAGTATGCCCGCATTGTAGATGGAATGGAAAATAAGAGGCAGGATTTTCTGCTCTTCGGCACGGTTGAGCAGGGCAGTCAGTTCTTCCTCTGCCAGTGACATGGTTTGGAACCGCTTGCCACGAATGGCATGCCTCAGGATATCCAATAAAAGAAGGTCTGTTCCAGTCATGCTATTCGTCATGATGTTCTTCTATCAGATAGCCTTTTTCCACCATCTTTTCGATGAATTGGGCTAAGCTTTCCTCTGCCTTGGCCTGTGGTTGATGTGAAAAAAAAGCAAGTGTACCCGCCACAGCTTTAGGACTGTGCCCTTTAGCAAGCAATGACCATGCCATAGCCGCCCCTTTGGGCAACTGTGTCACATGAGGACACACATCCCATGTGGCGCGTGTGCCTACAAGCATGTGTACACCACAGATATGCAAAAGTTCTATTCCTGGGCGTGTCTTGTATGTCATAGTGCTTCTTCTGTTTTTCTCATCACTTCGTAAATCAGTTCAGAGGAGGCATAATCGCCACGATTGGTAAGTTGCCAGAGTGGGACGGCTTTTAACAGATGGCTGGTGAGTGTGGCCACTCGATGCAATATCTCTGTCGATTCGTGGGTCTGGAAACACGAGAAATATGTTCGTCCCGCAGCTTGTGCTGGTGTGATGGGTTCTATTTCGTTCTCACCATGTTTCAGGAATATGATACCTGCCAGAGGGGCTCCGTCGGCACCAAACCATCGTTCCTTGCCATTCCATGGCGACGGATGCACAAACACCGAACCATCCTCACGCATTTCAAGAATAGGCCTGTCTCCACTGATGATGCTGATTTCTTCAGGATACAGCTCATGTAGGTTCTTGTATTGTGTCGACTTTCCTATTCCCGGTGGGGCGGTGAGGAGCCATGCTTTGTCGTGCCAGCGCATGGCCACAGCATGAAAGACGACACGTTGATAGGCCATGAGGTATTCTGAGGTCCGGCAACCCAGAAGACTGTATTCAGCGTAGGCGTTGCGTGAGGGATTGCCCAATGCTTTCCAATCAGCATATTCCGATTCTCCTACGTAGACACAGCCTTCTTCTGTCTCCACAACAGCATCTTTTTCCAGATATGCCTCCAGATAATGTGCCGTTTCCTCGAACTCAAAGGCAAAGTCGATGCCTATACCACCCGCAAACTCTCCATGATATAAATGCGGATTGAAAATAGGCTGCATCAATGAACTTCTTTTGATGATGTTTTAGAATCCAGCTGTACCTTGATGGGAGTTGGTAATGGTCATTGCACCTAATCCACAATCTACGCCTAATTCATCACCAAGCATTTCTATTTCAAGGGCAACACCACCATATTCTCCACCAAGAAGGTCCCAGGCTTCCTCATTTGATCCACCTTCACTGCTATAAGGATCATACCAAACATTATACTCTTGAGAAAAAACCAATTGAGATAAAGCTTGGCGTGCCAAATCTGGATCACTCAATAAATAATAAAGTTCGTGATCGGGATTATTAAGAACATCCATCACAGCTTTGTAGCAGTCTGGGTCAAAATAGTTGTAGACATCACCTTCTCCAACGGTCATTCCGCTTTGTCTTGCCATAGTTTTTTACTTTTTTTGTTAGTTTATTATGTTTATTATTAATTTTAAATTCCGCGCAATCGTCGTATCTGATTTCGAAATCCCGCTTGCCTTTTGTCATGACGAGCGACAAGACCAGTTTCGAAATGTTTTTTCGCCCATAAATGCTGTCGTAGGCATAATAAACTCCACCACCTTTCCTCCAATGCATGCTGTCGGTCACGCAAAGACTGTCAAGGGTTTGGTAAAAGCTTTCCGACGGGGTCTCCGCAAACGTGCCGTTGGCACGGCACATGGTTCGTTTCAGCATGTCTTCAGGGAACGTGTGCTCTTCGTAGTCCGTCACCTGGAATTCTGGAATCCGTACGCCTGCCACCTGCTCTATCTTCTGTGGTGTGTCGAAAATCCGCTTGCGCTCCTGCTTCAATTCATACGAACGGTAAGCAAGAAGACATGTCCCAGCTATCGTCAGCAACAGGACGATGCTGATGGGCAGCACGGCAACACCTATTGGTAGCCAGCGGAGGCGAACCTTGTGGGTATAAGCGTAGATGGCTGGCAGGGCAACCATAAGGGCCCAGATGGCAGTGGGAGTAAAATCCCACCAAGGCGAAAGATGCATGCTCTCCGCACATGGAGCCATGTGACGCCATCTCAGAACAAATACAAGCATATAGCCTATGATTTGAACCAACACCAGTATGAACGCAAGTATCTTGCTGTTTTTTCTCATGGTTTCTCTGAGGCTGTCTGTCAGCCTTTATTGTCCCTCTTCTGCAGTAGCAATGTTAAGTGTAGTTGCTTGATTCTTATATCCTAATTCGCTTTTAGGGGCAAATAGGTTGATTACGGCTTGCAAAAGTACCTCCTTTTTCCTAAACGGATACATTTTTGTGTAATCAATTTGTTGAAAGTTTACACAATTTAACACTTAAGACGGAAAATGTCTATTCTGTAAGTCGGAAAAATAGTTTTTTTTGTCACATATGAGGAGAAATGTTATCTCGTTCATGATTAATATTTCCATTTTTTTATTAAAATTTTGGCTCGGTTTGCACTAACTTTGCTGCTCTCCAGCGAAGATAAAATGTGTCTTGGCATAAAAAATGATTAATTCATTTTGTTCTGCTCTCGACTTTCATTACCTTTGCTCCCCGAAACTTTAAAAGTATTAGAAAAATGAGATCAAGAACAGCTGATTGGTTTGAGACCAAAATCCGTTATGAGAAAATCATGGAAGACGGACTGCAGAAAAAAGTTACTGAACAATATGCCGTCGACGCGCTGAGCTTCACCGAGGCCGAGACATCCATCACCGAGGAGATGTCGTCGTATATCAGTGGCGAATTCGAGGTGGCCGACATCAAGAAAGCCGCTTACAAGGAAATTTTCTTCAGCGATGCCGACAGCGACGACAAATGGTACAAGGCCAAGTTGCAGTTCATCACCATCGACGAGAAGACGGCCAAGGAGAAACGCTCGAATGTGTATTATCTGGTGCAGGCAGGGTCGCTGCCCGTGGCCGTGAAACATATAGAAGAGGTGATGGGCACCACTGCCATCGACTATTCCATCGCCAGCCTCACCGAGACCATGCTTATGGATGTGTATGAGCACAGGGCACCCGCAACCGTGGCAGGAGATTCACAAGCCGAATAAGATATGGAAGGGGATGTGAGACGCAACTTGCGACAGGTGCTCGACAGCCTGCCCGAAGGGGTGCGGCTGGTGGCGGTGAGCAAGTATCACCCTGCCGAGAGCATCGCCGAGGCCTACGACGAGGGGCAGCGGGTGTTTGGCGAGAGCCATGTGCAAGAGCTGCAAGCCAAGCACGCGGCACTGCCAGCCGACATTGAGTGGCATTTCATCGGTCACCTGCAGACCAACAAGGTGAAGTATATCGTGCCCTACGTGGCGATGATCGATGCGGTGGACTCCATGCGACTGCTGCGCGAGATCGACCGTCAGGCGGCCAAGTGTGACAGGGTGGTGAACGTGCTGCTCGAACTGCACATCGCTGCCGAGGAGACGAAGTACGGACTCACGCTCGAGGAGTGCCGTGCGCTGCTCGACGCCGGTGAGTGGCGCTCGCTCGGCCATGTGCGCATCTGCGGACTGATGATGATGGCTTCGTTCGTCGACGATATGGAGCAGGTGCGCCGTGAGATGCTCACCGCCGCCGACTTCTTCGATGAGGTGAAAGCCAAGTATTTCGCCCACGACGACGCTTTCTGCGAGCGCAGCTGGGGCATGAGCCACGACTATCGGGTGGCCTGCGAGTGTCGTAGCACCATGGTGCGCATAGGCACTACCATCTTCGGAGAAAGGGTCTATTAGTCACTCAATTCACTCAACTTTAGCAAGTTGAAAGGAGTTCAGGAGTTACAGAAGTTCAGGAGTTCAGACATTACTCCAACTTACCACCGTAGAGTATAATGAGGTGAAATCGGGCTATTGTCAAAACTCCTGCAACTCCTGAACTACAAGATGTTGAGCGAATGCGAAACTTCAATTAGTCACATATCCTTATTAGAAAAGGGAGCCAAGAATAACACGACGTTCTTGGCTCCCTTTCCTTGTATGGGTTCTCCTAAGGTTTGGATGGTCAGCGGTGAATCACGATTTTCTTCCCCCGCTTCACATAGATGCCTTTGGGCAGGTTGGCAGCATCGCCAACACGGCGGCCATCGAGGGTGTAGATGGCATCATCATCGTCGGTGAGGGTGGCACGCAGTTCGCTGATGCCCACCACGTAGTCGGCAAAATGGGTGATGTACTTGAAGGTTATCGTGCCATCGGCATGCTCGGTGATATCGCTGAAGGCCTTGTCGAGCCGTGAGCCATTGTAAACCTGGAAGTTCACGTGGTTGGTGGTATCGTTGAGGGCGGTCACCCCACTTGTGCCGGGGAAGGGGTCGCCGGCCAGCTCGTCATAGAAATACCTGTTGTTGATATACACGCCGTCGATGGTCTTGCCCACATTGTATTGGGCAAAGAGACGGTTGTCGGCAGGTACCACGGTCATGCGGGGATGGCCCTTAGTGTTGTTCACCGTGTTGGCGGCCATGGAGAAGCGTGCGGGGTCGTAGTCCACATGGGTCACGAGCATGCCATGACCTTTTTGGGCGCGGTTATGCCCGATGTTCTGGATGTTCTCGATGATGAAATACTCGCGGGCGGTGGCATCACTGTCGTTGAGCACGCGGAAGGCATAACCGCCGTCGTCGATCGAGGTGAGCACCCAGTTGTCACTCTCTTCAAGGGTGGGTATCTCTATCCACCCGAAGGCCTCGCGCTCCCAGGCGTTGAGCGCCACGGGCTCATAGCCGTTGATCAGGTAGTTGCCGCTGTCCATCAGGCTCCAGTATTCCATGGCCTGGTTGTTACCCTTCACGAGGGCACCCTGTGAGCCAGTGGGGTAGAAGTCGGGCAAGCCCAAGGTGTGGCAGAACTCATGGCAGATGGTACCAATGCCATTGACACGCTCCCATGGGGCCGAACTCCAGCATCCGGGGAACCCGTTGAGCTCGGCGCTCACGGCGTAGCGCGACACGCGCTTGCCGTCGTAGGTGCCGCCGGAGGTGGTGCCCGACTTGGGCCAGATGCATTCGTTGGAGTTGTTGGCCATCGACTGTGAGTAGCCAGCGTAGATGATGATGGCCAGGTCTACCTCGCCATCTTCGTTCATGTCGTATTGCGAGAAGTCAAGGCTGTCGTCCATCAGCACGCATGCATCCTGGAACAGCAGGTCCATATGCTCACCCTTGCCGTCGCTCAGGGTACCGCCATAGGTGGACAGGGGGTTGGGCAGCCTCACAGGGCCATAGACGTCGAACTGGGGCGTGAACTGGCCGAAGCTAACGTCGGCGAAATACTTTCCCACGCTCGAGGCATTGGCACTCTCGCCCCTGCCATGCTCGGTGAGCTCGTCGTCGGTAGAGTTGAAGTATTCGGTGAACGTGCGCTTGGCGTTCTCTATCTTGAAGGTGGTGTCGGAAAACTCGGCCAGAATCACTATGGCGCGTGGCGAGCCCACATGGGGAACCATCGAACCTGTGGTCTCGATGGGCTCTCGCTTCATGCGGTTCATCTTGGCGGTGTGGTTGGCATTGTCGAAAAACAACTTCATGTCCTGGGCCTTGGCGGCCATCATCTCGGCCTTGCTGCGCTGCGCACTGTTGTGGGCCAGCAGCGTGGTGGCGGTGAGCTGACCATCGGTTCCCGTCGAGGCCACATAGTAGGCTCCACCTTGCTGCACGAGCAGAATGCCATCGAGGGTGGTGTAGTAGTGGAAATCCTCATCGCCATGGAGCACTACGGTGACCACGGTGCCATCCGATTGCCTCACGTCTACAGGACGTGGGTCGGCTTGCACGGCCCATGCTCCCATGCAAATGATCGTTGCGATTACCGAAAACAAAAATCTTCTCATATCTTCTAAATATTTTTAGTCTCGTTTTTGCTCAACTTCTTTTAGTTGCAGGAGTTTAGACAATAGCCCGGAAATCACCTCGTTGGGCTCAATGGTTATTGGCAGTGGTGATGTCTGAACTCCTGAACTTCTGTAACTTCTGAACTCCTTTTTTTCAAGTCTTGTTCTTTCCAAAGTAATACTGCCCCTTCTTCCGGGTGCGCCCGCCCCATTCGATGGCATGGTGCGGACAGTGGTGATAGCAGGCGAAGCAGGTAAGGCAACGGCCGTTGTGTTGCCATCGGGGGTGCTTGTCGCCATCCATCCTGATGTTCGCCACAGGGCAGACCTTGGCGCAGACTCCACAACCGGTGCAGCGTGCCGCCTCGCACCTGAAGGGCTTGTCGCTGATGAGCCATTTGTAGAATCCCCATCCCAGCAGACGGCTGTTCACGCGAGGCCAGTGGCTCAGGTGCAGGTGTTCCACACCGCGCTCCTTGTTGATGATTCTCGGTATGTAGGCAGAGAGGTCGTCTTTGGCCTTGCGGCGCTTCTCTCGCTCACGGGCGAGTGGGTCAACATCCATAAAAGGCAGGCCCACGTAGGTCTCGGGCATCAGCAGTGAGAACTTGCTGTGTGCCCGAAGTCCTCCTTGCTCCAGGTCGTGCTCGAGGATGTCCATCGTCTCGCCGATGTCGTCGCCCGCGGTGCAGAGTGCCCACAGATAGTGTGAGGAGGCATCGTGCAGGCGCTTGCCCAACTCACGGGCAAAGACCCTCACCAGCAGTGGGGGGCGCCAGGCATGAACGGGAAAGCAGAGGCCGATGCGCTCGTCTGTCTGCAACGCAGGCAGTGGCCCCTCCTGCAAGTCGGCAATGTCGTATATGGCATCGCCAGTGGCATGCCTCACCTCTTCAACAGCCCAGCGGGTATTGCCCGTCCCCGAGAAATAAAATATCATTCTGCAAAGATAGTGCAAGGCGAGTGAAAAACCAAATTTATTTGAGTTTTTCCGAGCCGAAGCCTATCTTCGCGACGCAGTCGCAAAGTAGTGAAAGCCGAAGACAACGCAAAACAAAAGACAAAGTATTTTGTTTGGCATTGTTGAGGCGCATCCTATCTTCGCAACGCAGTCGCAAAGATAGTGCAAACCGAATGGAAAGCAAAACAAAAGACAAAGTATTTTGTTTGGCATTGTTGAGGCGCATCCTATCTTCGCCGCAAAGCGGCAGAGTAGTGCAAGGCGAGTGAAAAACCAAATTTATTTGACCTGTACGGTAGGATTGGGAGCAAAAACGGATGGTGGTACGCATGTTCGTCAAAATCAATTTTTCCTCTTTTTTCCAGGCTGCCCTCGCAGCCTTTTTCCCAAGCGACAGCGGTTCTTGTTCCTTTTTCCCAAGCGAAGTCCTCATTGCCATAAGGCAAACAAAAATGGGATATAACAAATGAACGTCGGCTGTCGCCTCCGTTGTAGTATGTTTTTTATTGTAAGGATTTGCTAGTTTACCAAAAATGATTAGTTTTGAAGCTCCAAGCAAGTAAACCCTTATCGAAATAGGATTCAATCCTACAGCGAAGCGTTTTTTTATTTCATTATGTCATGGGTTGGCATTCTTGTTGAGATGGTTTTCGGACATTGCATAAAGCAAGTCTCTACGTTTTCTGTGAACCGTTTGTTTTTCGGACATGCATAAAGCAAGTCCATACACATGTCCGTAGAAAAAAGAAATAGTTGTGCGCACATTATTGGATCTGTAGTGCACAATACCCGTCCGTAGGCTGCTTTCATCCGTACAGGTTAGATTTGTTTTTCAACTTTGGCATGTTGAGAGGAACTCCTGAACTACAAGAAGTTGAGCGAATGCGAAACTTCAATAACTTATCATATTTTTCGTTTATTCTGTTGGCATTGTGGTTTTTTTTCCGTAATATTGCACCGCAAAAAATCAATCGTCATGATGCCCGTATATAAAAGATATGTCGTTCTGGCCGTGCTTGCGTGCTGTTGTTTCCAGGTGCAGGCCCAGCGTGCGATGAAAGATTTCTGGATGAGCATGCCCGACTCGCTCTGCGAATACCTCAATGCCAACAAGCGCCGCGAGATGGTCGACTTCTATAGCATGGGAGTGAAGGCAGAGACCTACAACCTGCTCGAGGCGATGAGCGTGATGGATACGCTCACCACCAAGCATACCGTGGTGACCCTCTCACCAGCATCGAAACTCACCGTGGCCTTGCTCGAGAAATCGGATGGCGACTCTTTGCTCTGCGTGGTGAGCACCTTCCTTGGTCCCCAGCCCGAGAGCTTGCTGACGTTCTACGATAAAGAATGGCGTCGTGTGACGGACGATGGTTTCGTGCCTCAGATACAGGCAGCCGATCTCACCCACCGCCCCGACACCATGGAGGTTGACGAATACGACAGGCTGGTGCGGTTGATCGACCCGGTCATGACATCGGCTTCTTTCTCGCCCGGCGATGCCTCTCTCACGTTCAGGCTCTCCACCCCGTTGCTCTCTGTCAATGACCGGAAACGGGTTGAGGCCATTCTCGTGGATAGAAAATGCCAATGGGACGGCCATACCTTCCGAATGCAATAAGCGAATGAGTCCTTAAAAAGACTCTTTTTGTTAATAAGTATAAAATATGTGGCAAAAATAGTTAAAAAACATTATCCAATATGTATTTTTGAAAGGATTTGTTTTATGAAGTGGAAAAAATACACTAAATTTGCAACGTGTTTTTCATGGTATTAGATTATTAAGGTTAATAAAGATTGGTTGTCGTGAGACAATCAATTTTTTTTTGTGCCTATCCCATCACTTATTTGCCCAAGAGTCACGTTAAAATTGTTAAATTATTTTGGGACGGTAGATAGATGGTGTATTTTTGCGAAAATCTTTTCAATATTTTCCAATATGAAAATTAAATCAATTTTTTTAATAGTTGTTGCCTTTGTCATGATGGCAATGGCTTCGTGCGATGACAAGGTTGTCACCGTCGACCAGCTTCCCGCTCCTGCACAGACGTATCTTTCGGAAAACTATCCCGACCAAAAGGTTCTTATTATCAAGAAGGATATCGAGGGTTTTTCAACCCGCTATGAGGTGACTTTGGAAAGTGGTATGAAAGTCGAGTTCGACGGCGATGGAAACCTCAGGGATGTGGACATGGACTAATGGTTTCCTTGTTTTCACGCTGATCTTTTGGAGTATGTCATAACACTTTGATTCTCCAACGACAAGTGCGGCCCCCTAAAGGCCGCACTTGTCGTTGGTAGTCTTATTCTCCCACGGCGTGTTTGTAGGCCAGTATCTTGTTCTGGTAGTCGGCAAACGCGTCGGTGCGCTTGTCGAGCGCCTGTTGGTAGAGCGTCTGTGCCTGTAGTAGGTCGCTCATGGTGATGGTGCCCGACTGGTAGCTCATGCGGTTGATACGCAGGTTTTCCTCGGCCTGCTCGATGCTGCGGTCGGCGATGCCGATTTGCTGGAAAGCCTCCTCCACGTCGTTCCATGCCTTTTGCATGCGGATGCCGAGCAACTGGGCATTGTCCTCACGCTGGTCGATGGCTTGTTGCTGGGCTATCTTCTTGCGCTTGATGGCGTGCGAGCCGCCCCACCATCCCGAGAGGGGCACGCTCACCGTGGCGTAGATCATGCCAAACGACAAGTCGCTGCCCATCAGGTTGTGGTAGTTGTAGCCGGCACCCACGGCCACGGAGGGCAGGTTCTCGCCAATGGCCATTTTCTTCTGGAGCGTGGTGGCCTCCACCTGCTTGTCGAGCAATTGGTACTCAGGGGTGGAGAGCAGGGCTTGCTGGTGGTCGCGCCTCAGGATGAGGGGCGATACTAACTCGTTGCTGTAGCGCAGCGTGAAGGTGGTGTCGCGCAGACCGCAGTACTGGGCAAGCAGCATGCGCACTAGCGAGATGCCGTTGCGCAACTTCACCTTCTGACTTTCCACCTCGTTCTGGCGCAACTCCACCTGCAACAGGTCGTTGCGCAGCGTCAGTCCGGCCTTCACTGCCAGGTCCACGTCTTTATGGATGTCGTTGAGCATGGCTTCCACGGCGAGAAATACTGCTCGGCGGTGGCTTCTACCTCGTCCTCGGCCATCTGCAGGCGCAGGCGGCTCACTTCCTCACCCACCTTCGCCAGTTTGTTGCCGTTCACGATCTGTCCGCCGGCGAAGACGGGTTGTGTGGCGGTGATGCTCGCTATGGTGCCGTCTTTCATCATCGATATGCTCATGGGGGCGCTCAGCGAGGCGAGGGTCTCCATGGGGAGCAATTGCGCGAGGGCGGCCCCTAATTCGGGAGTGATATACTGCGAGGGGTTGACCTCCATCTCGGCCATGCCTTTGTTGGCGTTGAACCACGCCCCCGTGGCGCTCACCATGGGGAAGAACTTGGTGAACGCCTCCTTGCGCTGCTCCTGGGCAGCCTCGATGTCGCGGTTGCCATTGCGGATGGCGATGTTGTGGGCGCGTGCCGAGTCGAGCACTTGCTCCAGGGTGTAGGTGTTTTGTGCCCACGTATGAGTGGAGCAGAGGAGACAGACGACAGCGACAAGTATCTTTTTCATATCGGTGATGGACTTGTTAGTAGGGTTGACGGGGTTGTTATTTCGTGGAGACTTTCCAGTAGACCACGGGGAGCATGGTCACTACCATGATGAGCGAGCCGATGCCACCGGCAAAGATGGTCACGCCCACGGGCATCCAGAACGACGACTGGGCGATGATCATCGGCACCACGCCCACGGCGGTGGTGGCGGTGGTGAGGAAGATGGGCACCATACGTCGGCTGCCGGCGTCGATGGCCGCCTGTTTCACCGCGGCGTTGTAGCTGTCGCGGTCGAAGACGGGATGCTCACTCTTGTATAGCTTCATCAGGTTGTTGGCATGCTCGAATATCAGTATCTCGTTGCGCATGATCATACCCATCAGCGTGATGACACCCATTATAGAGGTAAGGCCGAGCGTGCGGTTCATCAGGCCGAGTCCGAGCAGGGCGCCAGGCAGCATCAGGCCCAGTGCGGCGATGCACACCACGGTGATGCCGTATTTCTTGAAGTTGAAGAGCAGGAAGAAGAAAATGATGACCATCGAGATGGCCACGCCTCCGAAAATCTGTGGCAGCGACTCAAGGTCGTATTCTATCTCGCCGCCCACTTCCGAGCGCACGCCCTCGGGCAAGGGCAACTCCTTCATCATGTCGGCCACACGGCTCTCTATGGGGGCGGCATAGGTGCCATGGGCAAACTGTGCCGTCACGGTGAGGCAACGCTCGCCGCCGCGGTGCATGATGCGGCTCTCGCTCCACGCGGGCTTTACCTGGGCAATCTGGCGCAGCGGAACGGTCTTGGTGGTGGAATGGTTGCCCAGCACTGTCGGGAGTGCCGACGAGAGCACGGCCATGGGCGAGGCAATGCCGAAGTCCTCGATGTCGGAGTAGGTGAGGTCGGCATCGTCTTTCACCACGATGGGCACCTCGTAGTTGCCTTCCCACAACTGACCGATGCGCAACTTGCCGCTGGTGGCGCTCAGTGCTAGGGCTGCCGTGGAGCGGCTGATACCCAGCTGGGCCGTGGCAACGGGGTCGAGCGTGACATCGACGATGGGGTAGGGCTGCAGGAAGTCGGTATGCACCCATTCGAGTTCAGGCATCTCGCGCATGCGGGCCATCAGTTGCTCGGCCACGGTATGGAGTGAGTCAAGGTTCTCGCCGTAGAATCGGTATTCGAGCTCGGGCACCTCGAGGAAGTCGAGACGCTTGAAGCGCACATAGGCGTTGGGGAACCGCTCGCTCCACTGAGGCTGGTATTCGGCCAGCAGCTCGAGCGTGGCGTCTTGCGAGGTGGTGTTGACAATGAACTGGGCGTAGTTGCGGCCGGCCATCTGCGGGGCGTAGCAGGTCATGAACCGGGGCGACGAGCATCCCACGAAACTGGTGATGCACTTCACCCGCTTGTCGTCTTGCAGTGCCAGGCGCATCGAGTCGGCCAACTGACGTGTCTCGTTGATGCCCTTGCCCTCGGGCAGGAAGATCTCGATGGCAAACTGGTTGCGGTCGGCATAGGGGAAGAGCCTCACTTTCAGGGTGGGTACGATGAGAAGCGACAGCAGTATTACTCCCATTCCGCCAAGGATGGTGATCCATGGGTGGCGGAAGGTGTAGCGCAGCACATGGTCGTAGATGCTCTGCACCACATCGGTGATGTTGCGCTTCTGCTTCTTGCGCTGTCGCTCTTCCTCGGTCTGGGGCTTGATGAGGAGCACCTCGAGGAAGGGGATGACCATCACGGCGAGGAAGAGCGACACGAGCAGGTTGATGGCGATGGTCCAGGGGAAGTCGCGCAGCGCGTCGTTGAACGCGCCCTTCATCGTGATGAGCAGGGGGAAGAAGATGATGCTGATGCACAGCGTGGCCAGCATCATGGGCATGAAGTATTGCTTCGACGAGGCGATGGCGGCCTCCTTGGGGGCATAGCCCTTGCCCAGGTATTCCAGATAGCCGTCTATCACCACGATGGAGTTGTCGACCACCATTCCCAGCACTACGATGAGGCCGGCGAGGGTCACGATGTTGAGCTCGATGTGCACAAGATACATGATGGACACCGAGATGAAGGTGCTCAGAGGGATGGTGATGGCAGCCACGATGGCCGACCGTAAGGGGAAGAGCACCATCATCACCAGGATGATGATGACCATCGAGATGATGAGGTCGCGCAGGAATGAGCTCACGCTGTCGCCCACTACCTGGGGCTGGTCGGCGATGCGGGTGATGGTCACGTCGTCGGGCAGTTCCTCGGCGCGGAACTGGTCGATCACCTTGTCCACCTCGCGGCCGTAGGCCACGATATTGTTGCCGGGAGTCATCTCGAGCGAGAGCAGGATACAGGGATGCCCGTCTTGCTCGATGTAGTTGTCGCTGTTGTCGTACTCGCGCACCACGCGGGCCACGTCGCGCACCCTCACCACCTTGCCTGTCGTGGGGTCGCTGAAGATAATCTGGTTGGCCACCTCCTCCTCGCTGTTCTCGGTGGGCGTGATGTGGATGGGCACCTGCTGGTCGTCGTCGCTCAGGCTGCCGCTCATCATCGTCATGCCCTCGCCCTGCAACTTGCTGAAGAGGGTTTGCTGGCCTATGCCATAGGCCTCCAGGCGACGGCGGTCAACATAGAGGCTCACCTGCTCTTGCTGCTCGCCATACGATTTCACGTTGGCCACCGAGGGGATGCGCCGCAGGCAGTCGCTAAGGGCATCGCTGTAGTCGTGCAGCTCGCGGTAACTGCGGTTGCCGCTCTCGATGGCGATGAGAAGGGCCGAGGTGTTGCCGAAGTCGTCGTTGGCCACCAGGGCGAGCACGCCGCTGGGCAGGCTTTGCTTGAAGACGGCCAGCCCATGCTTGATCTTGCTCCACACCTCGTCTTTGTTGTTCACCTCGTCGTTCAGGCGCACCATCACATAGCACATGCCGTTCTGCGAGGTAGAGGTGGTCTTCGTGCGGTTCACCTCGCCGAAGGTGAAGAGATAGCGCTCCAGCGCGCGTGTCACTTGCTGCTCCACCTCCTCCGAGGTGGCACCCGGATACACGGCCACCACCACGCCCTGGCGGATGGTGAACTGCGGAAACTCGTCTTTGGGCATGTCGTACATGCCAAAGATGCCCAGCACGAAGAGTATGGCGATGATGAGCAGCGAGATGGAGTAGTGCTCAAGAGGCCAGCGCAGCCAGTTGGTGTTCTTTTCCATAGACTAATAGATGACTTTTGTTCCCTCACTCAGTTTCTGGTACCCTTCCACCACCACGCGCTGGTCGTAGTGCAGGCCCTGGGTCACCGCCACGCGGTTGCCCACGGGATGGCCGATGCTCACGGGGGTGCGGTGGGCGGTGCTGTCGGCCGAGACGGTCCATACGAAGAGCGTCCCGTCCGACTTCTTCTGCACGCTGGTCACGGGCAGCGTGATGGCGCTCTCTCGGGCGTTGCCAGCGCTCAGCGTCCGTTCACATGGCGGTCGGCAGCGCCCACCACGATGTGCGAGGGGGTATGGGCGGTGATGCGGCCCATCTCCTGCTCGGGAATGGAGACTTTCACCTTCACCGAACTGATGTCGAGTATCGTCACGATGGCTTGCGAGGGCAGGGCGGTCTCGCCGGCACCCACTTGCTTGCGGCCGATGATGCCCGAGACGGGGGCATAGAGGCGGGTGTCGGCCAGGTTCTTGCGCACGATCTTCTCGGCGGCATTGGCCGAGCGCACACCCGACTCGGCGGTGCGCAGGCTGGTCTCGGCTTGCTTCAGGCGCGTCTCGGCCTCTATCCACTTGATCTCGGGCAGAGAGCCGTTGTCGTGGAGCAGCTTCATGCGGTCGTAGGCGTCTTTGGCCTGGTTGTATACGCTGTGGGCCTGCTCCACCATGTCGTGGGCCTGGCTTGTAGAGGCTTTGGCGGCCTCTACGCTGTTGTCCATACTTGTGGGGTCGAGCTCGGCCAAGAGCTGGCCGCGATGCACCATCTGGCCCTCGCTCACCAGCATGCGGCGAACCACGCCCATGCTCGTGAAGCTCACGGCAGTGGCCTCGCGCTCTTCCACGGTTCCCACATACACCTCGCCTCCGTAGGTGCCAGTGGCCGATGTGGTCTCTGTCTTCACGCGGGTGGGGGCTTTGGTCTTCTCCGACTTGTTGTTGCCGCAACTTGCAAGGGCGAGTGCTGCTGCCATGATTAAGATGACATTCTTTGTCTTAAGCATATCGATAATTCGTTGTTGTGTTCTTTGAAGGTGGGCTCAACATGGTGGCATAGGCTATGAGAGGTGTGCTTATGCCATGCGATGGCCGAAAAATGGCCGTGATGCCGGCCATTTGAATGCAAAGATGGCAATTATTTTCATATTTCCTTTGTCCTGTTTTGTCCTTTTTGTGTCTTATTTCTCCTAATAGGTAGTTTTAGATGATTTTTATGTCCTTTTTTGCTTGTTTTCTCGCGTTTTTTTTCCATTTTTGCGACTGAAAAAGACAAAACGGATGAACGAGTCCTATCACGATATACATTTAAATAAGGTGGCGCTTGCCGGACCTGCCGAGGCTGAACTGACGCTCGACTACTCCGACGACGACTTGGTGCTCATCAACAATGTGAAGGTGTTGGTGGCTCCCCCTATCTCGCGGCTGCAAATGAATATTGTGGCTTTCTGTACCCAGGGCAGGATCCAGTTTGAGATGAATGGCAAGCCTCTACTCTTCGAGGCCAACCAGATTTTGGCCTGCCCATCCAATTTCTCTTTCTCCAATCTCATGATGTCGCCCGACTTCGAGTTCAAGGCGCTTTTCGTGAGCAACCGTATGCTGCAAGGCATACTGCGCGCGAGGATGAACTCTTGGACTAACTTGCTCTATGTGCGCAAGCAGCATGTGGCTACCCTGGGCGCAGAGGAGCTCAGTTTCCTCGTGAGTTTCTATGAGATGCTGCGAACCATCACTTCGTCGCCTTCCGAGACGCCCTACAAGATGGAGGTGATGGAGTCGCTGCTCAGAGGCGGCCTGATAGCGCTGCTGGGATTCCTCCTCACGCAGGCCGAGAACGAGGAAAATTCCATCCAGGGGGGGAGAAAGACCTCGGAGGCAATCTTTCAGCAGTTTCTCGACCTGGTGGGCAACAGCGAGGTGAAGCACTTGCCTGTGGAGCATTTCGCACGTGAGTTGTGCGTCACGCCCAAATACCTTTCCTCCGTCTGCAAGAACCATTCGGGCAAGACGGCCAACGAGTGGATCCGCGAGTATGTGCTCGAGGACATCAGGTATTACCTCATCCAAACCAACCTGAGCATCAAGCAAATCTGTGCGCTCCTGGGATTCCCCAATTCCTCCTTCTTCGGACGCTATGTGAAGGAGCATTTCGGAGTGACGCCCTCACAACTCAGGAAAGGATAGGGCGGGTAAGCTCGAAAAACACCATTTCCAAACGCCTTTTCGGACAACTTTTCAGGGGTTTCTCTTTCTTTTTATTGTTTCTCTTACCATGTCCGAAGCTCTTCGTAGAGTTTCGGCGCGAAAATTTGCGCCTAAGCAAGATTCATATTTCCTTTGCATTGTCAAAACGACAAAATCAAAAATACAACATAAAAATAACAAATTAAAAAAAAAGGAATTATGAAAAAGAATTGTTTAGTTTTAGTATTGATGTGCTGCCTCACTCTGATGGCTAATGCACAAGGAGCAAAGTATTGCATGACCTACTCCGACTTCGTCGCAGGTAACTGGAAGCCAGTCGATGACCTGACAAAAGGACAGACCAAACAGGCCTGCCAACTGAAGAACTCCTCCAACTGCTACTCCTTCAAGACGGGAGTGAAAGAAGCCGACCAGACGCTGAAGAAAGATGCTTTTGCCGTGATGTACGGCGATCACCTCTACGTCAACTGCCGCAACCTGCGCAACGATGGTGTTCAACTCGACGTCACTGGATACACCCAGGCAGTGCGCTATGGCAAGGACAAGGTGTGCGTGATGGCCTATAAGACGCACGATGCCTCCCTGTTGTTGGGCTTAGGACTCAGTGTGGCCGGTATCGTGGTCGACAACAGCGCTGTGAGCTTGGGTCTCGAGGCCGCTGGCACCACCTGCTTTATAGGCAACGAATTCCTGAGCCGGACGGTGTGCTACCTTGTGGACAAAGGTGCCGATGCTGATGGCAAGTACGAAGTCACCCGTATCAACGACAAGTTCATGGAAAGCCTGCTCAACAAGGATGCCTCATTGCTCGAGAAGTACATGGCTATCAGTAGCAAGCGCAACCGCCAGTCGTCGGCCAACGTGCTGCCCATCCTCATGGAGAAAGGTCTCGTAGCCTCCAACGCCATCAACTAATAGACTCAACTTTCGCAAGTTGAGAGGAGTTCAGAAGTTACAGAAGTTCAGGAGTTCAGACATTACTACAGCAAACGACCATTGAGCCTGTCGATGTGAATTCGGGCTATTGTCTGAACTCCTGCAACTCCTGAACTCCAAGAAGTTGAGCAAATGCGAAACTTAAATAATAGATATGAAACACACAACAAAAAACACACTGCCACCCTGTGCAGTGTGTTTTTTGTGTTATGTATGCTATTCGGTGTCGTGGTTCACCATGGTTGCCACGCATGAGTCCGACCATACGTTCACGGCCGTCTCTATCATGTCGATCACGGTGTAGATGGGTAGGATGATGCCCAGCACCGCAACGGGTGCGCCTGTGCCCGACATCAGCGAGAGGGTGAGGAAATAGCATCCCATGGGAATGCCGGCATTGCCTACGGCCGAGACGACGGAGATGACCATCCACAGGAGAATGGTGCCCATGGTGATGGGCATCCCTCCGTTCTGCATGACGAAGAGCGAGGTGACGAGGATGAAGGCGGCGCAGCCGTTCATGTTGATGGTGGTGCAGATGGGGAGCACGAACCGCGACACACCCTTTCGTATGCCCAGTCGCTCTTCTGCCGTCTCCATGGTGACGGGGAGCGTGCCCGCACTGCTCTTCGTGAAGAGTGCCATCAGCACGGCAGGCATCATCTTGACCAGAACACGGATGGGGTTTTGTCCTCTTGCCAATAGGAACAGTGGCAATATGATGAAGAACTGGATGAGGTTGCCGCCAAGTATCACCACCACATACTTGCCGATGGAGTCGGCCACGACACCTGCCGACACTTGCGCTGCTAACTGGGCCGAGAAGGCGACGATGCCGAGGGGCAACGTCCATATCAGTCCGCGTATCATCAGGAACAGCAGTTCCTGGAGCCCGAGCATTCCTTTCACGACGACGGCCTTGTTGGCCGACTCCGGCAACTTTGCCAGGCCGATGCCTACGGCGAAGGCCAGCAGGAGGAGCGACAGCACATTCCCTTCGAAGACAGGCCTGACGATATTGTTGGGAATGATGTTGATGATGTGGTCGTAATAGGAGAGCTCAGGCACATCCATCGTTTCACCGCTCTTGGCGATGGCTTCTGCCGGCAGGTTGCCGGGCGCCACAAGCAGATACAGCACGGCGCCCACCACTGCCGCGGCAAAGGTGGTAAGAAGCGTGTAGGTGAGCGTGCGTCCGAATATCTTGCCGTAGCCCTTCGAACCGAAGGTGGCAAAGGTGGTGATGATAGCCAATATGATGGTAGGCACTGCCAGCAGCTGGAACAGCCGTGTATAGATAGTGGCAACGAAGGACATCAGCTGGTCGAGCCAGGAGATTCCTAACATTCCCAAAATGGCGCCCACCACGAGCGCTCCTATCCAGATAATGGTTCTTTTCATACAATCTTAAAATGGTTACCGGGTTTGAATGGCCTGCAAAAGTGGGTATGGTAGAGTGATGCTTGCGAACTATATGAAGAACAATGCTTCTTTTTTACCAAGTTCTATGTTCTCTATGATTGCTTCTTGTTTCTCAGGTATTGAGCTCTCATTTCTTCCCATGAGAAGGGCTTCTGCTTTTTCAGGGATTCCATTACACCTTTTGAGTTGTTCAGGTGAAAATCGTTCAGATAATACCTGTCTGTTTCTTTGTCGTAAATCATCATTATTTTTGTTTATTTCTGCAAAGATATTATTTTTTTCTGAATTATTTTCAACAACCAACCGAATATCATCATTCCCTGTCCCCGCGATATTTGAAAAACGTATCAATTTCCTCGTGATATATGGTATCATCTTTTCCAGCCCTCTCTCCCCCCAGCCAAAACAAAAATGAACCAAAATGAACCAATCGTTCTTGATTGGCGAATGGTGAAAAAAGACTATTTTTGCAATCATAAAAAAAATCCAGCTCACAACGTGCGGTCTTTGAAAAATATTTCTCTCTTTGATACTTTGTATCGAAGATAGGCGGCATCTCGGGAATCAAAATAAAAACGTCGTGTTATATTTTGTATTTCGCTCGATTTGCACTCTCTTTGATACTTTGTATCGAAGATAGGCGGCATCTCAGGAATCAAAATAAAAACGTCGTGTTATATTTTGTATTTCGCTCGATTTGCACTATCTTTGATACTATATATCGAAGATAGGCGGCATCTCGGAAATCAAAATAAAACTTCGTATTCTATTTTGTATTTCGCTCGATTTGCACTATCTTTGTCGTGTTGTTTGCTGCATGGCATACGACGGGTCTTCGGAACTATCCGATGACAGACATAGAGAAGAGCTATTGGGCTTCACCAGTCAGAGAATCTGCAAAATTCAAAGTAACAAGGTGAAAGGCTGAAGGCTGCTTCTCCCTTTGCGTATATTGATGAACCTTTCTCTCTTGACCGACGGGAAAGGCTTTATGCATATAGCATTGGGTGTGAGCTGGTTTCATTCTTTTTGTTACGGGTATTGCAGAACCTTCTGACGGAGAACGAAGAAGGCTCACACCTACTGTTGATATGCGTTGATAACCTATTGAAATAACTAAAAAACAAAATATCATGAAAAAACTATTATTACTTACTTCGTTGGCATTGGTGCCACTAATGATTTTTGCAGGAGGGACAAGTATTAGAGTCAATGGGCTTACCTTTGATGAATTGGACAACTCAACCTTCGGACAAGGCACTTGCAGATTTACTGTTGACTATGACTACTATTCTTATACAGGAAACCTCGTTGTCCCCAGTACTGTTTCTTATGGAGGAAAGACATACACTGTCAAATGGATTGGAGCTAATTGTCTATATAACAGCTCCGTGACATCTATTTATATTCCAAGTAGCGTCACATATCTTCAAACAGATGCTTTTTCAATGTGTTCAACTTTGAGTGCGGTGATATGCAACTGTGACAACCCTCCCACTTTGGATGGTGGAGCCAGTAGCGTTTTCCGTGCATTACCAAACCTAAATTGTCTATTGGTGGTTCCTAGAGGTACCGAAAGCAGCTATGTATCACGGGGACGGGGAAATTGATATGTTTTTGAGTCTTCTTATGATGCTGAAGCCAACGCACAAATCGTTGATTTAACGTATTTTACGAAAGATTATCATCGTCAGTCCCCGATTATGCTATGAAAGGCGGAAACCCCGATAAAATCAGGGTCTCCGCCTTTTCTCTTTCCCTACTGTTCCGCCATTTTCCCGACAGCCTGCAAAATAGAAGGTGAAATTGGATGATATGGTTGGTGATGTAGAGTGTGTGCGGCTTCTTGTTTAGTTTACAATCTTAAAGTTAAAGTACTTTCCTTCCACATTTTCGAAAATGAAAATTGTTTCTTTTGATTTTAGCATACTATCTATTTCCTCATTCGAAAAGTGTGGATCAAGATCAAATATCTCATAGCCATATTGCTCAGCGACAATATTGCCAAAAATTATCTCTGCCATTTCTAAGTCAGATATACTTCTTGGTACAAATACCATTTCTACATAATTATATTTCTCAATGAGATTTAATTTCTTTATTTCCATAAATATGTCAATCTTAATAAAAATATCTTCACTGATTTATTCTTTCCGTAGGTTAAATCTAAGGTATACTTAGTATTCCATAACTTGTGCAAAGATACGAATTTTTCAGTATTGTTGCGGATACAATTTTTAATTTCATATTCACATTATCAATTTTTGGTAAAACAAAGCAGCCATAAATACATTGTGACAAATGTTAAAAACCTCATTTTCCATCTTGTTATCCATCACTTCAGATGGCTATAGGCGTGAAGGATGATAAAACCAGGTAAATGACATTTTACTAAAACGGAATAAATTGTTGAATTCCATTCTACCATTTCTCGCCATGGCATAGTTCAAGCAAGCTTGACTCTGCTCATTTGGCTTATCGAAATGGTTGTAATCTTTTATCCTCATTGAATTTGCTTCACTTTTCACATAGGGCGGGAAAATGGCGGACTAAGAGTAAATGAGATTGCTGCAAAACCTTGATTTAACGACATTTAAGAATAATTAGCATCATCAGAAGACGATTATGATTTCCGTTCCTCCCCTGATTCCAAACAACAAAATCTGCACGGGTATACGAAAATGACACGGTATTGGTGAAAATGCCGCTTATTTTTGTGCCATTTCACCAATTCATGCCATTTTTATAGCATCAACCTACACCACCATGAAAAGACAGCAAAAATACCCCAATGCGGAAAACCAGAGCTTCATCATCCACGAGAGCACCATCCGGATGTCCTCACTTCTCAGCGACGAGGAACTCGGACGGCTTATACGGCAGTTCTATCTCTACGCCGGACAGGGTGAGGTGCCCGACGAGGAATCCAACCTTGCCGTGGCCATCATCTTCAATGAATGGCGGCTGCAATTCGACTACGACAAGCAGCAATACACTTCTGCCTGCCAAAAACGGAGCGAGGCAGGGCGCAAGGGCCTGGCCAAACGATGGCAGAAGACCGATGCCCCTGCCGACGACCACTGCATAGATGATGATAGCGACAACACGCTGGCAGAGGAAGACGACCATGCCTCATCTGTTGTTATCGATGATGTAGCAGCCCCTCTCACTGCTGCTGAGGATAACGCTGCCCTGCATGCTACTGCCGAGGATAACGCTGCCCTGCTTGCCACTGCCGAGGATAACGTAGCCCCACTTACCACTGCCGAGGATAACACAGCTACTTTTGGTATAGCAAATGATAGCAATGCTATGCAGGCGATAGCAAAAATAGCAGATAATGATAATGATATTGATGGTGATATAGATAAAAAAGAAATTTCTCCTAGCGGAGAAACAAAGAAAAAAGTTTCTTTGGCCTCTGCCCCCACCCTCGAAAAGAGGAAGAGCGACTTCTACCAGAGCATAGTGCCCTTTGCCGACCATTACGACCGTGAGATGCTCAACGACTTCTACCAGTATTGGACCGAACTCGACAAGCGACGGCGGCACATGCGCTTCGAACTGCAGAAGACATTGGAGACCGGCAAGCGCCTCTCCACCTGGTCGCGCAAGCAATTCCGCAGTTAGTCAACGTTTGTTTTTCACCATGCCCATAACCCAAATCCCATGACCATACAACCACTCATCAACGACCCTGTCTGTGAGGAGGCCGTCATCAACATTCTCCTTTCCAACGAGAACTTCTACGACGACACATCGGAAATCCTGACAGCGAAAATGTTCCACAACCCCAAGTATGCCCTCATCTACAATGCCATCACACAGATTACCTCTAAGGGCGAAAGTCCCAACCTCATCGCCGTGGGACAGTGGCTGGCAGAGAACGAGCCCCGGTCGGGAGTCAATGAGATGACGCTCTTGGAAATCCTCTCTACCTACCATACCGATATCCATCTCAAGCAACACTGTCTGCGGCTCCGCGAGCTGTGGCAGCGGCGAATGTTGTGGCAGATAGGGCAGAAACTCATCAGTGCCGGAACAGGGGAGGCATACCCGCTCAACGATGCCATACACGACGCCGTGGAGGGAATCAGTGGCATTGGCACCTCCGACGAGTCGCATGTGATGCCTGCCTCTAAGGTGATGGAGGAACTTCAGGGCATCGTTGATGACAATATCTCCGGCAAGCGTCCGAAAGGCATCCCCACGGGATTCAGCCTGCTCGACGCGAAGGGAGGTCTGCAGCGCAGCGATCTTGTCGTCATCGCCGCAGAGTTCTCGCAGGGCAAGACCTCGCTCGCCATCGACCTCTGCGTAAAGGCGGCATTCCGTGGACATCCTTGCGCCTTCTACTCCACTGAGATGACCAGCAGTCAACTGATGTCGCGCATGGTGGCCGGTCAGAGCGGCGTCTCCTCACGGGTCATCATGCAGGAGGCACTCACCGACAGCCAGCTCAGGGCTTTCAGACTGGGTGCCGACCTTACCCGCGACCTGCCCATCTATTTCGACGACACCGCCACCATCAGCATCGAGCGCATTATCGTAAGCATCCGCCGGATGGTGCTCAAACAGCATGTGCAGTTGGTCTTCATCGACTACCTGCAGGTGCTGCAGACCAATGAGGGCGTGGGCCGGCAGACCGAGGAGCAGTTTTTTGGCAA
>ONSV01000049.1 GCA_900320585.1 uncultured Prevotellaceae bacterium | reverse complement strand
TTCAGCGGGTTCGTCGTCGATAGCTTTTCGCGCAAGCATGTGCTCCTCATAAGCCTCTTTGCCTACTTCATCTGTTTCGGCGGCTATCTGGTCGCCGGAACCTTATTGTTGTTTGCCATCGTCCGCACACTCCACGGAGCGCCTTTTGGCGCCTCGTCGGTGATGGATAGAGTCCAAATACTGTTGGTGAGGTCGATGGTCTCTGGAACAGAGGGTACAGCCTCTTGCTCTGGCGGGAATGTATTGGCAGGCAAGATATTGTCGTAGGTCTGGAGAATGGCCGATTCGCCCGACTTCAAATCAATAAATACCTTGTTCTTGTTGGTCTTGGCGTGGGTGATCGCACCATTGAGTGGATTGAACCATACGGCATCCTTGAACGTCACTGCCAATGGCGCCCATCCCTGTTTGTCATCAGGAGTGAGGTTGGCAATGAAGTAATGGTGTCCATGCTCATTGGTTCTTCTTATAGCCCTCAGGCCCATCTTGGCACGTATGGGCTCAGGGTCGGCCGAAGCCAGCATCTTGGTCTCGTCTATGCCATAGATAATGTGGGCTCCAGCCGCTTCCATCTGGGTAAGGTGCTGGCGCAGCGACTCTGGCATGCGCCCACTACCTGGAACGATCAGGCCCTTGTAACGTGCTCCCCCAGGTGTGACGAGCATGCCATCGTTGAAGGTTGTCGCGGCAAGTATTTTCTCGCTGATATAGTCGCAGTCGAAACCAAGGCTGTCGATTTCGAGTATACTCTTGATAAACTCGGGTGCTTTCTCGTCCATCTTGTGGATGTCGAAACTCATCAGCAGTCCCTCAACCCCGGGTGCATGGCGTTTCGACCACATGTCGCGCAAGGGAACAAGGACAAGGAAGTCGTTGTCGGGCTGTCCCATCTGCAGGAAACTCTGGCTGCGCTCTATATATTTCATCAGGTAGGGAGCGTCGCGCCATATCGAGTTGTTCGGACTCATGTCGATGCTGGCATAGAACCGCCATCCCGGCCATGGGTCATCCTTCGGCGAATAGCATGTGCCATGGAAGAACATGTGGTTCACACCACATGTGAACATCAGGTCGAGGTCAGGCTTCATCTGTGAGAGTGATGTCCTGAAATGCTCGGTAAGCCAGGTGAATGTCTCGCTGCTGGTGAACGGCTTTCCTGTGATATGGGCGGCCGATGAGGCATATTTCAGCATCGACACGTCGCTGAAGTTGGGACGGGTGAAGCCAGGGTCCTTCCGAAGACCTTTGATGTTGAATTCCGACAATCCGAATCCCTCTATCTCAGGCACGTCGACCGAGGCATAGACATCGATGAGGCTGGCTGGTGAGCCATGAGCCTGGTTGCGGGTCTTTGAGCCATGCGAATGGGCCCATGCGGTCCATTGTTGTGAGAAATTATCCAACAGCATGTCGCTCAGCGTCTCCCTATAATCGGAGAGTACGTCCTTGCTCTTGTCGTTGGATGGAATGTCGATACCCAACAACTCTGGGAAGTGCCTTTCCAGGTCATAACCCCGGCGCGACTTGAACTCGGCAAGCAGGGTAGGGGTCCAGTTGGCATTATACACCTCGTAGGAGTCGTTGAAGAAATTGTGTGGGAATGCGACGCCACTCTCAGCGAATGCCTTGTCGAAACGGTCAAGGTAGTGACGCACGGCAGTCTTGTCGAAATGGTCGATAACATATCCTGCTCCTCCGGGGGCGGCACGCTTCACCTGCTGGCGGGTGCGCGACACATAGAGGGCCACCACCAACCACTTTCCTTGTAGGCGCAACATCTGCAACTGCCCGTTCTCCACGTTCCCTGTCAGATCGAGGCATTTCCCTTTATAACTTTTCACCTCTATGGGGTATGCCCAGGCACAAGCGAATTGCGCAAAGCGACGTTCTTTCTCATCCTTTACGGTGATGTCGACCATTATAGGCTGGTCGGTCACCTTGTCTATTACAATGGTGTCTACAATGAATACTGCCTTGCATGCAGCTTCCTCAATGGGTGTGGTGGGACCTCCAAAAGGCCATCCTGTGCCAGTGTTCATGTCAACAAGCACACCATTTTCACCTCCAATCCGCTCCACGTTCGACAATTGCCGCATCCATTCGCTCGAGAGAAAGGGGATGGCGTTCTTCTCGTTGCCTTGCACACCATAGATAGGGGTGATTTCCACACTGCCGGCACCTACCTTGGCATACTCCTCGATGTTCCACTTGATATCGGCGTCGTCGACTGCCGATCCTGGCCACCACCACCTTAGTCCGGCTTTGCTCTCTGGTTGTGGCTGGGGCCATGACACTTGGCATGATGCCATGGTGGCTATCATTGAAAAAATAAGGATAAATAGATTTCTCATCACATTATGATTTTTAGAACCGCATTCCATACGAGTCATTCGTATGAAAGCGTGGCTGGTTGTAGTTTGTTAAAATGTTATCGGTATGATTCTTTTGCAAAGATAGTGCAAACCGAGTGGAATTCAAAATATATCTCAGATTATTTTGAAATTCCCGAGGTGACGCCTATCTTCGCCGTGCAGCGGCAGAGTAGTGCAAACCGAGTGGAATACCAAACAAAATACGAAGTTTTTGTTTGTATTCCTGAACCGACACCTATCTTCGCAACGAAGGTTAAATTATCAAATTCGATACCGCTACTAACTTGCAAACATGCCCCTTTTTGCCTGATTAACGAAATTTAACAAAGCAATATCCTTGCCCGTGAGAAAAATACAGTAATTTTGGATGTGATAAAACACACATGTGAATTTAATGAGCATATATCATGGAAAATAGAATTCTATACATAGTTGTTCCTTGCTATAATGAAGAGAAGGTGCTACATGAGACTTGCAGTCGGCTCACATCATTGATTGAGCGTATGGCTGCCGAGAAGTTGGTTTCATGGGAGAGCAGGGTGATGTTTGTAGATGACGGTTCGAAAGACACGACATGGGATATCATCCAACAACTATTTGTATCGAATCATTATATCACTGGTGTGAAACTGGCTGGCAATGTGGGGCATCAGAATGCACTTATGGCCGGACTTACCACTGCAAAAGAACATGCCGACATCATCGTGAGCATTGATGCTGACTTGCAAGATGATGTGGAAGTCATTCCACAAATGGTGAGGGAATACAATAATGGGTGTGATATTGTGTATGGAGTGAGGAAGAAGCGTGAGACTGACACCTTTTTCAAACGTACTACAGCCCAGGGCTTCTACAAGCTGATGAAATGGCTTGGAGTGAAAACCATATACAATCATGCCGACTACAGGCTGATGAGCAAACGGGCAGTGGAGAAACTTGCTGAATTCAGGGAGCGCAACTTGTTTCTCAGGGGTATGGTTCCACTCATTGGTTACAAGAGCAGTTGCGTGTATTACGACCGGGCCGAACGGTTCGCCGGCGAGAGCAAGTACCCCCTGGGCAAGATGATCAATTTTGCCATCGACGGCATCTCCTCGTTCAGTATCCGACCACTGAGGATGCTGGTCTACATGGGCATCTTCTTCATCTTGATATCGCTTGGTATTCTTTGTTGGGTGTTGGTAAGGTACATGACCGACAATGTGGTTCAGGGCTGGTCATCGCTCATCCTATCCGTATGGTTCATTGGAGGATGCATCCTGATAGGAATGGGTATAATGGGAGAGTATATCGGCAAGGTGTATGTGGAAGTGAAAGACAGGCCGAGATACAATATCGAGACCGTGCTCACCAAATAAAAAAAGGGGCTCACTCTTAAGTGGAGCCCCTTTTCCATGGATTATGGTATTTTCCTAAATGTTGTTTTGCGAAGAGCAAGAAGAAACCCAGATCGTGGACGAAATACCTACGGAACAGGCGTCGCGGTTCGTGTACAAAGCGATAGAACCATTCCATGCCCATATGCTGAACCCAGAGGGGAGCACGGCGCTTCACTTCTGCCTCGAAATCGATAGTGGCACCAAGAGCCATGAAAATCTTGATGTTGGGCATCCGTTCCTTCCATTTCATGATGTATTTTTCCTGTTTGGGCGCCCCCACGCCAACAACCAGGACGTTGGCACCACTGGCATTGACCATGTCGACGATATGTTCACATTCCTGGGGCTTCTTGTCGAACCCCATGCTCGGCGAGAGTGCGCCAACGATGATGTCGCGCCCTACCTTGGCGTTGATGCGTTCTTTTGCCTTCTGGGCCACATTGTCCAAAGAACCAAGAAGGAAGATGCGGCAATCGGGGTTGTCGCGGTGGTATTGATAGAACGACCTGAAGAATGTGCTCCCCGAGATGGCTTCCTTGAATGGTGCTGAAGTGAGGCGGGAACAGAAAAAGATCACCTTGCTGTCACACACCACCCAGTCGGCCTTCTGGTAGGCCTCGTAAAACTCCCTGTCTTTCTGGAGTTTCATCACATGGTCTACGTTGGGCGTGAAAAGTACGCCTTCCTTGAGGCTGGCGAGCAATTCGGCCTCAGTAAGGTTCTGAATCCTGATATTCAGTATGTCGATGGTGCTCTTGCTCAATGGATGGAAAAAGAAATAGCCTTAAAGACCTCGGCGTGTGAAATATTGGTCATACCCCTCGAGCAATGCACGGCTGGTATGCTCCCAACTCAGTTCGTTGACAATGCGCTTCCTGCCATATTCCGACATCCGCTGCCTTTCTTCTGGATGATCGAGCAGGTGGATGA
Organism: uncultured Prevotellaceae bacterium; assembly: GCA_900320585.1. Classification (GTDB taxonomy): domain Bacteria; phylum Bacteroidota; class Bacteroidia; order Bacteroidales; family Bacteroidaceae; genus Prevotella. Next base: position 13,369 of record ONSV01000049.1, on the reverse strand, counting down.
TCTTGTTGGCCATGTCAATCGCATTGTTGGGCTCGGCATATAAGGAGGCTTCCTGAGCCGAGTATCGACCTTCGGTAAGGTCGAATTGCACGATGGGCTTGCCAAGGGCCATGTATTCCAGGATCTTGTTCATCGTACTCTTGTCGTTCATGGCGTTGTACTCGTCTGAGTTGACGCATACGTCGGCGGTGTTGAGGTAGTCGAGCAACACCTCGTCAGAAACCCTTCCCGTGAATTCCAGGATATCATCGAGTCCCATTTCATGACTCTGACTGCGTAGTGCCTCGAGATGCGGACCGCCTCCCACAATACCCCAAAAAATATCATCACGCCGGAGTTTTTCCTTGATATATTGGGCGGCCTTGAGCATATACTCGATGCCCTCTTGTTGGCCTATCACTCCAAGGTAGCCTACCATGAACCGCTTGCCACGCTTGATCTCGGGTTTGGCTGGCGTGATTCTCAGACGTTCCAGTTTGGGACCACTCCTAAGCACAAACACCTTGTCTTCGCTCATCCCTCCACGACTGATAGCGATTTGCTTGTAACTCTCGTTGGTGACGAAGGCAAATGCACAGTGTTTATAGGTCTGTCTCTCCAACCATAATTGACTTTTGTAGAGAAGCCCCGATTTCTTTCCAAACTTAGCCTCAAACAATTCGGGGCATATATCGTGGTGGTCGAAGACGTAGTCCACACCTTTGTTCCTGAACTGCCGTGCCACCATGTAGATGTCGTCGGGTGGATTGCAACCATGAATCACATGGAATCCCCGTTCTTTGTAAATCTTCCTGGCCAGGCGTATTTCCTCCCGTAGGGCACAGAAATATTCCCGGGCATACCCCAAGGCACCATTGCCCTCGGTGGGTAGGTCATGGCGGTGGATGTGTACCCCCTTCAAATACTCGTAGTCGGAGTCAAATCCTTTGCCTTTCGGGCATATCACGCTTACCTCATAGCCATTCTCTGCCAGGGTGGTGGCTTCCTGCCACACTCGGGTGTCGAACGGTACGGGAAGATTCTCTACGATAATTAGTATTTTTCGTTTATTGCTCATATGATGGATATGATGGTGCTGAATGATTGCACTTGTCCGTATGCTCTCAGCACATTGGTGGGTCGCTTGATGCCATAGGCAGTCGAAATCTCGGTAATGGTCACCTCGTATTGGCATCCCTCAGGCAGGCGTATGAGACATTTCGAATGTTTTCCGATTATCTTGTAGCTGTCGTCCAACGCATTTATCTCACAGCCTTCCCCTACGACGAACGTGAGCGCCCAAGCCGTTTGTTGTGACAGACTGTCTTCTATCCTCAGCACTTTCGATTGCCCGTCCCATGTGTAGAGGCGTTTGTGCGTCACGGGATGATAGCCGTTGTGCTGGGCCTCTACCACTTCCTTTTCTCCATTATGCTGGTAGTTCAAGAGTTGGCATTCGGCCTTTTTCCCCCATAGAAAGGCTCCAAGCATCTCGGATTGGTCTTTGGAGCCAATGCACAGTGTGTTATGGTTGATGGTTTTCCTGAAACTGTTTCTCGACGGCAAGTCACAATGGTAAATGTAAGTTCCAGGGTCGGCAAGCAACATCTCTCCGTCTTCCATCATTTGGAAACTCAGCGCGTCGGCATGGCCATGGGCCGCAATGGTTCCGAATCCCAATGGGGCATGGTCGATGCCAATCAGGGTTTTCTGGTCAGTGCTCCGTAGGAACGTGTAGCCTCCCACTGCGAAATGATGTCCGCTGGTGGTGTCGAAGTGCGGGCTGTGCGACATGGCTCTTTCGTATCCGTCGCCATACAGACATCTTAGTGTTTCCGAGGCCCTGCTAAAAGTGGTGTATCTTTTTCCCAATATAAGGGAACAGAATTGCATGACATCTTCCACATGGTGGCCGTCAGAACCTCCCTCCAGGTCGATGACCTTTCCTTCGTCATCGTCGCCGAATTCGATGAGAGGGCCATTGCCGTAGGTGCTATGGCATACGAATTGGCACATGGCATCAAGATAGGTCTTCCAAATCTCTGGCACATCGTCGCCGTTGGCTTGCATACAATGGGCAGTGAGCGCATAGGCCTCCATCACGAAAACCTGATAATGGAGCGACATCTCCTTGTTCACTCCATCCTTGGTGTTTTGCTTGGGCAGTTCGGTTGTTAGGATACTCAGCGCCTTGTCTTTCCAAGGCCGATGGTCAAAGCAATATCCCGCAATGGCCATTGACGCGGCTTCTATAATGAGGTGGTTGTTGGCTGAGGAGAAACGGGAGTGATGACGCGAAACGTAGTCGGTCATGTTGACAATGCCGTTTTCAAGCCTTTTTTGAAGACCGCTGTGTTTCCCCGATTTTTGAAGATAAGCCAGGCAGAAGCACCACGACAACGAGCGAATGGCTATTTCCATCACGCTGGTCCAGGATATGCCAATCAGGAAAGGATTTTCCTTGTTCCAATCATCGAAAAGGAACGTGAGTTCCTCGGCCCATTTCTCATCACCTGTGCAGTAATAGTTTTTGGCAAGAATGGCAAACTGATAGTGCCGGTTCAGTTCCCAGTTGGTGCGTGCGTCACCTATGTCATCACGCTGTTTGTAATTCAGCCGATAGGAGAAAACCCGTTCCCATTCGTTATCAGTTTGGAAACCAGAGTGCCATTTTGTCTTGTAATTCTGGTAGTCGAATTCGCCCAGCAACCTGATGGTGTTGTGGCAGGTGTGTCCAGCTTTGCCGAAATGGAGCCCAAGCATTTGGCCGTCGAAACGGAGAGATGACAATCGGGAGTCGAACACATCGGAGTCAACCTGGTGGTAGTGACGCCCATATATCCGTTCGGCGAACTCAAGCCTTTTCTGGTCCAATCGCCAGAATATCTCGCTGGGGCTCATCGCCTTCAGGCGGTTCACATACCACGAAATCTTGCCCATGTCAGAAGTCAGTCTGGCGGAAGTCTTTGTCGATCTCGCGTTTTTGCGCGGCTGCATTCTCGTTGATGTCGCCCCACGACAATCCTTCGTAGTAGCCATCGTAATCCACTTCGCGCCATTGTCTCACCAAGTCGATGATGATTTTGCCGGGATATCGTGAGAGCAGATGCTCAAACTCCTTCTCCTTGTTGGTTACAACCAACAGGTCGGAACCAGCGCACACGGCATCGAGGTCGGAGGTTACGAAATGTTGCAAGTGGGGAATCTTGGCCATGATGAAATCCTTGTTTGTGCCCGTGAGCTCACTCACTACCACATTCTTGTCGTAAATCCTAATCTCGCAACCTTTTCCAAGTAGGCGTTCCACAACATCGACGATGGGTGAGCAGCGCAGGTCATCGGTTCCCGACTTGAAACTCAGTCCAAGGATGCCAATCTTCCGCTTGCCTTTCGAAAGGATGGTCTGCACCGCATGGTCTTTCTGGTGCTCATTGCTCGGATGGATGCTGTCGATGACAGGAACCTCCACATACAGGTCGTGGGCGAGTGTGCGGAGAGCCTTCATGTCTTTGGGCAGGCACGATCCGCCATAAGCAAAGCCTGGCTTGAAATAATAGGGCGAAATGTTCAGTTGGCGGTCTTTGCAGAATATCTCCATCACCTTATGGCTGTCGATGTCAAGCTGCTTGCAGATGTTGCCCACCTCGTTGCCAAAGACGATTTTCAGCGCATGGTAGGTGTTGTTGACGTATTTCATGATTTCCGCCACTTTCACGTCAGTGCATACAAACTCGGCATGTATATCCTTGTAGAGCTCGCGGAAGCATTCCTCTGCCCGGCGGTTGTTCGTACCCACAAGCGTAAGTGGCGGGTTGAAATAGTCGTTTACGCTGGTCCCCTCACGGAGGAACTCGGGATTGCTTACCACGGCAAAATCAGTATCCCGCTTCTTGCCGCTCTCCTTTTCGAGTATCTCACTCACACGCTCATTCGTTCCGGGTAGCACGGTCGACCTGATGGCGACGATGTGGAAACCATCCTTGTCCTTCAGGGCCTTGCCTATGCGCTCGGCCACAGTGTAGATGTAGCTGAGGTTGAGATGTCCCTCTTTGCTCGATGGCGTGCCCACGACGATGAACGAGATGTCGCTTGCCATCACCGCCTCCTTGGCATTTGTGGTGGCACGCATCAGGCCTTTCTCGTGAGCCTCCTGACAGAGTGGGGCAATTCCTTCCTCAATGATGGTGGGCTTGCCTTCATTGATCAGCCTCACCTTGTTCTCGTTCACGTCGACACCAATCACTTCATGACCAAGCTTGGCCAGACAGGCAGCGCCTACGCAACCTACATATCCTAATCCGAAGATGCTGATTCTCATGATTTCGGGATGATTTCTTTATAAATGGTTATTAGTTTTTCTATCCAGTTGTCAATATTGTGATGCTCCTTGATATGCTCCATGGCATTTTGGCCCATTGCATTCAAGTCGCCTTTCGCCACTTTGGCGACGGCTGCAGCATATTGGGTGGCATCGGCTACCGCGGGCAGAATGACTCCACAATCAGAGACGACGTCCTTGTTGAAGCCATGGTCGGAAGCGATGGGGATGAGTCCCTGTTGCATAGCCTCGATGAGCGAGTTGCTTTGCCCCTCTCCAAACCATTTGGTAGGGAAGAGGAAGATATGCATGTGTGCCAGCTGCTTGAAAAGTTCTTCATGGGTGAGAGCCCCAAGATAGATGACTTTTTCTCTCTTGATTTCCTCGGCAGAGATGTCGCTCAGGATATGTCCGGCCAGGTAGAGCCTGTATCGGTCGTCGAGCTGCTCCATCATGTCGAGAAGCAGGTCCACTCCCTTGTGCTTGGTAATCCTTCCGAAGTAAATCATGTTGATGTGCTCCTCTTTCCGGGGGGTGAAGGTGCTTTGGTCGCAGAACGTGATGTTGGGAAGATAGTGGATCTCCTTTTCCACGCCGAAAGTGGCCGGGATGTCCTTGAGGTAGGATTTTCCCTCGGCAGTGATGGCATCGGCGGCATTGAGCATATAGCTCACTCCACGCCGCCAGAGTGTGGACCTCATTTTGACCAGCTTGATGAGCGAACCTGCCCTGATGTCTACGACTACCGGCAGTCGCAGACGCTTGGCTGCCCACACGGTCAGCACCGAAGGCCATAACAGGTTCTTATAGAGTGGGGTGGTGTGGATGGCCGTTTCCTTGGCATGGCGGTATCTGAGCAACTTGAATGGGATGAACAGCAATTTGACATATGCCAGCTTGGCGATGCTGCCATATTGGTGCTTGATGAGTGGGTTGGCGATTTCAACAACGTCAATCCCCCTCTTCTTGAGAGTGTCGATGTTCTTCCTGTTGGCGGCTTCGTATCCACCAATGGCAGGCATTCCAGGTTTTGCTATCGGACCAATATAGACGATTCTCATGGTTTAAGGTGTTATTCCACGATTCTGATTACTTTGGCGGGCGAACCAGCTACGACGGCATTGTCGGGAATGTCTTTGGTGATGATAGAGTTGGCCCCAATCTGCACGTTGTTGCCAATATGGACTTGGCCGAAGACTTTCACGCCCAACCCAAAATTCACATTGTCGCCAATGATGGCTGGCAGCCCTTCACCGTCTTCATCGAACCGCCTTCCAATGACCACTCCTGCACGAAGCGTGCAGTTCTCACCGAGGCGTGCCGATGGCTTCACACCGAGATAGTCACCAATATGATGGATAATGAGTCCAGGGCCTGTGGTGTTGGGACTGATTTTATAATGCAGCTTGAACCCCAGGTGCTTGTATCTATACCACCACAACAGGTATCTCAGGCCATGCCCTCGTGTGTTGGTATAATATTCCACATGGCGGAGGGCCTTGACATACTGCCATGCATACCATTTCTCATTATGCAACACCCAGTCACGGAATCTTGGCGGTTGGTCGGCATACCTTGCCAAGTCTCTGCGTAGGTATTCTTTCAGGTCTTGCTTGTTGGATATCATATCACGAGAATCCTTTAATGCGTGAGTGAATATGTCACTTGGCTTTTCTTTTGCGACGGTTGTTCCATAACAACACTGACTCGGGTATAAACGCCCTGACAAGGTCTTTCAGTTTATGGACGAACGACTTGTCCACCCATGATGCGGCGAAATGATGAATGGTGCGGGTGTTGTCGGTGATGTGTAGCCTACGGGTGTCAGGACTGATAGGGCAGAAAAAGTCGTTGGGATAGATATAGATTCCTGCCACAAGTTGTATTTTGGATGTGTTCCTCAATCCATGAGCACACAGAAGCTCGGCTGTGTGATTGACGATGGTGAGTTGCTTCTCACCATCAGAAGCCACTTTGAAATGGAGCTTCGAGTAGATGTCAAGAAACTGTGCATAGATGTCGAGTCCGGGAGGGCATGCCAGTCCCAGTCCGGGAGCAGGCCATAGCTGATAGCCCGACGACGATTCCGGCTCATTGGGGTCGGCCTCGCGTTCGCATCCCATGAACGGTCCTTTCTCTATGATGTCGTCGATAGGGCGTATCACCTCGACATCGGTGTCGAAATACACTCCTCCATGGTGAAAGAGTATCCAGAACCGAGCATAGTCGCTGACGAAGGCATACTTGCCTGCCTTGTATGCCTCTGTGGTATAAGGGATGCTGTTGACATCGAAATTGTGCTCATCCCAAAGCTTGATTTCATAATCGGGCAGGTACTTCTTCCACGACGCAATGCATTTCTGTGCGAGTGGGGGAAGTGGATTGCCACCAAACCAGCAATAATGTATGGTCTTGGGTATCATCTGGCTTAAAAATGATGTGTGGTGTCGGTGAAGACATCGGGAGAGCATGTGATTTTCTGGGGATATGGGTTGAGGTATGCTCCCCACCAACCAAAGGAACTACGGGTGATGACCTGGTGCTTGCAAGCTGCCATGAGTTGCATGTCGCGCCAACTGTCATCCCCACTGTTCCAGTCAACGAACTGGATTTGGTCGCGCTTGAAGTCGAGTCCGAAGACGTTGCTGTGCTGTTTCGCCCATTCCACACTGCCTGGGTCACAGAAAATATAGAAGTGCGGATTGTTCACGACGCTTTTGATATATCCTACGGCCCTCTTGAAATAACCCCCGTGGTAGCAGTCGAAGTTAAAACTGAGCATGTCGCCCCGGCGGGCGTGTATGGCTACCGATTGCTCCGACTCGATGCGGTCGATAGCGGTTTGGTTCCTTTCGTCGCTGATAGGGGGAAACACGAATGTCTCTCTCACTTCCTTGTCGATTTTCTCTATACCGCTACCCTTGTTCTTGAAAGTCAACTGCTGGCCCGTGAAAATGTTCTGCTCCGACTGGATGAAGAGTTCGGGAGAGTATGGCGTCGTTGGCTTCCTCCTGAGGTGCTTCTTGCGAAGGAAGTTTAGGTATTGGAAAAGGAAGGTCTTCTTGTAGGAGGGCACACTGAGGGTTGTCTTGTAACTGGCACCGGGGGCTTCAAAGTCGCCTCTCATGTTCACCACCTCGAGTCCGGCATGGCGGAAGGCATTGGTAAAGTGCACCGGGTAGTTCCAATTTCTCAGCCAGAACTGGGATTTCCGGATATCTGCCATCACCTGCTGCCATACCTCATCATTGAAGTAGGATTTGATATTTGGCGCATCGATATGGAAAATCCGTTCGAGCTCGAAACCATTCCATTGGCAAATCACATTGTTGCACTCTGGAATGTCGTAGACAATGGTCTCAATGTAACAGTCGTCACCGGGGTTGGCTTTTTTCATGGCCAGGTACTCACAATAGCTGAGCATCTGGTTGCCAAGGCCCGATTCAATATGGATGATTTTCATGTGTCAACTGCCAATTTTCTTGATGAAATGTGCGGGATTGCCACCCCACATCTCACAAGGAGGGATATCACGGCACACCACACTTCCTGCGGCTACTACAGATTTGTCGCCAATTGTCACTCCTTTCAGGATTATGGTGCGCATTCCTATGAACACATGGTTGCCAATGGTCACAGGCTGGTTGTTGAGTCCTTGCCTGTCAGATTCTCTGTCGATGCGTGTTTGCCAGTCAAGGTGATGCATGTCGGAATCGATGATGATAGTGCCATTGCCTATGTTCACATAATCTCCGATGGTGATGCTTGTCGTGCATACGATGACGGTATCGCTAATGCCACTGTTGTTACCGATGTGAAGCTGGGCTCCGGAATGAACCACCATATATGAGGATGTGATGTCGTCAAGCGATGTGTTCCCTGCCGAACGACATATGAATCCCTTTCCGATTTTGACATCACAACCCTCTCCGAAACGAAGGCGAGGAAATCCATAAAACTGGATATCCCGCTGGTAGCATGCTTTCTTGTATTGCAAATAGGCCTTGGCGTAAATGTTGTTGAACACATTTAAACTTCTATGGGCTTTTTGCCAAGCCTTGACAACATATAAGACAGCTAAATGGAATAGGTTCATGTTAGGGCAATGTGTTCATTCCGTTTCTTTTCCTCAGAATTCTCGGAAATCTTATGAATCAATAGCACGTAAGCTAAGAATGGAGTAATCAGGTACCCTTGGTCGGATATAGTAGTGCCCGAGAATCCCAACAATATACAGTTGATGATGAGAAGCATACCTACGAAGGCCATTTCGTCTTCTTTTCGTCGTTTGATAAATGTCGCAAGTATTTGAAGCCAAATCATCAAATAGAGGACACCGCCTACGTATCCGTATTTGGAGAGTAGATTGCCATACGAGATGTCAGGTGTGGTAAGCTGGGCCATGTTCTCCTCTTCGTCAATAAGACCTAATTCGAAATTATACATGCTCTGCACTTTCAACGTCTGGCTGTCGCTGATGAGTCCCAGTCCAAATATATTTTCAGAAATGGGGCGGTCGCTTAGATAGTCAGCTCGTTCATAAATCCAGGCCAGACGATAGGTAAGTGTTCCTACATCCTTGGAATTACCCACATATACGGTTTCCTGAATACTACCGTTGAATATGTTCTTGATCTCACTGGAGGTGGAGTCTTCGAATTTGCCGGCAAACCGGGCACTGAGAATTTGGGCAAAGGGGGCCGTGAGTACAAGCAGTGCCACAGCAGCTGTCAAAATCGACTTGATCCTGCCTTGGATAATCAGTCCTACAAGAAGCACTACAGCTGTCATGGCAATCTGGATGCGGCCAAGTGTGGCGATAAGTGCGATTGTGAAGACGAATATGCTGGGGAAGGTCAATTTCGACTTCAGAAGATTGGGCGACAAAACAGAGATGAAGATATACCAATAGAGTAGGGGCGGTGAGTTGTAGAAACGCATGATGCCTGTGTAGTCATCGATTTTTGCTCCCTCCTCGTCATAGGGGAGGACGGGCAAGTCAAAGAATACCTCAAGTATATACAAAACCGATGTGACCAAGGTGATGTAGAAGAATATTTCGTTGATCCACAACAAGTCTTTGACCTTGGCTTTTCGTAGAAAGAAATATGACAGGAATAGAAATGAAGCACGACATCCCTGCACAATTTGGTAGGGGGTGAACTCGTAGTGGTTGTACGAGAAGATGATGTCGAGCACCATGAATCCCAAAAAGAGGTAAAGCCAGGGCTTGAGCTTGGAATCGTCAAAATTGCGAGGATTTTTCTCGAACAACAAAGAAAATCCCAATACCACGAAGGTATAGATGACAGCCATGTCGAAGTTCTTCACGCCTAACACATCGTCGGTGAGTACACACCAACCGTTGAGCATGAAAGTGGTGAAGATAAAGAGACTTATCTTCTTTAAATTAAGAACGTATGTGAGAATGGCTATGACAAGCAGAGAGATTCCTAACATAGATATCGAAGTCTATTTACACCAGAGACCAGTAGCAGTGCGATTGATGATTTTCCGTAATTGGATTCTTCCGAGCAATGCCTGGAACAGGTAAACGATAGATGGCATCACCACGATTCCCACCACTCCAAAAAGGCGGCAGGAGTATACCATCAATGGAAGCGAGATGAGAGCGAAGGTAACATATGTGAGAAGTTGAATCCTCACGAATCCGATACCATTGATCATCTGCATGTATATGGCTCCCAGTATCTGGGAGAGAATGAATACCATTACGCTTGCCGACAGCGCAAACTTCATGTCGACACTCTCACCAATCCACAATTTGTAGAAGAATGACGACAATAGCAACATGAGCAGTCCGCCACCTACGCAGAGAAGCCAGCTATACTCGAGCTTGCGCATGATAGAGCGCATCCAGGCATAGTCGTTGCGGGTGTAGGCATCGGTAAATGCCGACCAGAATGGAGATATGATGATGAGCATCACCATATATAAGATGTTGAAATACTTATGGGCGATGTTGTATTGGGTGGCTGCCACTGGTCCGAGTTCACGGGTGATGACGATATTCATGATTTGGAAGATCAGCAGCAGGCAAATGTAGATGACAAAGAACTGGATGCCAAGATTGAGGATGTTTCGAACCAACGACAAATCCACAAGACGTCGGCTGGGACGCAAATGCCTGTATCGTGTGGTCGTAAAACCAATGACCGAGGCTATCAGCATCACCAGGCAGGGCACACCGGCATAATACGTGGCGAGGTGGAGAAGGCTGCCTTCGCTGACACGGGTGAGCACATATATGGCAACGAGAGAGAAAAACTGCCCTATACCCAAGATGAGTGATGAAAAACCAACCTTTTGGTCGGCTGTGAGCATCACGCTGAACACATTGAATACCATGTTCAGGCAAAAGAAGCAACTGAGTATGGAAAACACATCGCGTAGTTCCTCGGAATATGCTTGCTCCACATGGAGCACACTCGACCAATTGACCATCTGATTGGCAATGAAGGCGCAGGCATAGAGCAGAATGACGATGGCACCCATCACGAAGTAGGTGGTACTCAGGTATTTTCGGGCAAGAAGCGTGTCGCCCTTGGCACGTGCCTCGGCAAATTTGTTCCTGAATCCATTGCCCAGCCCCAAGTCAAAGAATGCAATCCAGCTGATAACAGACGACAGGGTGAGCCAAATGCCATAGCGGGATGAATTGACATAATTGATGGTAAGCGGCACCACAAGCAGATTGCTCAGGATGCTGATTCCCTTGGCTGTCAGGGATATGGCAATATTCCTGACAGCTTCTTTGCTTCTATGTGAGGAATTGGTAAGTCTCTGGTAGATATTCTTGGGAAACAAAAATATCGATTCTATCTTATTCATTCCATCAATCAGTTCATTCGCTGCAGCTTAGGTGTGTGCCATACACATATCTGCTCTTTTACTATGTTGCAAAAGAGGAAATCGATTTGCTGACATGTGCATTGAACAAACCACCGTGAGCCGCGTGGGGGTGTGGAGTGGCACCCGCAGATTACCTGTGCTTATTAAAATGCGATTGCAAAAGTACAAAAATTATTATGAAAAGAGGAATTATTGGATGGTTTTTGTGGTTGAAGCCTATATTTCGTTAGAGATGTATACCTTTTCAAGAAGAAATCATGTATCTTTGCAATCATGATTCCTACATGGTATATGAAGGAATTGGGATGAACCATTTAGTCGTCATTATATGAATCGTAACAAATTGTTTAAATTCTGGCCTTTATTGCTGATTGCCTGTTGTATGGTGATATCGTGCTCATCGAAGGATAACGAGAACAACATTCCAGATGTCGAGACAGATGATTTTCCTCCCCAGAAACCTATCCTGGGCGACTCTGTACGGGTGGTTGTCCTTGGCAACAGCTTTTCGATAGATGCCACTGCCTATCTCAATGATTTGGTTCTGTCTGCCGGTCTCGATACGACCCGCATCTGTGTGTACAATGGAGTGATCAATGGAGGCAGTGTCAAAGATTGGGTCGATTTCTACAAATCGGGACAGAATAAAACTTTTACAAAAATGGCTGGTAGTGGCCCCAGGGTACTCTTGGCTCCTGTCAGCGATGTGCTCAAGCGTAGATGGGATGTCTGTGTTCTTCTACAGTCGAGTGCAACCTCCTATAACTGGGAAAGTTTTGAAGGGGTGCTCGACGAGTTGGTGTCCATCGTACGTGCAAATTGTCCTGTCAAGAATCTCGTGATGGCCTTTGCCATGCCATGGAGTCACACTATAGATTCTCATCCCAGAGAGTTTGATGGTAATGTGGAGTGTGCAATCAGATTATCAAGGCAATATGGAATTCGAGTAATCCCGGTCGGGATGGCAATACAGAATGCAAGAAACACTCGTCTCGACAATGGTCTTTATCTCACACGCGATAAATGGCATTTATGTTATGGAGTAGGACGTTATGTGGCTGCATGCACATGGTTCCAGGTGCTCTTCGGAGATGCTTTCGGCGTATCGGTTCTTAATAACAGAGCACTTCATGCCATTACTGAAGAAGAGATGTCGGCTGAGGGCAATTTGCCTGTGGATGCTTCCAATCAACTCCTTTGCCAGAAATGTGCATACGAGGCGGTAAAGCATCCATTTGTCGTGACTCAGGTAGAGCAATAAGACTTGTTTTGTACCATAAAAACCTCGGGACAATTGTCATTCAGTTGCCCCGAGGTTTTTTATTTTATAGGATAATTTTGCTGATCTTCACTTGGCCGTCGCTCAGCGTCTGCCTGCGGATGACTACTCCCGTTGTGGGATGGTTGATCTTCTTTCCATCAATGGAATAGTATTCGGTCTTCACCACGTTGCCCGACGACATATTGTGGATACCACTGACATGCACATAGTTGGGATAATATTCCTCAACATTCTCCGTGGCATCCTCATTGCCTTGCTTCATGATGTCCTCCACAAGTGAGTTGAGATAGACCTCGAGATTGGAATACCATCCTTTTTCGGTGTCGATGGTGAAGAGTGCCGCGTCACTGGCATCGTTGGGGTTCAGTCCGTTGGCCTCCTCCCAATAGTTGGGAATACCGTCTCTGTCGGTGTCGAAGTCGGCATCACGAGAGCCGGTGGGGAAGGTATCCTCGGTGTAACCCTCCACGTCGGCCACCACGTCGATAATGCCAGGCTGCTTGGTGACGGAGCCCGTATAAGTAGCCGTTCCAGTCTCAGCCTCATTGGCATAACGCTCGTCCACGTTGTCGCGGTAGAGCGAGGCGCCTGAGTAGGCAAGCACCTTAGGGAAGGCGTTCACAGCTGTATGGGTGGTCACTTCGCCTTTGGGCGAGGGCTCGTTCACTTTGATGCTCACGCAGTCGGTACCAGCTGCGTTCGGTTTGTGCTCCACATTGTCGCCATACCAATGATTGGCATCAGCACTATACTTCTCGCCATCAATATCGAACACACCGCTGTCGTAGATCACACCTTTCCAGTCGTAGTTCTCCTTTGAGCCCTCGGGGGCGGCATAGGCGTAGTTGCCATTGATATAGTAACGGCTTGTCATACCTCTTAAGGCAGCGGGAGTAGAATTGCCATCGGCACCTACC
>ONSV01000060.1 GCA_900320585.1 uncultured Prevotellaceae bacterium | reverse complement strand
TGCATCATTCCAGCGTGGAACAACTCGTGAACAAAAACCTGCACAAGATTGTCCGGCTGGACGACTACACGGACATGATCCGGCAGGAAGGGATGATTCCGGGTCTTTCGGCCCATATGCCGGAGCTGATCACCTATTCTGATGACAATGGCTATGACGTTGAAACCTACATTCAGATTTATAACTGCATGGGCTTCCTGATGCAGGTTGAGATTGAGACCGTTGCGTCGATCATCAACAACGCAAAGAAACCGGTTATGACCATCAAGCCCATGGCCGCGGGACGCGTGACGCCTTACGTAGGCCTGAATTTCTCCTGGAACACGATCCGCCCCTGCGATATGGTGACGGTGGGCTGTACCCATCCGGATGAGGCCGCCGAAGACATTGAGATTTCGCGTGCAGCGCTGGAGCACCGATTCCCGGACATCGGCAAACGGGCCAGCCCCAATCAGCATCAGGATGCCTTTGGTGGGAAGCGATACGGCTATCTTGTGGTTCCCGTCGCGGCTGAGCACCGAGATGGCAATGCCAGAAAGAGTGACAGCCATGGCCAGCAGCGTGCTCCACGACAGCCGTTGTCCGAGCATCACCCAAGCCGTTAGGGCGGTGAACATAGGGGCCAGCGTCATGAACAGCTGACCGAAACGTGAGCCGATGGTGAGGTAGGAATTGAACAGGCACCAGTCTCCGAAGAAATAGCCTACGACGCCTGACAGCAACAGCCAACCCCATGTGGTGGCACTGGCATATACGGGGTAGGGACTGCCAAAGACCATCCACATCAGCAGGGCCGAGAGGAGAAGCGCCACGCCCATACGCCAGACGTTCATCACAAAAACGCCCAGCCGACGGCTGCCTATCTCGCTCGACAGAGCGGCGATGGTCCACGAACAAGCCACGCCCAACGAAATGATTTCTCCAATATATCTCATCGTGGTATTAAGAAAATGTGCGGCTTCATGTTGCCAGGGCGATACCTTGCCTACAGAAAGGATTTTGCCGCAAATCAGATGCAAAGATACATCTATTTGCGGCAAAAACTACCCTTTTTCCAAAAAAACTGTTTTTTTGGAGCTATGGTTTATTCTACGGGTGGTATCTCAATCTGCGAGCCATAGCGGTGATACTCGTTGGCTATCGACTGCTCCTTGATGTAGAGCGAGAGCTCGATGCGTCCGTTCTTCACAGGTGCCGACTGGGCAATGTAGCGGTCGGCATGGGCTGCGGCCACAAACACCTCGTCGGGCACGTTTCGCGAGATGGTGCGTATGCGCTCATAGCCTTTCAGCGATTGGCAGAATTGTTCCAGACTCTCTCTCTTTACTTTTGAAGGCAGGCTGTCGATGAGTGGATGGCTGCTGTCGGCGGAGATGGTAAGAGGAGTGCCCACGGTGCTGGCGGCCAGGCACACCATCTTGATTTGATCCAGGGTCTCATCGCCGAAGAGGCGCAATACCATGCCTCCCTTGAGTGGCAGGTACCTGAATACGTTTTGCTCGCCACGGATATGGGGCTGGATGTTGCGGGCATGGCGGAACTCGCGCTCATACCATTCGGCATAGGATTTCTTGTAGTCGGTGGCACTGCCTTTCTTGTCGGTCACAGTCATGAACTGCAGGCAGTAGTTAGGACCTCCCGCTTTCAGACCAGGTCCGAAGGCCGAGAGTTTCATTCCACCGAAAGGCTGACGGTTGACGATGGCACCGGTGATGCCACGGTTGATGTAGAGGTTGCCGGCCTCGATGTGCTCTTTCCAGTATTTCTGCTCTTGTTCGTCGAGCGACTGCAGGCCTGATGTCAGTCCGTAGTCCAACCCATTGACCAGTGCCACTGCCTCCTCGAGCGTGTCGTAAGGGGTGACGGCAAGAAGTGGTGCGAAAAGTTCGGTGCGGAAAGTGAAGGAGGTGGGTTTGACACCAATCTTCACGGTGGGCTTTAGAATGTATTTCTTGCTGTCCACAAACTCAGGAGCGATGAGCCATTGCTCGCCCGGCTCAAGTTGCATGGCGTGCATGAGTTTTTCGTTCTCGTTGGTGATCATCGGACCGACAATGTTGCCGGCGTTCCACACACCACCCACTTTGAGCGATGAGGCGCAGTCTTTCAGCTTCTCCATGAATTCCTCGGTGTCGTAGACAGAGCGCTCCACAAGGAGTATGGAGCAGGCGGAGCATTTCTGGCCAGCGTTGCCAAAGGCAGAGCGACAGGCATTCATGATGGCGTGGTCGCGGTCGCCCTTGGCCGAGAGTATCATCACGTTCTTGCCGCCTGTCTCGGCCGAGAGAGGCTTGCGTGGGTTGGCATGGGCAATGGTCTGTGCGGTCTCGGTGCCGCCGGTCAGGATGATGTGGCTCACTGATGGCGAGGAAGTGAGCAACGGCGTGGCATCGCGGTCGGTAATCACAACTTGTAGTGCTTCTTTCGGCACGCCGGCATCCCAGAAGGCTTTGGCAAAGAGCCATGCTACGGGAGCCGCCACGGTGGCGGGTTTCAGAATGCAAGTGTTGCCTGAGGCGAGGGCGGCAACCACACCGCCACAGGGGATGGCGCAGGGGAAGTTCCATGGCGAGAGCACGAGCACGGTTCCCTTGGCCTTCATCTCGATATCGTCGAGCGAGGCATACTTCTTCATTGTGGTGGTGTAGAACCTGCAATAGTCGATACCCTCCGACACCTCTACGTCGGCTTCTTCTACCGTCTTGCCGGTAATGGCGCACATCGCTCCGATGAGGTCGCCACGCATGGCACCAAGGTGATTGGCTGCCTCATACATCAACCGATGGCGCTCCTCTATGGTAGTGCTACGCCATCCAGAGGG
This sequence comes from uncultured Prevotellaceae bacterium, assembly GCA_900320585.1. Classification (GTDB taxonomy): domain Bacteria; phylum Bacteroidota; class Bacteroidia; order Bacteroidales; family Bacteroidaceae; genus Prevotella. The sequence goes on along the minus strand of ONSV01000060.1, from coordinate 12,008 downwards.
GTCGTTGGCGGCAATTTCAATGATTTGCCGGGTCTGTTCCTTGTTGGCGCGCGACATCTCGCACACGAGCACGTCGCCTTCCTGTGAGCGGTCGAAGTAGCGGGCATGGTCGGCATTGAAGGTCAGGCTGTTGCCAACTTGTGTGGGCAACACCTCGCCTGGTTTCCATTCTCCCCATCCTGAGGCTTGGCTGAGCTTGGTGGAAGACGCTGCTTTCCATTTTCTGAAAATCTGCTCAACCCATTGCTGGTTGCAGAAACGGTCGAAGTCGGTGTCGGGCTCATTCTTCAGCTCGTCGCGGGGTGCCTGTCCCTCATAGGGCTTGTTGCGGTCTTGTGTCCGGGTGGGAGTATGCGAGAGCGAGTCCTTCATATTGTAGGCGTCGATGAACTGCTGTTCCAGTTCTTTCCATTCTTTGGTGCCGGGCTTGAGCGAGAAGGAGTGGGTGAGGAAGTTGTCGGGGGCGGTGTTCTCGTCCATTCGTCTCACCAGGTAGGATATGGCGTTGAGGAAATGCTCTTTCTTCACCACGGGGGTGTAGAGTATCACGTGGTTGCCGAATTTCTTCTGTGCCCGCCAGATGTGGTTGGCCATACCCTCAAGCATCTCGAAGCAGAAACAGTCTTTGGGAGTCTTGTAGGTCTCGGTGAGCAGGTAGGCGTAAGAGATGGTGAAGAGGTTGTGCGAGGCCATGCCGATGTGGAGCACCTTGGCGTTCTCGGGCTTCAGACCACGCTCGATGATGTGGAGGTAGTTGGCGTCCACCTCTGTCTTGCTCTGCCTTACGGGGTTGGGCCATCCACGCATGTCGCTCACGATGTTCTCCATATCCTGGTTGCAACCTTTCACGATGCGCATCTTGATGGGTGCGCCGCCCTCAGCCACGCGCTGGTGGGCGAAGTCGAGCAGCTCGGTCTGGAAATCCCATGCGTCGGGCAGGTAGGCCTGCACCACGATACCAGCCTCGTAGTTTTTGAACTGGGGCAGCGAGAGCACGTCTTTGAACAGTTTCATCGTCAGGTGAGCGTCCTTGTACTCCTCCATGTCGAGGTTGATGAACTTGGCTCGCTTCACACCGTTGGCATCGGTATAGGGATTGTCGATGGCGGCCTGGTAGAGTTCCGACATGCGGCGGATGAGCTCGGGGAAGCACTCCTTGTAGTTCAAGGCGTGGGTCTGGGCGTAGATGCCCGATATCTTCACGGAGATGTAGTTGATGTCGGGCTCTTTCAGGGCTTCCAAGTATGACTGGTAGCGCTTGTCGGCCTCACCGTCGCCGAGCACCACCTCGCCAAGGAGATTCACGTTCTGCCCGATGTCTTGTTGGAAACGGGTGGCAAGGTGACGGGTAAGGTTGGGCCGGGCTGCGTTGATGATCACCCTGCTGGTGTCGCGACGCAGACGCCATTTGATGATGGGCACCGATACCCAGTTGAACAGTGGCAGGTAAGCGAATTTCTGGTACATCCAAAACAGGCAGTGGTCGGTCTTGCCGAGGAAATGGGGAATACCATATTGGTCGATCAGGTCTTTCACACGAACAGCCAGCTTCTGGGTGTCGCGCACCTGACTGGTCTCGTCGAGCATGCGCACGATGAATTTCTTGTCGTTGGGCGTGGTGACCATCGTGCCATACATGTGTTGCTCGCTCTTCTCCAGTTTCGTCAAGCCCGAATAGCTCTCGTCGTAGAGTTTCCTCATCCATGAGAATACTTCTTCAACTGTAGGTAACTTTTGTGCGTTCATAGCGTTTGGTGTGATGTGTTTAAGGTCGTAGGTATGTTTATTAGATTTTTATGCAAATATATACTTTATTTCTGAAATGACAAGCGATTTCCAATATTTTTTGACAGGAATAAACATCATAGCGTCAAGTGTTAATCGTAAATACGACTAACACTTGCGACAGCTCCCTCTTTTGGCTCTTTCCCACTGTCGGAGTGAGAGGCGAATTACATAGGATTGCTTACCACCACTCTTTGGATTCCAAGGTGATGCGCTTTTCATTGCCCTTGGCTCCGATGATGTCAAGGTGGAGTTTGGGAAGATTGCCGATGTCATACTCCTCCTCCCATGTGTAATCGGCAACGTTTCTCCCATTCACGGCGATGATGGTGTCGCCCAGTTCCATCCCGGCTTTCACAGCATCGCTTTCCCTCGTCAGTCTTGATACCACCCAACCGCGGCAGATGTCGGTGCGGTTTCTGAATCCAAAGTCATGGATGGGCTGTTGGTGACTGTCGGGCTTGTAGCGACGAAGCCAAAGCAATTTGTTCTTGGCATCGATAATGATGTTGAATTTCGACCAGACATCGTTGCCGATAATCCCAACATAAGGCCTGTCGCTGAATGCGCCCGTTCCTTCTGGAAAATAGGATACTGACTCCTTGCGAATGGTGTCTTCACCAATGACTATCCTGTCCGACATCATGTCCACATACCATTCTTTTTCCTTGTCTCCAATCCCGAATTGTGCCAAATCTGAGATGTATCTTTTTCCAGGAATGGAATCCAAACGATAATCCTTGACTGTTTTTGCCGTGAAATCAACAGAACTGCCCGCGCCTGTATCCATCAGGTACAACCCCTTGACCACAACTCCACCAATGTATGTCTCCGCCTGAAGCATGATCCTGTTCTTTTCATACTGGATAGGCAGTTTCTGGTATCCATCCAAACAAGGCATTCCGGCCTTATGCTGTTTTAGGTATGAATGTTCGAAATTAATTTCAAACGGGTAGTCGGCAACGTTCTTGATACCCCAAATGCCGTCAACGTGGCAGTCTACCACATCCCTAAGCTTGAAAATAGGCACTATTCCATAGCGGTCATCAATGTTCCCGATGTTCACCTTAGTCTTGTCCGTGATGATTCTCACCTTCGTTTTTCCAGCCGCACCACCCGTGTAGGCATCACCTGTATGCTCGGGATGCCATCCGCATTGTTCCAGGAAGACACTGTCCACACCATACATATTGGCAGCGCCAGTGTCATATATGACGTTGCAGCTGACAGAATCATTGATGATTGAAGGAACGAACAGATGGCCTCGGTAAAGAAATGGGATGCTGTCGTTCGTCTGTGCCAAGCCCCGCTGTGGAAAGATGGAGCAAATGACTGCCATCAACAATAGTGTCTCGAAGACCACGCTCCCCATCACGCGCTTGATAATAACCATTAGTTTCATCTTGTTGCTATCTTTAGGTGAATCCATCTTATTAATCAATTGCAAAAATACGAAAAAAATAAATGCACGGTTCAACGAGGGGGTGATAAACCAATCTAAAATGCAAAAAACATTTTGCATTTTGCTCACTTAGTCGTATCTTTGATCTTCGCTCGAAGTTAGGCTGCACCTCAGAAAAGAAAATAAATCTGTGATTTATTTTGCTTTTCGTTCGGTTTGCACTAACTTTGTACCAAAATATTGTATTATGGGATTATTCGGTATATTCAATAAGAAAAAGAAGGAGACCCTCGATAAGGGTCTTGAGCGCACACAGCAAAGTTTTTTCTCCAAAATCACCAAGGCCGTTGCCGGAAAGTCGAAAGTCGATGACGACGTGCTCGACAACCTCGAGGAGGTGCTCATCACTTCCGATGTAGGAGTGGAGACTACGCTCAAAATCATCGAGCGCATTGAGGAGAGGGTGGCAAGAGACAAGTATGTGACCACCAGCGAACTCAATGGCATCCTACGAGAGGAAATCGCCTCGCTGCTGGCAGAGAACAACACCAATGATAATGATGACTGGGACCTTCCCACTGACCATAAACCCTATGTCATCCTCGTGGTGGGCGTGAATGGAGTGGGGAAGACCACCACTATCGGCAAACTGGCCTATCAGTTCAAGCAGGCGGGCAAGAAAGTGTATCTTGGCGCCGCCGATACCTTCCGCGCCGCTGCCGTGGAACAACTCTGTATCTGGGGCGAGCGCGTAGGCGTGCCGGTCATCAAGCAGCAGATGGGGTCCGACCCGGCTTCCGTGGCCTTCGATACCCTCACCTCGGCCAAGGCCAACCAGGCCGACGTGGTGCTCATCGATACTGCCGGACGACTGCATAACAAGGTGGGACTGATGAACGAGCTCAAAAAGGTGAAGGCCGTGATGAAAAAAGTGCTGCCTGATGCTCCCGATGAGGTGATGCTCGTCCTCGACGGCAGTACCGGTCAGAATGCCTTCGAGCAGGCCAAGCAGTTCTCGGCTGTCACTAACATCACCAGCATGGCCATCACCAAACTCGATGGCACAGCAAAGGGTGGTGTGGTGATTGGCATCAGCGACCAACTGAAAGTACCAGTGAAGTACATTGGACTGGGAGAGGGCATGGAAGACCTGCAGCTCTTCAACAAACAGCAGTTCGTCGACTCGCTCTTCGGTGAGAAATAACGTCCACCTCTTTCTTCCATACAACACAGAATGATCAAGAACCAAGTCGACATCATCACCATGGGTTGCTCGAAAAATCTCGTCGACAGCGAGAAAATCATGCGGCAGCTCGAGGCGAACGGATACACGTGCAAGCACGACAGCGCCAACCCGAAAGGGGAAATCGTTGTCATCAACACTTGTGGATTCATACAGGATGCCAAGGAGGAGAGCATCAACGAGATACTCCGCTTCTCCATGGCCAAGGAGGAAGGGCGTATCCGCAAACTCTTTGTCATGGGGTGTCTGTCACAGCGGTATCATAAGGAACTGCTTGAGGAAATCGACAATGTCGACAAATACTACGGGAAATTCGACTACAACCAATTGCTCACCGACTTGGGTAAGGCTGAGATACCGGCCTACAAAGACCAACGCCATATTACCACTCCCCACCACTATGCCTACCTGAAGATCAGCGAGGGTTGCGACAGGAAGTGTGCCTATTGTGCTATCCCCATCATCACAGGGCGGCATCAAAGCCGGCCGATGGAGGATATTCTCCGCGAGGTGCGCTTACTGGCCGATAAAGGGGTGAGAGAGTTGCAGGTCATCGCTCAGGAACTCACCTATTATGGGGTCGACATCGATGGACATCGACACATTGCCGAACTCGTTGCCAGGATGGCCGAGATAAAGGGAATTGAGTGGGTCAGACTGCATTATGCCTATCCCAACCAGTTTCCCGACGACCTGCTTCAGGTGATGCGCGACAATCCCAAGGTATGCAAATACCTCGACATCGCCCTGCAACATGTAAGCGACAATATGCTGCAGCGGATGCACCGCCATACCACCAAGGAGGAGACCTATAATCTTATCTCCCGGCTTAGGGAGACGGTGCCGGGGGTCAACCTCCGTACGACGATGATGGTGGGCTTCCCTGGTGAAACCGACGACGATTTCAATCAACTCCTCGAATTCGTGCGATGGGCACGGTTCGAGCGCCTGGGTGCTTTTGCCTATTCCGAGGAAGAGGGCACCTATAGCGCGCTCCACTATAAGGATGATGTGCCCGAGGACGTGAAACGCGAACGACTCGACCGGCTGATGGCTGTGCAACAGGATATCAGCGCCGAAATTCAGGCCTCGCTGGTGGGTAAGACGATGAAGGTGATTGTAGACCGCAAGGAAAAAGGCTACTATGTGGGCCGCACGCAATTCTCGTCGCCCGAGGTCGATCCCGAGGTGCTCATCCCCGTCGGCGATAGAACCCTGCGCAACGGAAGGTTCTACAATGTGCGTATCACAGGGTCAGAGGAGTTCGACCTCTATGGTGAGGTCGTGAGATAAAAGCTTATGCCATGAACAATAGTCAATTCGTTTTTTTCCTGGCCGCCCGGTTGGGTTGCTCGCCTGAGACGGCCGAACAATATATCACAACCATCGTAAAATGGCTGGGTAATACCATCGTGGATAGTGGGGAACTCATCATCCGTGATTTCGGAAAATTCATCGTGGAGAAGCGTAATGAGCACATCGTCATAGATGCCTCTACAAAGAAACGCACGCTAATCCCGCCCCAACTCCTGATGCGGTTCGTGGCCTATCCTGTGCTCGATGAGGAGGAGAAAAGCGGATATGTCGCCATGGAGAAAGTGGCTGCCGTACTGGCTGGTCAGCTGAAAATAGCATCCAATGTGGCTGAAAAGGCTGTGATGGAGTTCTTCAGGGCACTGCTCCACGTGATGAACAACGACGACGAGGTGGCCATATCGGGCTTGGGAGCGTTCCAACTCACCAAGGTGCAGGTCGGTAATCTTGTTTATGGCAAGGTGACATTCCGTCCCGACGATACGCTTGCTGGTCTTGTCAACCGTCCATTCTCCTATTTCCAACCCGTCGAGCTCCATGAGGGTGTCACCTTCGACGATACAGAGGTGATTTCCGATGACGACGACTCCGCTGTCACCACCGACACATTCGTCATCAAGACCATCGACGACGTAGAAAACGAAGTAGAGACACCAAGCCAGACTCCTGAATCTACATTGGAGAAAACTGAAGCAGAAGAATCGGATAATTTGGAAAAATTGGATGATTCAGAGTCTTCAGAGAACTCCGAGAACTCTGAGAACTCGGAGTACTCTGATAACTCAGATTCTTCTGAAAATTCCCAGTCCTCAGAAGAATCTCCTTCTCCCGCCAGCAATGCCGTTGCTCCCATTGTGCCTGCCACACCCGATACTCCTGCCCAGGAGCCAGCTCCTCAAGTGAAAAGAAACTTCACGGGATTGGTCGTGTTGTTGGGAGTGGTGGCCATTATCGGCCTGGTTTTCTTCTTCTTCAATTATACAGGCGAAGAATATGGGAATGTAGAGGCTGCGGATGTGTCCCTTACTGCCGACTCTGCATTGGTAGCCGAAAACGATACCGTCACAACCTCTGGCATATCGTCTGAAAACGAGGTGGCCGACACCATCGATTTCGATGCCATGAATGCCCAGATTCCTTATGGGGCATACGACATCGTGGCTATCGACACGGTCATCACCGTAGGACACGGACAGACCGCACTCAGTATCTCGAAGATGATGCTCGGAACGGAACACACTATTTATATTGTCGTGGCCAACGATGGAAACGACCAGCCCCAGCCAGGACAACCTTACAGAATTCCCAAACTGCAACTGCGCAGCAAGAGATAACCGAAGGAAGCATTTTACGATACAACGAATAAATGGCCACCGTCATGCAAGAGGAACATCAAAATCCGGAATTGCCTTCGCTTGTCAGCAAAAAAGAGGTGCGGAAACAGCGATTGCTGAATTCTAAGAGTTATCGTATGATGAAAAAGGTGGCGCTCTACATGGACCAGTATTATCTCGATGGGGTGGCAGGACTGGTGCCAGGCGGACTGGGCGACATGATGGCTTCGGCTTTCGCTCTCGTACATGTGTATTTCAGTCTCTACAAGTTGCGCTCCGTCCCTCTTACCTTGGCCGTACTCAACAATGCGATGCGCGACGTGCTCATGGGCATGCTCCCGTTTTTTGTCGGTGATGTCATCGACTTCTTCAACAAGTCGCATGCGAAAAACATGAAGTTGATCGATGGGTATATTTACAACTACCCGCATGTAGTTCATGAACTTCATCGAAAGGCATGGCAGTCGGCTGCGGTACTTGTCCTCCTTCTCGTTGCCATAGTTGGAATGGTTTGGTTCCTTGTATGGCTCACCAAAACACTGGGTACAGCGCTGTTCTCTTGAAACTGTGGTGTTTCAAGCCTCACTTTCTTTCTTTTTTTGGTTGGAGTATTTGTAGGTTGCTGTGGATTGGCAGTATGCGGATAAGGAATATGGCATCAGCCCTCATTCGAGTCGGCCGTGCGCAGGATGATACTCGTGGCGCCAATCGTAAAAAGTGAGCCGTCTTCGAGCACGCGGCGCTCACGGTCACCAAGAATCTCATTGTCTACAAAAGTGCCAGTGTTGCTCGGACCGTCGCGGAGCACATACTTCAGTTGCCCGTTCTTGCCGCGCGACACGTTGATTACACAATGCAGCATGTCGACGCTGGGGTCGTTGGTCTCTATCGGAAGAGTGGTCTTGCTGCCCTTCATGTAGCGGCCTATGCTGTTGTCGCCCATGCGCAGGGGCAGCACTTGCTTGTAATGGAACACATTCTCAATGACAAGCAGACTACCACAGTTGGTCTCGGTCATCTCCTCCTCGGGATTCTCCTCTTTCTGCGTGTTGCGCAGACGGGATACCCCCATACGAATACCGAACTGCTTTCCACAGTTCGGACATTCGAAGACCAACGACTGGCCTGCATCGTAACGGGTCTCGTCGAAAGTGATGAATTGGTCACATTTCGGACAGCGTACTCTCTTCATCGGCTATTTCACTTCCATAATCCATCCGCTGCTCACTACACCGTCGTCTTGGAGTGTCTGTAGCTGGGCAAGGGCTTCGTCCTTGTCGGCATAGTCACCATAGACCACCATGTGGTCGTTTTTATACTCGAAGAGAGCAGCCTTGCGGGCTCCTTTCTCGTGGATGGAGGCAAGGAAAAGCTGCGCGTTCTCCAAGGGAAGGCTGCAACCCAACACGACGGTGAAATGACCGGGAGTGGGAAGCACGGCCTCGGCGTTGAGCGACTCGATGTGCTTGGCCAATTCCTCAAAAGCGCCTACGATACTGCGCGACTCAGGGGTAGCTGCAGCGGTAGTCGTGGCGGGTGCCTCCTGTGCTGGTGTCTCTGCCGACAGGGTAACAGTGGCCACCTCCTTCACCTCTTTCTTGGGGGTGATGGTAGTGAGCAGACTGGCCTCGGCGGGCTGGTTGTCGGCGACCATATCCTGGTCGGGCGATACCGGACGGGCAAAGAGCAGCAGAGCCACGGCAGCCACGGCGGTCACGGCGAGGTTGCGCAAGACGCTGACTTTTATACTGATGGTTTTTTCCTCACGCTGATGGTCGGAAGGGGATACTTGTGACATTATTGTTGCAAGACTGGGTTGGAAGGATGGGTTGGGGGTGATGCGACGGCTCTCCAGGGTGATGGTGCCGGGCTTGTCGGTGTGCTTGAGCACTTCTGCGAGCAAAGGCATCTCGATGCTGCTCAGACCGTAGAGCATGGGGGTGAGCAACCCCGACTCGTTGGGCTCGAACTCATAACGGCCCTCATCGTTCGAACGGAGTGTACCCAAGTCGGCAAACTCATAACTGCCCGAGTGCTCTATCTGGCTCTTCACCGATTCCACCTCGCGCTCCAGCATAGCCACGGCCTCAGGGTAGCTGATGTCATAGGCATCGGCATACGATTGAGCCAACAGTGGGTCGCTCATCGTGAGCTGTGGGTTGAAGCCCAAGGTTCGCAATGGGGGGAGGAACATGCTGTCGCGGTCGTCGTAGCGGGCTTCCACATGGTGGGTCATAAAACCTCCCAGATTGGGCACGATCACGCAGTCGTTGTTCAACAAGAGTATTTCAATGTGTCTTCCTAATTCTATCATGCTGCAAAATTAGTTCTTTTTATCGGGAATCACAAAGTTTTATGTCAAAAAATACTTAAGGGCGGCCCTCATTTTATCTTGGTCACCAGCCGTTTCATATTCGGGTCGGCACTCGAGTTGCCCACCATCACCTCGTAGCGGCCAGGGAGCACGCGCATGGTGTTGGTCTGGCTGTCCCAAACCTCAAAACGCTCACGGGGCATCTCTATGGCCACCTGTCTCGATTCTCCTGGTGCAAGCGATACTTTAGCGTAACCACGCAAGGTCTTGATAGGTCCGTCGTTATCGCCAATACGCTTGATGTAAACTTGTACGGTCTCGCTGCCTTGGCAATGGCCAGTGTTGGTGACATTCACCGTCAGTATGCCTTTCTTCAACTTGGGCTTGGCAATATCGAAGGTGGTGTAGCTCAGTCCATGGCCGAAGGCAAACAGGGCATCGCCCTTGAAGTAGCGGTAGGTGCGGCCTGTCATGCGGTAGTCGAGGAAGTCGGGCAACTGGCCCACGTTGCGGTAGAAGGTGATGGGCAGTTTGCCACTGGGGTTGTAGTCACCGAAGAGTACGTCGGCCACAGCCTGGCCTCCCGACTCTCCAGGATACCATGCCTGGAGGATGGCATCGGTGGTCTGGGTCTCTGGCTCAAGGGCGATGGCACTTCCCGAGCAGTTCACTAACACCACTTTCTTGCCGGCAGCATGAAGGGCGGCGATGACCTTACGCTGCGACTCGGGCAGCTCGATGTCGGTGCGGTCGCCTCCCTTGAAACCTGGGGCATCGACCTTCATCTCCTCACCTTCAAGACGGGGTGAGATGCCACCCACGAAAATCACCGTCTCGCAGTCTTTGGCCTCGGCCACCACCTGGTCCATGGTGGGGGTAAGTGGATGGATGATGTCGAAATAAAGGGCAGCCATGTCCTTGCTCTGCTGGTAGTCGAGTTGCAGGGTGTAGCGTTCGCCGGCTTTTACCTGCTTCTTCCGTTCGGCGGCCTGGATGCGGTCACGGCCGCTCCATACGTTCACTACGGTGTCGCCATTGATGATGAGGCGGGCGCAGTCGTCGAACTTCAGCCTGAAGGTCACCTCCTCGTCGTGAGTAGGACAGAAGGTGCCCTCGTAACGGGCACTGAACTCCTCGAGCGGAACGCCGGGGGCAAAGACGGTGTTGCCGCCATTGCTCAGGTTGACGGGCTCAGAGTAGGTGGCAACGGCAGCGGCCGAGCCCTCAAACTTCTTGTTGTTGAAATAGGTGGCACGAAGGCCTTTCTGACCATCGGGAGCGATGATGTCGCCGAAGCGGCTCTCGTCTACCGTGTTCTTCGTCAGGTCGCAGGCGGCATAGTATTTCACCTGTCCCACTTTCTCCCTGATGCCCTGCAGGATGGTGACGTTGCTGGTGGGATAGCCAGAGTAGTTGGCCCACTGCATCACCGAGTCGTTGGCATTGGGACCCATCACCATCACACGGCTGTCTTTTTTCAGCGGGAGCACGCCATTGTTGTGCAGCAGCGTCATCGACTCGCGGGCCATATCGAGGGCAAGGCGCTTGTGCGACGCGCTGGCAATCACGCTCGCGGGCATTTTCTGCCAGTCGACAAGGCTCTCCGGGTCGAAGTCGCCCAACTCGAAGCGGGCTTTCAACAGGCGCTTCAAGCTCACGTCAATCTCGGCCTCGGTAATCTCGCCGGCTGCCACGGCCTCGGGAAGCGTGCGGTAGTTGCTGCCACACTCCACGTCGGTACCCGTGCGCACTGCAAGAGCCGAGGCGGCATGGGCATTGGCCGACACGCCATGACGGCCAGGCTTCCAGAAGTCGTCGATGCCTCCGCAGTCGCTGGTCACGATGCCATCGAAGCCCCACTCGTCACGAAGGATGCGCTGCAGATAGCGCGAGTTGCCGCAGCAGGGCTCTCCGTCGATGCGCTGATAGGCACACATGATCTCGCCCACATGGCCTTCCTGGACGAGCTGCTTGAAGGCGGGCAGGTAGGTCTCCCACAAGTCACGCTCGGGAAGCGATTCCACGTTGAATACGTGGCGGTTCCATTCCGGACCACTGTGCACGGCAAAGTGCTTGGCGCAGGCCAACAGCTTGCGGTAGCGGTGCGAACCGTCACCCTGAAGGCCTCGCACAATGGCCAGTCCCATGCGCCCGGTGAGGTAGGGGTCCTCACCGTAGGTCTCCTGCCCACGCCCCCAGCGGGGGTCGCGGAAGATGTTGATGTTGGGCGTCCAGAACGACAGGCTCTGGTAGCGCTTGATCTCGCCGGTGCGTCGGGCAAGGTTGTTCTTGGCGCGAGCCTCGTCGCTGGCGGCATCGAAGACCTTGAACAGCAGGTCGTCGTCAAACGAGGCGGCCATGCCTATCGTTGAGGGGAATACGGTGGCGAAACCGTTGCGGGCCACACCATGGAGCGCCTCGTTCCACCAGTCAAACTGGGGGATGCCCAGACGTGGGATGGCCTTCGACGAACTCATCATCAGCGTGGCTTTCTCTTTGAGGGTGAGGCGGCTGCACAGGTCGGCGGCGCGCTCCTCGGCACTGAGTGATGGGTCCTGGTAGGGGAAGGGTTGTGCACAGAGTGTATGGATACCAAGCAGAAGGGCAGCAGCGCCG
>ONSV01000053.1 GCA_900320585.1 uncultured Prevotellaceae bacterium | reverse complement strand
CTTGCATGATCGAGAGTGGCAGGTACAAGAAGGTCATTGTCATCGGAGCCGACAAGATGTCGTCGATGGTCGACTATACCGACCGCGCCACTTGTCCGCTGTTTGGCGATGGGGCCGGAGCGGTGCTCGTCGAGGCTACCGAGGAGGAGGATATGGGCTATATGGACTCCTATTTCCGTACCGACGGAAAAGGCCTGCCCTTCCTGCATATGAAGGCAGGGGGGTCGGTATGCCCTCCTTCCCACTTTACCGTCGACCACCGTCTGCATTACCTCTACCAGGAAGGCCGAACGGTGTTCCGCTACGCTGTGACCAATATGAGCGACGACTGCGCGCTCATCGCCGAACGCAACGGGCTCAACAAAGACAACATCACCTGGGTGATACCCCACCAGGCCAATATGCGCATTATAGAGGCCGTGGCCAAACGGCTTGAGCTGCCGCTCGAGCAGGTGATGGTCAACATTGAGCACTATGGCAATACCAGTGCGGCCACCATCCCGCTGGCATTATGGGATTATGAGAGCAGGCTGAGGAAAGGCGACAACATCATCATGACGGCTTTCGGAGCAGGCTTCGTTCATGGCGCTTCCTACCTGAAGTGGGCTTATGATGGCTCACAGGCTACGGCACCAAGAAAATAATAATCCTTTCTTTCTCCTCAACGCATCCTTCCTCTATGAAAAGGTGCGTTTTTTTGTCGTTTAAAATGAAGATATGAAACACAAGGCAGGATTCGTCAACATCGTAGGAAACCCCAATGTGGGCAAAAGCACGCTCATGAACCAACTCGTGGGCGAGCGGATTTCCATCGCCACTTTCAAGGCGCAGACCACCAGGCATCGTATCATGGGCATCGTCAATACCGACGACATGCAAATCGTGTTCTCTGACACTCCGGGCGTACTCAAGCCCAACTACAAGTTGCAGGAGTCGATGCTTGCTTTCTCCGAGTCGGCTCTTACCGACGCCGACGTGCTCCTCTACGTCACCGACGTGGTGGAGAATCCAGAGAAAAACCTCGACTTCCTCGAGAAAGTGCGCAAGCTCACCATCCCCGTGCTGTTGCTCATCAACAAGATCGACCTTACCGACCAGAAGGGCTTGGTGTCGGTGGTGGAGAAGTGGCATGCGCTGCTTCCCGATGCCGAGATATTGCCCATCTCGGCGCTCAACAAGTTTGGCACCCAGCTCATCCTCAAGCGTATTGGTGAGCTGCTGCCCGACAGTCCGCCATATTTCGACAAAGACCAGCTCACCGACAAGCCTGCCCGTTTCTTCGTCTCAGAGATTATCCGTGAGAAAATCCTGCTCTACTACGACAAGGAGATTCCTTATTCGGTGGAGGTAAGGGTAGAGCAGTTCAAGGAAGAAGAGAAAATCATCCGCATCAGTGCCGTCATCTATGTGGAGCGCGATTCACAGAAAGGCATCATCATCGGACATCAGGGGGTGGCGCTGAAGAAAGTGAGCACCGAGTCGCGCAAGGCCCTGGAGAAGTTCTTCGGAAAGAGCATCTTCCTCGAGACTTTCGTCAAGGTAGACAAAGACTGGCGCTCGTCGAAGAAAGAGCTCGACAACTTCGGGTATAATCCCGAATAGACTGTGATTCGTTTTATAAGTGCTTGAATAATAAATAGTTGAATATATGTCATTAGTAGCCATCGTAGGACGCCCCAACGTGGGCAAGTCCACTCTTTTCAATCGCCTCACCAAGTCGAGAAGGGCTATCGTGAGCGATGAGGCTGGCACCACCCGCGACCGCCAATATGGCAAGTGCGAGTGGAACGGCAGGGAATTCTCCGTGGTCGATACCGGTGGGTGGGTAGTCAAATCCGACGATATCTTCGAGGAGGAAATCCGCAAGCAGGTGGTCATCGCCACCGAGGAGGCCGACCTCGTGCTCTTCCTCGTCGACATCACCACCGGACTCACCGACTGGGACGAGGACGTGGCGCTCATCCTGCGCCGCTCGAAACTCCCCGTTATCGTAGTGGCCAACAAGGCCGATAACTTCGACCAGTACTACGAGGCCGCCGAGTTCTACAAGCTTGGACTGGGCGATCCTATGTGCATCAGTTCGGCCACAGGCAGCGGCACTGGCGACTTGCTCGACAAGGTGCTTGAGAACCTGAAGTCCGACAATGCCGATGATATCGAGGAGGGTATTCCCCGCTTCGCCGTTGTCGGCCGTCCCAACGCCGGGAAGAGCAGCCTCATCAATGCCTTTATCGGCGAGGACCGTCATATCGTGACCGATATTGCCGGCACCACGCGCGACAGCATCTACACCCGCTACGACAAGTTCGGCTTCGATTTCTATCTGGTCGATACGGCAGGTATCCGTCGCAAGAACAAGGTGTCGGAAGACCTGGAGTTCTATTCCGTCATGCGCAGCATCAGGGCCATCGAGAACAGCGACGTGTGCATCCTCATGATCGACGCCACGCGCGGCATCGAGGCACAGGACATGAACATCTTCCAGCTCATACAGAAGAACAACAAGTCGCTTGTGGTGGTGGTGAACAAATGGGACCTTGTGGACAACAAGGACCAGGTGGTCATCAAGACTTTCGAGAATGCCATTCGCGAGCGCATGGCACCGTTCGTCGACTTCCCCATCATCTTCGCCTCGGCCCTTACCAAGCAGCGCATATTCAAGGTGCTCGAGACGGCCAAGCAGGTCTACCTGAACCGCACCAACAAGGTCAGCACATCGAAACTCAACGAGGTGATGCTGCCCCTCATCGAGGCCTATCCGCCACCATCGGTCAAGGGCAAGTATATCAAGATCAAGTTCTGTATGCAGGTGCCCGAGACGCAGATACCCACCTTCGTGTTCTACGCCAACCTGCCGCAGTATGTGAAAGAGCCCTACCGCCGGTTCCTTGAGAACAAGATCAGGGAGAACTGGCAGATGACGGGCTGTCCTATCAACGTGTTCATCCGCCAGAAATGAGATGTTCGTTTTGGGCTCTCCTCTTGGCGTTGGCTTGCGCGGCTTGTGCGCCCAAGGCTGATGATGCTGCCGAGGTGGCAGGCCGCACCGCCAAATTGTATTACGACGCATTGCTCGACGGCAAGTATGATGTGTTCGTGGCAGGCATCGACAGGCATCTGGGCGAGCAGCACGACTACGACGTGCAGTTGTTGGCCAATGCCAAGATGTTCGTCGGCAAGCAGGAGGAGCTGCATCAGGGCATAGCCTCTTTCGAGGTGTCGAGGGTGGTGTGTGGCGATAGCGCCCATGCCGCCAATGTGTTCCTGCAGGTGCATTACGCCGACAGCACGCAGGAACTGATTGTGGTGCCTATGGTGGCGCGCGACGATGTGTGGCTCATGCGATAGCACCTCTCCTATAACGGGCAATCCCCATTCCGAGACTCGGAATGGGGATTGTTGTTGGTATTCGATGGTTTCTGTGGCATCATTTCGCTTTGTCTTGGTCGATGACCATGCGGCGCAGGTCTTTCAGCAGGTCGCTGGCGAAGATGAAGTCGGTGAGACGCTTGTTGGTCGACCTCATCACCTGGTCGCTCTTGCCTTGCCAGTCCATGCGCCCCTCGTAGATGAAGATGATGTTCTCGCCAATGCCCATCACCGAGTTCATGTCGTGGGTGTTGATGATGGTGGTGGTGTTGTATTCCTTCGTGATACTGCTCAGCAGGTCGTCAATCACCAGTGAGGTCTTGGGGTCAAGACCTGAGTTGGGCTCGTCGCAGAACAGGTATTTGGGATTGAGCGAGATGGCTCTCGCTATGGCCACGCGCTTCTGCATGCCTCCCGAAATCTCGCCCGGGTACTTCTTCTCGGCCCCCACGAGGTTCACCCTGTCGAGGCACTCGCGGGCACGTTTTTTCCTGTCACGATAGGTCATCGTCGAGAACATGTCGAGTGGGAACATCACGTTCTCGAGCACCGAGAGCGAGTCGAAGAGGGCGGCACTCTGGAAAATCATGCCCATCTCGCGCCTCAGCGCGATGCGCTCGCGCTTGCTCATCCTCACCAGGTCGCGGCCGTCGTAGAGCACTTGGCCACTGGTGGGGTGGAGCAGTCCCACGAGGTTCTTCATCAGCACGGTCTTTCCCGAACCACTCTGACCGATAATCAGGTTGGTCTTGCCATTGTCGAACACGGCGTTGATGTCTTTCAACACGTCTTTGTCCTCGAACGATTTGAACAGGTGCTTAACTTCTATCATGGCTATGAGAGCAATTGGGTGAGAAACACGTCGGAGAAAAGAATCAGCACGCTGCTCGACACAACAGCCGAGGTGCTGGCCTCGCCCACTTCCACCGAACCTCCTTTCACCGTGTATCCGTAATAGGACGACACGCTCGAGATGATAAAGGCGAAGAACAGGCTCTTGATGATGCTCATCCACATGAACCAGGCCCTGAAGTCGTGCTGCAGGCCCACCGTCAGGTCGTCGGGCGACAGCACGTGGCCGATGTAGGCGGTGGCGTAGGCGCCCAGGATACCGGTGGCAGCACTGAAAATCACCAGGAAGGGCATGATGGTGATCAGTCCGAGGATTTTGGGAAGGATGAGGTAGCTGGCAGAGTTCACACCCATGATCTCCAGGGCGTCTATCTGCTGCGTCACCCTCATGGTACCTAATTCGGAGGCAATGTTCGACCCCACCTTTCCGGCAAGGATCAGACACATGATCGACGACGAGAACTCAAGAAGCATGATCTCGCGTGTGGTGTAGCCCGTGACAAACTTGGGCATCCATGGGCTTTGGATGTTCAGCTTCATCTGGATGCAAATCACGGCTCCTATAAAGAATGAGATGAGCAGCACGATGCCGATGGAGTCGACACCGAGTGCCGACATCTCCTTCACGTATTTCTTCAGGAACATCCTCATCCGCTCCGGCCTTGCAAACGTGCGGGCCATGAGTATCAGATATTCACCGAATGTTTGGAGTGCCTTGAGTATGAACATTGTCTTACAACGCTAAAGATGGGTTGGTGTCTCGGGCAAGGGCGGCGCTGCCTTTGTCTTGCGAAGTACGTCTCATGTCGCTCTGCCGGAGCACGGAATGTTTTGCGGTGCAAAAATAGGACTAAAATTCGACCTGTGCAAATATTTGCCTGCTATTTCCCGCCATCCACCATCCACTCACCGTCGTATTTCTTCAGCTTCACGTTGTCTTTCTTGGTGCTGTCGGTGTCGTAGACGATGTTGAAGTTCACCACGGCAGTGCCTTTCTTCTCGTCCACGGTCTCGTCGATGAAAGAGTAGCTCTTCACCTTCTTATAGGCCTCCGACCGCTGCGATATCTTTTCCTTCACCATCGCCTTCATGCCTTCTTTCTCCTCTGCCTTGTCGAAGTGAATGAGCTCGAACATGGCGTCCACGTCCTCATTCTTGGTGGCTTCCATATACTTCTCGGCCACTATCCGGGTCTCGCTCTTCTTTTCGCAGCTCACTATGAGCATCGCCAGCATGCAGAGGCATGCCATCCACATCATTTTTCTCATTTTTCTTGGTTTTAATGGTTCAACTTTTATTTTCTTGCCGTCAGAGGCTAAACTTGTATTTTGACTCTAATAGTCCCGACTCCAGCACGTCGGAGGGGAACATGCAGTCCATCTTCAGAAACGGGATGTCCACATGATGGCGCTTGCTTCCCACCAGCTCCACCCCGGCACGATGGTAGGCATGCACCACCAGTTCGGTGCAATACATCCTGAGGGTGTCGGCATCGTCGTAGGCATGGTCGAAGAGGGTGTGACGGTGGTAGACGTCGAGGGCAGCAGCCGCGGCTTTCCTTGCCGCCAGGGAGTCCTTGGGCCGGCATACCTCGCCCATCTGTGCGTAGACCGATGAGAAAAACTGCTCGGGCGTGTCCATCTTCACCCTGTCGGGGTCGCCTTCGTAGTCGGGCTCGTCGGGCACGGCATGCACCACCATCTTCACTCCCGCAGAGTCTACCACGATGCCCACATGCGAGTATTCTCCTTTCTCGTCGAGTGCCATCACGGTGCGGCTGGTGAGTCCGCTCCCACGCCTGAGCACCACATCGCCGGTGCGCAGCTTGCAGCCTGAGGGCATGATGCAGCCGACAGCTCTGCTTGGGTTGTCGGAGCAACTCCAGAGAGTGGCCGCTATCAGCAGGGCGACAGAGAATGAGCCGGTGATGGATGCGATTCTTCCCATTTCTGGTCAAAGTTACGATTTTTTATCCATAGTCGCGGCAGAACAGTTCGTTTTTCTGTCAATTTATTAGATTATTTTGCGATTTCTTTCCGATTTGTTTTGGCACGGCCAAAAATCGTAGCGATTTAATTGGCTATTACACAAAATCTCAGTACCTTTGCCTCTTCTAATCATCAACAACAACACGTTTGGCACACATTAATATGGAATGGAAACATCAGTTGAGGAGCGCTATCTGCACTGAAGGGCGCAAGATGGCCGGCTCCAGAGCCCTGTGGGTGGCTGCAGGCATGAAGAGAGAACAGTTTGGCAAACCTATCATTGCCGTGGTCAACTCATTCACACAGTTTGTTCCCGGTCATACCCACCTGCACGAGATCGGACAGGTGGTGAAACAAGAGATAGAGGCCCTGGGATGCTATGCTGCCGAATTCAATACCATCGCCATCGACGACGGCATCGCCATGGGGCACGATGGTATGCTCTACTCCTTGCCATCACGCGACATCATCGCCGACTCGGTGGAGTATATGGTGAATGCCCACAAGGCCGACGCCATGGTTTGCATATCCAACTGCGACAAAGTGACTCCGGGCATGCTCATGGCTGCCATGCGGCTCAATATTCCTGCCATCTTCGTCAGTGGCGGGCCCATGGAGGCCGGGCGGTGGAAAGGCGAGAACGCCGACCTCGTAACGGCCATGGTGAAGGGTGCCGACCCAACGGTGAGCGATGCCGACATACAGGAGCTGGAAGGCTGCGCCTGTCCGGGTTGCGGCAGTTGCTCGGGCATGTTCACGGCCAACTCCATGAACTCGCTCACCGAGGCCATCGGTCTCTCGTTGCCGGGCAATGGCACCATCCTTGCCACCCATGTCAACCGTGTCAGGCTCTTCAAGGACGCCGCCCGCCAAATCGTGGAGAATGCCTATAAATTCTACCGCGACGGCGACGAGAGCGTGCTGCCCAGGTCTATCGCCACACGCGAGGCGTTCCTCAATGCCATGACGCTCGACATTGCCATGGGCGGTTCCACCAATACCGTACTCCACCTCTTGGCCGTAGCCCAGGAGGCTGGTGCCGACTTCCAGATGCGCGACATCGACATACTGAGCCGCAAGGTGCCATGCTTGTGCAAGCTCGCGCCCAATACCCAGCGTTATAGCGTGCAGGAATGTGGCAGGGCCGGTGGCATCCTCGGTATCATCAGCGAACTCAACCGTGGCGGTCTCATCCGTGGTGACGTGAGGCGGGTAGACGGTATGACACTCGCCGAAGCCATGCGGAAATACAATATCGTCGACAACCCCGGGAACATCGACCCCGAGGCCAACCGTATTTACCAAAGTGCGCCCGCGGGCAAGTTCTCCACCAAGATGGGGTCGCAGGATGCCCAGTGGGGAACGCTCGACACCGACCGTGCCAATGGTTGCGTGCGTGATATCGACCATGCCTATACCAAGGACGGCGGACTGGCCGTGCTCTTTGGCAATATCGCCCAGGATGGGTGCGTGGTGAAGACGGCAGGCGTCGACCCCGCCCTCTGGCATTTCGAGGGTCCCGCCGTGGTGTTCGACTCACAGGAAGAGGCCTGTGACGGCATCCTCGGAGGCAGGGTGAAGAGTGGCGACTGCGTGGTCATTACCCACGAGGGACCGAAGGGCGGACCGGGCATGCAGGAGATGCTCTATCCCACTTCCTATATCAAGAGCATGCATCTGGGCAAGGAGTGTGCCCTCATCACCGACGGGCGCTTCTCAGGAGGCACCTCCGGACTGAGCCTTGGGCATATCTCTCCCGAGGCTGCCTCGGGCGGCAATATCGGCAAGATCGTCGATGGCGACATCATCGAGATCGACATTCCTAACCGCAGCATCAACGTGCGCCTCTCCGACGACGAGCTGGCAGCGCGCCCACAGCGTCCACTCACCCGCAACAGGGTGGTGAGCAAGGCGCTCAGGGCCTATGCGCAGAGTGTGAGTTCGGCCGACAAAGGTGGCGTGAGAATCATTGACTAAAACCCTTTTCCGATGAAAGATATCATAACAGGATCCGAGGCGCTGATGCGCTCGCTGAAGGCCGAGGGCGTGACCACCATCTTCGGATATCCAGGTGGGGCCATCATGCCTGTCTACGACGCGCTCTACGACTACACCCGTGGCGAAAAGAAGGCGTTCGACCATATCCTCGTCCGTCACGAACAGTCGGCAGCACATGCCGCAGAGGGATACGCTCGGGTGAGCGGACAGGTGGGCGTATGCCTGGTGACCAGCGGGCCTGGCGCCACCAATACCCTTACTGGCGTGGCCGACGCCATGATGGACTCCACGCCCATCGTGGTCATTGCCGGACAGGTGGGCGTGGCGGCTTTGGGCACCGATGCCTTCCAGGAGGTCGACCTCGTGGGCGTGGCACAGCCTATCTCGAAATGGAGCTACCAGATCCGCCGGCCCGAGGATGTGGCATGGGCGGTGAGCAGGGCGTTCTTTATCGCCCGCAGCGGCCGACCCGGACCAGTGGTGCTCGACTTCCTCAAGAACGCGCAGACGCAGAAGACCGAGTGGAACCCCCAGAAGGTGGACTTCATACGCAGTTATGTGCCTTATCCGAAAGTCGATGAGGAGTGCGTGCGCAAGGCTGCCGAACTCATCAACAATGCCAGCCGGCCCTTGGCCCTTGTGGGACAGGGGGTGGAACTGGGCGGCGCACATGCCGAATTGGTGGAGTTCCTGGAGAAAGGCGACATCCCCGCCGGTCGTACCATGCTCGGACTGTCGGCACTCCCCAGCAACCATCCGCTCAATGTGGGCATGCTTGGCATGCATGGCAACTTCGCTCCCAATGTGAAGGAGCAGGAGTGTGATGTGCTCATCGCCATAGGTATGCGTTTCAGCGACCGTGTCACGGGGCGCACCGACACGTATGCTCGGCAGGCGAAGGTGATACACCTCGATATCGACAAGTCTGAAATCAACAAGAACGTGAAGTGCGATGTGCCTGTCATCGGCGACTGCAAGGTCACTCTGCCCGCCATCACCCGGCTCTTGCAGGAGCGTAAGCACCAGGAGTGGCGCGACAGCTTCAGGCCGCTGGCCGAGCGTGAGCAGATGCGGGTGGTCGAACCTGCCATTCATCCCACAAGCGGTCCGCTGCTCATGGGCGAGGTGGTGAATGCCGTGGCCGAGGCGACAGGGGGCGAGGCCATCCTCGTGACCGATGTCGGACAGAACCAGCTCTTCAGTTGCCGCTATTTCAAATACCACCGTCAGCGGTCTGTCGTCACCAGTGGCGGACTGGGCACCATGGGCTTCGGCATGCCCGCCGCAGTGGGTGCCACCTTTGGCGCTCCGCAGCGCACCGTATGCGTGTTCATGGGCGATGGCGGATTCCAGATGAGCATCCAGGAACTGGGCACCATCATGGAGACCCAGGCTCCCGTTAAGATGATTATTCTCAACAACAACTTCTTAGGCAATGTGCGGCAGTGGCAGGATATGTTCTTTGAACGGCGCAAGTCGTTTACGAGGATGATGAATCCCGTTTACGCCAAGGTGTCGGAGGCCTACGGCATCCCTTACCAGTTGGTGGTCGACAGGGCCGACCTGGCTTCGGCGGTCAGGAAGATGCTCGATACCAAGGGCCCATTCGTGCTCGAGTGCGCGGTGATGGAGGAAGACAACGTGCTGCCCATGACACCACCGGGAATGAGTGTCGACGAGATGATGCTCGACATCAATGTCTGAACAACGCCTGGCACAAACATTCATACCTAATCGTCAGAATCAATGGAAAAGACTTTTTATACGCTGCTGGTCTACTCCGAGAACATCGCGGGTATCCTCAACCAGATCACGGCCGTCTTCACCCGGAGGCAGGTCAACATCGAGAGTCTCAACGTGTCGGCCTCCAGCATCGAGGGGGTGCACAAATACACCATCACGGCATGGAGCGACCCCGACCAGATAGAGAAGATCACCAAGCAGATAGAGAAGAAAATCGATGTGGTGAAGGCCAAGTTCTATACCGACGACCAACTCTTCATCCGTGAGACCGGTCTCTACAAGCTCTCCACCCTGGTGGTGCTCGACAACCCTGAGGTGTCGCGCATCATCCGGCGCTATGATGCGCAGATCACCGAGGTCAACCCCACTTATGTGGCTGTGATGAAGAGCGGTGTCACCGAGGACATCGTGGCCATGTACAAGGCCCTCAACGAGTTCGGTTGTGTCTTGCAGTACACGCGTAGCGGCCGTATCGCCATCACGCGCAGCACCGAGGAGGAGGTGAGCGCCTTCCTCGAACAACAGAATAAAGATTATGAGAATGGTAAAAGATAAGGTTGGACGATACGAGTTCATGGCGGAGCCCTTCCATTGCGACTTCTCCAAGCACCTGCTTATGGGACATTTAGGCAACCATCTGCTCAATGCTGCCGACTACCACTCCCACGACCGGGGGTTCGGCATGTCCTTCCTCAACACCATCAACAAGACTTGGGTGCTCTCACGCCTGGCCGTGGAGATGGAGGAGATGCCGGCCATGTATGCCCGGTTCGATGTGGAGACCTGGGTCGAGAGTGCCATGCGCTTCTTCACCAACCGCAATTTCAAGGTCATCGACAGCCTTTCGGGCAAGGTCTATGGCTACGGCCGCTCGGTGTGGGCGATGATCGACACCGTGACCCGCCAGCCCGCCAACCTGCTCGAAGTGAACGAGGGCGCCCTGTCAAATTATGTAGAGAAGGAGAAGACTTGTCCTATCGCGAAAGGTTCCAGGGTGAATTGCAGTGATGCCGGCGAATTGGTGGCCGAACTCAAGATGCACTACAACGACATCGATATCAATGGCCATGTGAACAGCGTGAAGTATATCGAGCACGTGCTCGACACGTTCCCTATGGAGTGGTATGCTACGCATCGCCTGCAGCGCTTCGAGGTGGCCTATGTGGCCGAGGCGCATGCCGGCGACATCCTGCGGCTCTATCGTGAGACGCCCGATGGCCTCACATTCATGGTGCGTGTGGTGAAGACGACCAGTGAGGAGAACGATGAGGTGGAAGTTTGCAGAAGTTTGGCTCGGTTTGTAAAAGATTGAAAGTAAATTTTGCCAATTCACTTTTAATTCGTAACTTTGCCGCGCTTTTCCATCCTCTCCCCTGTGGAGAGGCCGACAGGAGGCAAACCATCATTCTACGAACAAATATAGTATAATATAACAACCCGTGGCAGACTCGTCTCTGCCACACAAACCAATTTGAATATGGCTGAAATGAATTTTGGTGGCGTCATCGAGACCGTGGTCACCAGCAAGGAGTTCTCTTTGGAGAAAGCACGTGAGGTATTGAAAAACGAGACCATCGCCGTCATCGGCTATGGCATTCAGGGACCTGGCCAGGCCTGCAACCTGCGCGACAATGGATTCAATGTGATTGTCGGACAGCGTCAGGGCAAGACCTACGACAAGGCAGTGGCCGACGGATGGGTACCAGGAAAGACGCTCTTCTCTATCGAGGAGGCCGCCGAGAAGGGCACCATCGTATGTATGCTCCTCTCCGATGCCGGACAGATACAGGTGTGGCCACGCATCAAACCTTTCCTCACCAAGGGCAAGGCATTGTATTACTCGCATGGATTCGCCATCAACTGGAACGACCGCACCGGTGTGGTGCCGCCAGAGGATGTCGACGTGATATTGGTGGCTCCCAAGGGTTCGGGCACCTCGCTCCGCACCATGTTCCTTGAGGGACGCGGACTCAACTGCTCGTATGCCGTCTACCAGGATGCCACAGGAAAGGCCGAGGAGCGTACCATCGCCTTCGGTATCGGCATCGGCGCCGGATACTTGTTCAAGACCACCTTCGAGCGTGAGGCCACTTCCGACCTCACAGGCGAGCGCGGTTCGCTCATGGGTGCCATCGAGGGACTGCTCGAGGCTCAGTATGAGGTGCTCCGTGAGCACGGACACTCTCCTTCGGAGGCTTTCAACGAGACCGTGGAGGAACTCACCCAGAGCCTGGGCCCGCTCTTCGGTGCCAAGGGTATGGACTGGATGTACGCCAACTGCTCCACAACGGCACAACGTGGTGCGCTCGACTGGGCTCCCCGTTTCCGCGAGGCCATCAAGCCAGTGATGGAATGGCTCTATCTGTCGGTGCAGACGGGCAAGGAGGCTCAGATCTCTATCGACGCCAACTCGAAGGCCGACTACCGTGATGGCCTGGAGAAGGAACTGGCCGCCATGCGCAACAAGGAGATGTGGCGTGCTGGCGAGACGGTGCGCAAACTGCGTCCTGAGAACAACTGATCACTGAATACACCACATTGCATTACACAAAAGGGAGGCGCTCCGCGGAGTGCCTCCCTTTGTGTTCGTCCTCTATGGCTATTCGATGAACAAGAACGCTCCATTGGCCCTCACACGCTCTTCGTGAATGAGGTGGCTGAGGGTAGCGTCGAGCTCGGCCTTGGGAATGCCAAGGGCATGCAGTTCGGTGATGTGGTGCTGCTGGTGGTCGGCGAGCAGGGCGAGGATGCGCTCATGGGCTGTCTCCATGGCCTCGCTGTTCTTGTCCTTGCTCTGGTGGGCAAGGCACACGTCGCACTGTCCGCAGTCGTGTGTGCTCTCCTCTCCAAAATACCTCAGCAACTGGCGGCTCCGGCACACGATGTCGTTGGTGGCATAGGCAATCATGCTGTCGATGCGCTGCACATAGCTCTCCAGCCGGTCTTCATACACCTCGCGGGAGATGACAAGCCGCGAACCCTCCTCGCGGCGCTGGGCGTAGCAGATGGCGGGCATCTTCCGACGGGGGATGAAGTGCAGGATATGGCGCTTGCTCAGTTGTTTCAGCACCATATAGGTGGTATGGGGGTCGAGGCCAGCCTTGCGGGCCACCATGTTCTCGTTGATGAAGCAGTAGTCGGCAAACAGTCCGCCGTAGAGGCGCAGGAGCGCCGTGATGACCTCGTTCTCCGCAGGCGAGTTGTCATTCAGCATGTAGAGCTGGTCGCGCTCGAGCAGGAACCTGAGGCGCGGACTGTTGTCGGGGTCGGTGTCGTAGATGAGGTAGCCGGCGCGCTGCAGGATGCGCAGGGCAGCGTCTACCTGTACGGGGAAATGCTTGAAGGCCTTGCAGAACTTGTCGATGTCGAACTCCAGGGTGGCGCCCTCGCCATAGCCCACGCCCATCTGGAAAAAGTCGGCCAGGTGGTCGTACACCTGTCTCACATAGTCTTTCTCGGGAAACGTGTCGCTCACGCGCTTGTTGAGCTTGCGCTTGTCGGAGGAGTTGTAGAGTAGCACGGCATACGACTTCTTGCCGTCGCGTCCGGCACGTCCGGCTTCCTGGAAATAAGCCTCGGGCGAGTCGGGACAGTCGATATGGAGCACGATGCGCACGTCGGCCTTGTCGATGCCCATGCCAAAGGCGTTGGTGGCCACCATCACCCTCACTTTGTCGTCGTGCCAGGCTTTCTGCCGCTCGTCTTTTACCATAGGCTCGAGTCCGGCGTGATAGAAGGTTGAGGTGATGCCGGCGGCATTGAGCAGGTCGGAGGTCTCACGTGCCCTTTTGCGGCTTCTCACATACACGATGGCACTGCCGCCCACCCTGTGGAGGATGTTGGCGAGCTCGGTGAACTTGTCGGGGGCATTGCGCACGATGTAGGCCAGGTTCTTGCGCTCGAAACTCATGCTGTAGACATTCTTCTCGGCGAAACCCAGCTTCTCCTGGATGTCGTCCACCACCTGGGGGGTGGCGGTGGCAGTGAGGGCGAGCACGGGGATGCCCGGGAGGGCCTTGCGGATGTTGGCGATGCGTAGGTAGGAGGGTCTGAAGTCGTAACCCCACTGGCTGATGCAGTGGGCCTCGTCTACGGCGATGAAGCTCACCTTCATGTATTGGAGCTTGGCAAGGAAGAGGGGCGAAGCAAGGCGCTCGGGCGACACATAGAGGATGTTGACACCTCCGAAGACGGCATTGTTGAGGGTGGTCACTATCTCGTCGTGGGTCATGCCCGTGTAGATGGCCGATGCGAGGATGCCTTTTCGCCGTAGGTGGGTCACCTGGTCTTTCATCAGGGCGATAAGGGGTGTCACCACCAGGCATACACCGCCCTTGAGCAGCGCGGGCACCTGGAAGGTGATGCTCTTTCCGCCGCCCGTGGGCATCAGGCCCAGGGTGTCGCGACCCTGGCCGATGCTTTCGATAATCTCACGTTGGATACCCCTGAAGTCGTCGTAACCCCAGTATTGGCGAAGAATTTCCTGGTATTTGTCCACAGAGCCGTCTCTTTCAGCTTGGTTTGCCTTCGGCCACATCCTCCTCGGCAGCACGGATGTCCTCAATCTGCAACTGCACGCTGCCGTGTTTGTAGATGTTGTCCTCTATGGTGTAGGCAATGTCGAAACTGCGTTTCGACTTGATGTAGCGTGCCGAGGCGCTCTGCCCGAAGGCGATGCCGTTCATCACGTTGTTCGATTTCGAGTCGACCAGTTCGAGCTTAATGTGCTCTTGGTCGCGCCCCACCACCTTGCTCGTGCCGAAGTCGTAGACGCCGATGGTGCAGAAGATGGGCTTCTCGTTGCCAGGACCAAAGGGCGCAAAGCGCTTCAGGTCGTTGTGCAGGCGTTTCGACGAGATGTCCTTGAAGTCGATCTGTGCGTCGATGTTGAGGATGGGCTCCGTCTGTTCGGGCTGGATATGCTCCTCGACGTACTTCTGGAACCGTTGCTGGAACACCTTGATGTCGTCCCACCTCAGGGTGAGGCCGGCGGCATAGGTGTGACCGCCGAAGTTGAGCAACAGGTCGCGGCAGTGCTTGATGGCCGAGTAGACATCAAACCCGGCCACGCTGCGCGCCGAGCCCGTGGCGAGGTTCTCGTCGCGGGTGAGCACCACTGTGGGACGGAAATAGATCTCGGTGAGACGCGAGGCAACGATGCCAATGACGCCTTTCTTCCAGTTCTCGTCGTAGAGTACGATGCTCGAGTGGTGCTTCTGGCTTTCCAACTTGGCCACAATCTGGTTGGCCTCCTCGGTCATCTGCTTGTCGATGTCCTTCCGCTGCTCGTTGTACTCGTTGATGTGGCGGGCCTTGCGAAGGGCAGTGGCGAAGTCGCGCTCGATGAGCAGGTCCACGCTCTCCTTGCCGTTCTCCATACGACCAGAGGCATTGATGCGCGGACCAATCTTGAACACGATGTCGCTCATCGAGATGTCGCGGCCGTTGAGTCCGCAGATGTCGATGATGGCCTTCAGTCCGATGTTGGGATTCTGGTTGAGCTGTTTCAGTCCATGGAAGGCAAGGATGCGGTTCTCCTCCGTCACCGGCACGATGTCGGCGGCGATGCTCACCGCGCAGAAGTCGAGCAGGGGGATGAGGCGCGAGAAGGGAATGCTGTTGTTCTTGGCAAAGGCCTGCATCAGCTTGAATCCCACACCGCAGCCACAAAGGTGCTTGAAAGGATAGGTGTCGTCCTCGCGCTTGGGATTGAGGACGGCCACGGCATCAGGCATCACGTCGTCGGGCACGTGATGGTCGCAGATAATAAAATCAATACCTATGCTCTTGGCATAAGCAATCTCCTCGATGGCCTTGATGCCACAGTCGAGGATGATAATCAGTTTCACACCCGTCTCTTTGGCATATTCCAGTCCTTTCTTGCTGATGCCATATCCCTCGTCGTAGCGGTCGGGGATATAGTAGTCGATGTTGGAGTAGAATTGCTGAAGAAACTTATACACCAATGCCACCGCCGTGCAGCCGTCCACGTCGTAGTCGCCATATACCAATATCCTCTCCTTTCTTCCCATGGCATCGTTGAGCCTGTCTACGGCTACGTCCATGTCCTTCATCAGGAACGGGTTGATAAGGTCGGCTAACTGTGGCCGGAAAAACCGCTTGGCAGCAGACTCCGTGGTAATGCCACGTTTGATAAGCAACTGGGCGAGAATAGGACTCATTCCTAACTTCTCCCCGAGCTCGTCAGCTGCTTTCTTCTGGTCTGGTGTAGGTGGTTCGTAATTCCATTTAAAGTGCATTTATGATGTTTTTATTCTTATTGTCTGCTTACGCGGTACTCTTTTCCCGCATGCCGTGTGGCGGTGTTTCCCTTTCGTCTAAAGGTGTGACGACTGGCTCAAGTTGTCCTAATAAGGCAATTTGGGTGTAAAGATACAAATTTTAATTCATATTAGCACGCTTTGAGGCCGTTTTTTAGAATATTTATTGTTAATTGTTGAAGTTTCGCATTAGCTCTACTTCATGTAGTTCAGGAGTTCAGAAGTTCGGGAGTTCAGACAATAGTCCACTGCTCACCTCATTTGGCCTTCCTATTCGTCATCGTCATCATCAAACCCGAACATCGCGGGCTCAACGAAGGCGTCCATCTGTCGGCGGTCTTTCTTCGTGGGGCGGCCAGTGCCGCGGGCTCGGTCGATGAAGCCACTGATGCGGCTCATCTCC
>ONSV01000072.1 GCA_900320585.1 uncultured Prevotellaceae bacterium | reverse complement strand
CGTTGTGGCACGGCCTCTTGGCGGTTAGCAGACCGATGATGGATTTTGGGAAAGTAGCAAATATTTTACGAATTGCAACATAGGAAAAAAAACGATACAAGTTGGATAGTGATTTACTTCCAAAGTTGCATTTTTTTTGCCATATTTGCATATTCTTAGCGAACAAAATCAACTAATTCATTAACATGAGAAAGACAACCGTAGCGATGTTGCTGCTGGCACCAATGCTGTTGGCAGCCCAAAATCCCATCATCAGCGGCCAATTCAATGCCGACCCCACGGCCCGCGTGTTCAACGACAGGGTGTATGTCTACCCCTCGCACGACATCCCCGCCCCCGAGGGACAGCGCCAGGACTGGTTCTGCATGGCCGACTACCATGTGTACTCGTCGGAGAACCTGACCGATTGGACCGACCATGGGATGATTATCTCACAAGAGAACGTGCCTTGGGGCAACCCGCAAGGCTACTCGATGTGGGCCCCCGACTGTGTGAAGAAAAACGGGAAATACTACTTCTACTTCCCCAACGGCTCGAAGGTCGGACGTGGTTTCAGTATCGGCGTGGCCACGGCCGACAGGCCCGAAGGTCCCTTTACCCTTGAGGCAGAGCCCATCAAGGGCGTTTCGGGTATCGACCCCTGCGTGCTCATCGACGATGATGGCTCGGCCTATATCTACTGGTCGGGAATGGGTATCCGTGGCGCGAAACTGAAAGACAACATGAAAGAGCTCGATGGTGAGCTCACCCCCATAGAGTTTCCACGCCGTGAGGGACAGCAGCCCCCTGCCAATGCCGAGCAGCGTCCAAGGATGATGGTTGGCGGCCAGACGATGGAGGGACTGCCCGAAGGGTTCAAGGAAGGCCCCTTCGCGTTCAAGCGCGGCGACTGGTATTACCTCTCGTTCCCCTGGGTGCGTGGCGACACCAGCGGCGGCAAGAACCCCACCGAGACCCTTGCCTATGCCATGTCGAAGTCGCCCCTCGGTCCCTGGACCTTCAAGGGCATCATCATGGCCGAGCACGACAACGGCTGTTGGACCAACCACCACAGTCTGGTAGAATACCGCGGCCAATGGTATCTCTTCTACCATCGCAACGACTACTCTCCCAACATGGACAAGCGCCGCTCGGCCCGCATCGAGAAGGTGACGTTCAATGCCGACGGCACCATCCAGGAGGTGAAGCCCACCATGCGCGGCGTGGGCATCAAGCCCGCAACAAGCAAGATTGAGATCGACCGCTACAGCGAGGCAGCAGCCGGTGTCACCACAGCATACCTCGACACCACCAACTATTTCCGTGGCTGGTTCGTGGACCTGCCGAAGAAAGGCGACTGGGCACGTTTCAACGATGTGGACTTCGGAACCATCACCGACGGTTATGTGGTGGTATGTGCGAAAGCCAGCGACAACACCAGCCTCTGCCTGCGTGAGAACAGTGCCACCGGCAAGGTGATTGCCAAGATCAACCTTACGGTGAAGAGCGAGCAAGGCCCATTCCGCCGCGACATGAGCGGACAGTGGCTTACCCTCACCGCTCCCCTCGAGTATACCCCCAAAGGCATTGCCAACCTTGTGGTGACCAGCGAGGGTGAAGGTGTGGCCGTAGACTGGGTGCTGTTCAAGAATCGCCCCAAGTATTTCTCTGCTGCCACCAGCCAGGAAGCCCGTCCCGATGACAATGGCTTCATCCGCCGCTGGATGCTCCTCGACCCCATCGATAAGCCCAACAGCGGCAACACCGTCTTCACCGACAGTTACCTGCGCGAGCATTTCAACAGGCCATACTTCAAGGGCCAGCAGACCATCTTGCCGAAAGACGGACAGAAGGTCAAGGCCGAATTCCAACAGGAGCAGGCCCCTCCAGGCTTTGGCCGCGGTGCACGCCAAGCAGAGCCGGCACAGCCCCAGGTAAAGACCGTGAAGCAGACCCTCACCTGGCATGCCCTCGACAGCGAGAACTACAACGTGAAACTCTTCCGTTTCGCAGAGAAATGGGGCGAGAAGGTCTATGGCGTGCTCTTCTGGGCCGTCACCGTTATCGACTGTCCTGAGGAGATCAAGGACGTGCGCCTGGCCGTAGGCTCCAACTCCGCCTCGATGTGGTGGCTCAACGGCGAGGAAGCCCTGCTGCTCTCTGGCGACCGCCGCATGGTGAAAGACGATGCCATGTCGGCCCGCCTCACGCTGAAGAAAGGCCGCAACGTGCTCCGTGGCGCCATCATCAATGGTCCGGGCATGAGCGACTTCTGTGTGCGCTTCCTCGACGAGAAGGGAAATCCTGTCACCAATTACACCATCAATCTTCAAAAATGACACAACGATGAAAAAGACACGCTATATCCTGACAGGCGCGGCCATGGTGCTCGCCCTGTCGATGGCACAGACCGCCAACGCACAAATTGGCAAACCCTACATCCACGACCCCTCGACCATCGCCGAGTGCGAAGGCAAATACTACACCTTCGGCACGGGTGGCGGCGGACTCATCTCTGCCGACGGCTGGACCTGGGAGAGTGGTGCCGAGCGCCCTGGTGGCGGTGCCGCCCCCGACGTGCTGAAGATTGGCGACCGCTATCTGGTGATCTACGGTGCCACCGGTGGTGGTCTGGGTGGTGGCCACAACGGCCGCATCCTCACGATGTGGAACAAGACCCTCGACCCGAAGTCACCCGATTTCAAATACACCACCGCCATTGAGGTGTGCTCGTCGGACGGTATGGAAGACAACGATGCCATCGACCCCGGCATGCTGCTCGACCCCACTACCGGCCGGCTGTGGGTGAGCTATGGCACCTATTTCGGCACCATCCGCCTCATCGAGCTCGACCCTGCAACGGGTGAGCGCGTGAAAGGCAACGTGGAGCAAGACATCGCCATCGACTGCGAGGCCAGCGACCTCATCTACCGCAACGGCTGGTACTACCTGCTGGGCACCCACGGCACCTGCTGCGACGGGGTGAACTCCACCTACAACATCGTGGTGGGCAGGGCGAAGAGCGTCACCGGTCCGTACATTGACAATGTGGGCCGCGACATGTATCATGGTGGCGGCAAGATGGTGATTGCCGCAGGCGACCGCGTGACGGGTCCCGGACATTTCGGACGCACCGTCATCGACGAAGGCGTGGAGATCATGTCGTGCCACTATGAGGCCGACTTCGACCAAGGCGGCCGCAGCGTGCTCGGACTCCGTCCGCTGCTGTGGAAGAACGACTGGCCCATGGCCGGCGACCGCTTCAAAGGCGGTACGTTCGAGATAGAGTCGGAGCGCCGTGGCTACGCTTTGGAGCTTGCCGTCGACTTCGTGCGCATGACCCAGGAGCGCCAGGGATGGTTCAACCGCAACCAGATGGAGCAGCCTGTGAAGCCCGTAGAGAACCAGAAACTCGAGGATGTGATAGGCACCTGGCCACAGGGCAACATCCCCGCCCGCATCGGCGACTATATGTTCCGTCCGCACCAGCGCTGGACCATCAGTCCGGTAGAGGGAGCCGGTGGCTATCTTGGAGGTCCCTACTTCAAGATAGTGATTGAGGGTACCGACCGCGCCTTGGCCGCCACTGCCGACAAGGAAGTGACCACTGTACCCCAGTTTACCGGAGCCGACGAACAGCTGTGGCGCATCGAGCAACTCATCGACGGCACCTTCCGCATCATGCCGAAGGTGGTGCCTGGCCAGGAGGGACTCAACAAGCATCTTGTGCTCTACTCTGCCGGCGACAGCACCCCCACACTCGCCACCTACGACTTTGGCAGCGACAACTCGAAATGGAACTTCCGCAATCATTGATTCGGGAGCAATACCCAAATTCAATTTCTTCAATAGGAAAGCCTGGGGCCTTGGCTCCGGGCTTATTGATTTTCAGGAGTTCAGAAGTTCAGACAATACTCTTGATTCAGGAGTTCAGACAACACTCTTGATTCAAGAGTTCAGAACTACAAAAAGTAGAGCGAATGCGAAACTTCAATTGTCTTACTTCTTGAGTTGCGCGGCTATCCACAGCACGACAACGGCGCCCACGACGGCTGTTCCCAACTGTCCGATGGTGCCTCCCCATGAAATCTTCAGCAAGTCGAAGAGAAAACCGCCGGCGAATCCACCGATGATTCCGAGCACGAAATTCCACAGGCAGCCGTCGCTGTTTCTTTTCATCACTTTATTGGCAATGAAACCTGCCAAAATACCCATGATAATTGATAATATAAGTCCCATATATTCTATTTTTTTATAATTTGAAGTTTCGCATTCGCTCAACTTTTTGTAGTTCAGGAGTTCAGGAGTTGCAGGAGTTCAGACAATAGCCCGAATTCACCTCATTATGTTCAATGGTGTTTAATTGGAGTAATGTCTGAACTCCGAACTTCTGTAACTTCTGAACTCCTCTCAACTTGCTAAAGTTGAGTTATAATTATAATTCCTATTTGCTTGTGGGCCTCCCTCACTGCCATCAGCCGATATCATTTCCGGTATAGAGTTGGTAGTACTTGCCCTTCAGGGCGAGGAGCTCGTCGTGCGTGCCCCGCTCGATGATGCGCCCACGCTCGAGTACAATGATACAGTCGGAGTTGCGCACGGTAGAAAGGCGGTGGGCGATGACGAAGGTGGTGCGCCCCCGCATGAGCGAGTCCATGCCCCGCTGCACCATCCGCTCGGTGCGCGTGTCGATCGACGAGGTGGCCTCGTCGAGGATGAGCACAGGTGGGTCGGCGATGGCCGTGCGTGCAATGGAGAGCAGCTGCCGCTCACCCTGGCTGAGATTCGACGCCGTGCCGCTGATGACGGTGTGGTAGCCGTTCGACAGACGGCGGATGAAGTCGTCGGCACCCACGAGTTTGGCGGCCTCGATACACTCCTGGTCGGAGGCATCGAGCCTTCCATAGCGGATATTGTCCATCACCGTGCCAGTGAAGAGTTGTGTCTCTTGGAGCACCATACCTAAACTGCGGCGCAGATGAGGTTTCGAGATATCGTTGATATTGATGCCATCGTACTGGATTTTGCCATCCTGGATGTCATAGAACCGATTGATGAGGTTGGTGATGGTGGTCTTTCCCGCTCCGGTACCACCGACGAAGGCAATCTTCTGGTCGGACATGGCATCGAGCACGATGTCGAAGAGCACCTGCTTCTCGGGCACATAACCGAAGTCGACCATGTCGAAGCTCACGCCGCCCTCCACCTTGGTAAGTCGGCCATCGGGCGCCTTCCAAGCCCATGTCTCGGTGCGGTGGTCGGCGGGCATCAACACATCGTTGCCATCTACAGTGGCATTGATAATCTCCACCTTGCCATTGTCGGTCTCCGGTTCCTCATCGAGCAGGTCGAAGATGCGTTCGGCTCCCGCCGACGCGTTGAGCACGCTGTTCACCTGCTGAGAGATTTGCGCGATGGGCTGCGTGAAGTTCTTGTTCAGGGTGAGGAAGGCCACGAGGGTACCGATGGATAGGGCTGTGCTGGAATGCATGGCGATGGCGGCGCCCACCACGGCGATGAGCACATAACCGAGGTTGCCGAGATTGCCGTTGACAGGCATCACGATATTGGCTATGCGGTTGGCATTGTTGGCACTCGACCGCAGTTCCTCGTTGATCTTTGAAAACTGGCTGATGGCCTTGTCCTCGTAACAGAATACCTTCACCACTTTCTGGCCGGTCATCATCTCCTCGATGAAACCGTTCACCTTGGCGAGGTTCTGCTGCTGTGCCACGAAATGCTTGCGCGACATCTTGCCCAGATAAGTGGTGGCGTAGGCCATCACCACGGCCATGAAGAGCGACACGCCGGTGAGTGGCAGGCTGAGCACCACCATGCTCGAGAAGGTCACGGCGAGGGTGATGAGCGAGCTGAACGCCGAAGGCAGGCTTGAACTGATGACCTGGCGGAGGCTGTCGACATCGTTGGTGTAGGTCGACATCACGTCGCCGTGGGAATGGGTGTCGAAATACTTGATGGGCAACCGCTGCATGTGCGAGAACATGCTCTTGCGCAGGCGCAGCATTGTGCCCAGTTTGAGCAATGCCATGGCAAGGGGTGAGAAATCGGGATTGTCCACCCCTTTCAGGGGCTGGATGTAGTCATCGATAAGCGTCCGGGTGAAGAGGGTGGACATCAGTGTGGCCACCGACGACACGATGATACAGGCAAACACCAGGAGAAACGAGAACCTATAGTGCTGCATCACGAACTTCAGCAACCTCAACAAGGTGGCCTTGCGGTCTCTCGCCCTCTCATTGTTGGCATAGACCTGTCCCGGAGGAGTGCGCATACCCATTTTCATGACTTCTTCGTTTTAGGTTTCTGACTCTGTTTCTTCTGCCGATGGTTTTTCTGCGGCTCGTCGAAGTCGCCGCCATCCTCGTTTTGCAAGGTGTAGATCTCGTGGTAGATGGCATTCTGGCGCAAGAGGTTGTCGTGGGTGTCGAAACCGCTCACCCGTCCCTTGTCGAGCACGAGGATGCGGTCGCAGTCTTTCACACTGGAGATACGCTGCGCGATGATGATCTTGGTGATGTCGGGCAAGTCTTCTCGGAAAGCACGCTGGATAGCGGCATCGGTGGCGGTGTCGCAGGCACTGGTGCTGTCGTCGAGGACGAGCACCTTGGGATGTTTGAGCAGTGCACGGGCAATACACAGGCGCTGCTTCTGTCCGCCGGAGACGTTCACGCCGCCTTGCTCGATGCGCGTGTCATAGCCGTCGGGCATCTGTTCGATGAACTCGTCGGCGCAGGCCATCCGGCAGGCGTCCTTGCATTCCTCGAGGGTGGCCTCGCTGTTGCCCCACCGCAGGTTGTCGAGGATGGTGCCCGAGAAGAGCACGTTCTTCTGCAGCACCACGGCCACGGCATCGCGGAGGGTCTCGAGGTCGTATTGCCTCACGTCCTTGCCGCCAACCATCACACTGCCTTTCGACACGTCGTAGAGGCGACTGACAAGGTTGACGACCGACGACTTACCGCTACCCGTACCACCAATCACGCCAATGGTCTCGCCGCTCTTCACATGGAACGAGATGTTCTGCACGGCATACTCGCCGCTGCCTCCCTTATAGGCGAAATAGACGTGGTTGAAATCTACCTTGCCGTTGGGCACCTCCATTACGGGTTTCTTGGGGTTGACGATGTCGGCCTCTTCGTCGATGACCTCTGCCACGCGCTGGCCACTGGCCGCACTCTGCGTGAGCATCACGAAAATCATGCTGAGCATCATCAGCGACATGAGGATACTCATCACATAGGTGAAGAGCGAGGTGATCTCGCCCGTGGTGAGCGTGCCGCCCACGACGAACTGCGCACCGAACCATGAGATGGCGATGATACAGGCGTAGACCACAAGGTTCATCACGGGGTGGTTAAGGGCCATCAGTCCCTCGGTGCGCACATAGAGTTTGTAGAGCGCCTCGGCGGCCCAGGTGAACTTCGAGTTCTCGTGGTCTTCCCTCACGAAAGCCTTCACCACGCGGATGGCAGAAATGTTCTCCTGTACATTGCGGTTGAGCTCATCGTAGTGCTCGAAGACCTGCTTGAACAGTCCTGACACCCTACTGATAAGGAAGTAGAGGAACACCGAGAGCACCACCATGGCGACGACGAAGATGATGCTCATCCGCACATCGATGAGGAAGCACATGAAGATGCTCGAAATCATGCGGAAGGGTGCCCGTACCGAGATGCGCAACAATTGTTGGAAGGCATTCTGCAGGTTGTTCACGTCGGTGGTCATGCGGGTGACGAGTCCGGAGGTGCTGAACTTGTCGATATCGGAGAACGAGAAGGTCTGGATATTGCGGTACATCGCATCACGCAGGTTGCTCGCAAAGCCCGTGGAGGCATAGGCCGAGTAACGTCCGGCCTTGATGCCGAAGAACAGGCTGAGGAAAGCCATGCCGAGCATAATGCCACCGTAGAGATACACGTTTTGCATGTCCTTGGCGGTAATGCCGAGGTCGATGAGCTTGGCGGTGACATAGGGGATGAGCACGTCCATCACCACCTCAAGCGAGGTGAAGATGGGCGTGAGAATCGCAGCCCGCTTGTATTCCTTGACTTGTGCAGCTAATGTTTTTAGCATTCTTCTTGGTGATTATAGGATTATTTTGGATTCCAAGGACTTTAAGGTCACTAAGGACCCTAATGCCTTTAAAGGCCCTGTCAGAAAGTCCATTTGGCGGCGAGGGTGGGAATGGCATAGAAACGGTCGTTGCGCCCGTTCTTGTCGAAGACGAAGTTGTTGCTAATCTCCACCTCAGTGCCGATGCTCAGCCTTACATCCGAGCATCCATGCATTGCATAGATATTCAACCACAGCTGCGGTTCGGAAAGGACAACCCAATGCCCCCGCACGCTCTGGTCGTACCAACAATCGATGAAGCCCGAGAAAGAGAGCAGGCGGTTGGCGAGCTGCATCCCCCACACTGCCGTGGCCTGGAAACTGTTGAAGGGACGGTTCCAAGGGTTCTGGCCCTTGAAATAGTATTTGTAAAGCGCCTGAAACGACAAGGTGCGCGTGAAATCGACATTTGACCAGTTCCAAGCCCCTCCAGCGAGTACCGCGTGCTGGAAACGGGTCGACTTATCATGGAGTAGGCTGGATTCCAGTCCACCGTTATATTCCACGTGGAAGGCCCATCGGTTGTTGTCGCGCCAGATGTTCAGTTCGCGTGATATCTCCCAATATGCCCCTGCCGCACCATCGTGGAAATAGTCGATATCGGTGAAGAGGAACGTGGAGCCCCACCGGTCGGGCTTGAACATCTCGACAGTAGTGGTGGCACTGGGACGGTTGGACAGGTCTTCATATAGCGAATGTCCGAAGTCGTAGTGCAGCTGCACGTTCTGTGCCTTCATGCCGGCGAAGGACATCAGCATCAGTACAATAAGGATTTTTCTCATTGGATGACAGTGTTGTTTGTTTCATTCGATATTCGACAAAAATACTACATTATTCCTTTTTATGCAAATATGTACGAAAAAATCATTGCGAAAAATTTCGCAATGATTTTTTACGCCCATATCTCATCAAGAACAGGAGATATAAACAATTATTATCAGAAAAAAGGTCAGCGTGCCCGCTTGTATACCCCTAATTCAACCTTATACCAGCCGATGAGATGGGGACTGTCGGTGTTGGAACCCTGCGGGTCTTTCACCTTCTCGGGAGTGTTGACATACACCCACTTGAAAATGGAGACGGGACGGGTGCGGTTAGACATGCCACCATAGATTTTGTCGTAGGCAAGTGGGATGCCAACATTCTTGATGTCGTTGCACAGGTTGCGGTAGAACTGGTCGGCGTCGGCCTTGGCCTCGAAATAGAAGAAATACCACATCCGGTTGTCAGACCAGTCGTAATAGGCGAGTCCTAAAGGCACGTCACGGTAGGTGAAATCGAACGTGTCGTGGGCATGGAGCCCTGGTAGCAGAGAGACTGACTCGCACTGGCCGAAGGTGGCGATGAGTTGCTCCTGCGCCTTCTCCTGGGTGTCGAGATTGTCGGGCAGACTGGCGAAGGGGAAGAAGAGGAGATCCTGTATGGTGCGCTCGCGCACGTTGACAGGAGTGGGAGCAGCAGGTGCCTTCAGTCTTGCAGAGGTTGTCGTCCTTCTGGTCTGTGTACGCCGTCGGCTCTGAGCATTGACGGATGTCGAGACCAACAGCATTATTGCCATGAGCAGCCGGGGCAACAGGCGCAGTGTTGTATTTTTCATTGTTTTCATAATGGTCGTTTATTACAAAGATGGATTGCAGCGGCTAAATTAGCAAAAAAAATCATTCATGCAAAACGATTCCATCAAAAAAGAGGATGCTTTTATAGGACTAACACCGGCTTTCTCATTTTTTTTATCTATTTTTGCAGACATTATGAGAATAGACATCATCACCGTATTGCCCGAGATGCTGGAGGGATTCGTCCATGAGTCCATCCTTGCACGTGCACAGAAGAAAGGACTGGCAGAGATACACCTGCACAACCTGCGTGACTACACCACCGACAAATGGCGCCGTGTGGACGACTACCCCTATGGGGGATTCGCCGGCATGGTGATGCAGTGCGAACCCATCGACAGGGCCATTTCGGCACTGAAGGCTGAGCGCGACTACGACGAGGTGATCTTCACCTCGCCCGACGGAGAGCAGTTCACGCAAGCCATCGCCAACGACATGTCGATGCTGGGCAACATCATCATCCTCTGCGGACACTACAAAGGCATCGACCAGCGCATACGCGACCACCTCATCACCCGCGAGATATCCATCGGCGACTATGTGCTCACCGGTGGCGAACTGGCTGCCGCCGTGATGGCCGACGCCATCGTACGCCTGGTGCCGGGAGTGATCAGCGACGACCAGAGCGCGCTCTCCGACTGCTTCCAGGACAACTTGCTCTCGGCTCCTATCTACACGCGGCCTGCCGACTACAAAGGATGGAAAGTGCCCGAGATCCTGCTCAGCGGCAATGAGGGAAAGATCAAGGACTGGGAGATAGAACAGAGTCTGGAACGCACCCGGCGCCTGAGACCCGACTTGCTGAAACGCTCATAGGAACCTCTGTCTTGCACAAAGGTTCCTTTTTTAGATATTGCCGTAGCGATGACCGAAGAACAACTTGAAGCAAAGAAAAAGAACGCCGGTGAGAAGGTTGTCTCGATGAAACGCCGTGATGACTATCACGACTACAAAGAACGGCGGATGTATATGATTACGCTTGAGGTGGAAGGGCGATTGCCCGTCTTCGGGCATTTAGAGGGTGATGCCTTTGCAGAGAAAGGCAGCAAGGATGAACCACGCATAGTGCTATCGGAACTCGGAAAGGCCGTTGAGAACGAATGGTTCGCCATTCCCCGTTTTTTCCCACAGATAGAGATTCGTGCCTTGCAAATGATGCCCGACCATTTGCATGGCATTCTCTTTGTGAAAACGCCTTTGCCTGTGCATTTAGGGCATGTTATCTCGGGTTTTAAGACAGGATGCCGCAAAGCACTGAGGGTGATGTGGGATAGGCAAACGGATGTTGCGACACAGTCGCAACCTACGGAAAAAAGCCAACGCACGGGAGAACCACCCCACACCCCTTCTCTGACGGCACGAGAGCAGGCGAAAGCCTGGCAGGCCAATAAACAGGCTGATGCCCGGCAAGCGCAGGAGCAATCTGGTGCCCGGCAGGCGACGGTTGTGCCGTCGCTAAGTATTGGCAGTCTCTCTCGCTCGCTCTTTGCAAAAGGCTATAATGACCTCATTCTCCGCTCCTATGATGAATTAGCCACTTGGGAGAACTATCTGCGCGACAACCCTCGCCGCTTATTGATGAAGCGCGCCCGACCGAAGTGGTTGCTCCCTACTTTCGGTCTGCACATCGGTTCTTATCAATTCAGTGCCATCGGCAACCTTGACTTACTTTCCGCCCCTTGGCGTTTGGCCGTGCGCATGTCTCGTCGAATGACCGATGCCGAAATAAAGAAAGCGGTCGTCTACTATCTTGAAGCAGCCAGAAGAGGAGCCGTGCTTGTATCTCCCGCCATTTCGCCCGGTGAGAAACAGGTGATGCGGGCCGCTTTCAATGAAGGCCTGCCCACCATCGTCATCATGGAGAATGGCTTCACTCCTTTTTCGAAACCCCATGGTGAGCAATTCTATGCCTGTGGCAAAGGTGTGCTGTTGATGCTTTCTCCATTTGAGCATCATAATGAAAAGAGGAAAGTCACTGCCGAACAATGCAAACAGATGAATCTCATGGCTTTGGAAATCTGTAAATAAGACACTCTCCAAATAAAACTGCCCAATGACTTTTCAACTTTTTTTCAAATAATGGCTTTTCAAATAAAAGTATAGTTTTTGCATAATAATTATGATGTGTTTTAGAAAAAAACATTATCTTTGCATGTCAAGAACCATTAACATCCAATATTATGTTCACCAAAGAAACATATATCAAGCGTAGGGCTATGCTGAGGGAACTCGTGGGAGAAGGCCTCATCGTGCTCTTCGGCAACAACGAGTCGCCCTGCAACTATCCCGCCAACGCCTACTACCCCTTCCGTCAGGACTCCACGTTCCTCTATTACTTCGGACAGAAGCGCGACGGACTGGTGGGCGTGATTGACGCCGACAGTGGCGAGGAGACCTTCATTTGCGACGACATCGACATCGAGGACATCGTGTGGTATGGCAGCGTGGACAGCGTGGCCGACCTGGCCGCCCAGGTGGGCGTGAGCCACTCCGCCCCAATGAGTACGCTGAAGGCCATCTGCGACGAGGCCACCGCCAAAGGCCGCAAGATACACTTCCTGCCGCCCTACCGCCACGACATCAAGATACAGCTGATGGACCTGCTGGGCATCCATCCCTCACAGCAGAAAGCGAAGGCCTCTATGGACCTCATCATGGCCGTGGTGAAGATGCGCAGTACAAAGGAGCCACAGGAAATCAAGGCACTGGAGCGCGCTGCCGAAATAGGATACAAGATGCATACCACCGCCATGCAACTCATCCAGCCCGGCGTGAGCGAGAAATACATCGGCGGACAGATCGACGGCATCGCCCTGTCGTATGGCGCCATGCCCAGTTTCGCCACCATCTTCTCGCAGCATGGCGAGATCATGCACGGCAATCCCTCCACCGCCCTTCTCGAGGACGGGCGCCTGGCACTCTGCGACTGTGGAGCCGAGACCATCGACCACTACTGCTCTGACAACACCCGCACGATGCCCGTGAACGGCAAGTATAGCCAGCGGCAACTTGAGATCTACTCTATCGTGGAGGCCTGCCACGACCATGTGCTCGAGGTGGCACGCCCCGGCGTGAAATACATGGACGTGCACTTCGCCGTATGCCGCCTGATGACCGACAAACTGAAAGAGCTGGGACTGATGCGCGGCGACACCGAGGAGGCCGTAAGGGCTGGCGCGCATGCCATGTTCCTGCCCCACGGTCTGGGACACATGATGGGCATGGACGTGCACGACATGGAGAACCTTGACCAAATCAACGTGGGCTTCGATGCCGAGACACGCCCCAACCTCGAGCAATTTGGCACCAACTGCCTGCGCATGGGCCGACGCCTGGAGGAAGGCTTCGTGGTGACCGACGAGCCCGGTATCTATTTCATCCCCGCACTGATCGACGACTGGCGACAGTTGGGCCACTGCGCCGAGTTCCTCAACTTCGACCTGCTGGAGACCTACAAGGACTTCGGTGGCATCCGCATCGAGGACGACGTGCTCATCACTGCCGACGGCTGCCGCTTCATCGGCAAGGACCGCATCCCCTACCACCCCAAGGAAGTGGAGGAGTACATGGCCACACACCGCAAACAATAACCAAAACCAAGAATAAAATGAAAAAAAACATCTTACTGGCACTCATGGCACTCCTCGCCATCGGTGCTCAAGCTCAAGACAAGAAGAGCAACAAACCCGTGTTCACCACCGTGAAGGAGATTCCCATCACCAGCATCAAGGACCAGAACCGCTCGGGTACCTGCTGGGCCTACTCCACCCTCAGCTATTTCGAGGCCGAGATACTGAAGGCCACCGGCAAGACCTACGACCTCTGCGAGAGTTTCGTGGCCAACAAGACCTATATGGACCGTGCCATCCAAGTGACCCGCCTGCATGGCGACTGCCAGTTCTCACAGGGCGGCAGCGCCTACGACGTGCTCTACTGCCTGAAAAACTACGGCATCTGCCCTGAGG
This sequence comes from uncultured Prevotellaceae bacterium, assembly GCA_900320585.1. Taxonomy (GTDB): domain Bacteria; phylum Bacteroidota; class Bacteroidia; order Bacteroidales; family Bacteroidaceae; genus Prevotella. The sequence goes on along the minus strand of ONSV01000072.1, from coordinate 5,457 downwards.
ACGCCATGCCATTCCCCGGCAGCCTCTATGGCGACTCGCTCAACAATTTCAACGAGTTCTTCAGCATCATGAGTCCCTATGTTGACGCCGTGTCGAAGAACAAGGCCAGCAAGATCTCCAACCAGTGGAAGAAGGGTCTGCAGGGCATTCTCGACGCCTACCTGGGCGAGTGCCCCGAGACATTCAAGTATGACGGGAAGACCTACACCCCAGAGCAATTCGTGAACTCGCTGGGCATCAATCTCGACGACTACGTGTCGATCACCAGCTTCTCGCACAAGAAGCCCTACACCCAGTTTGCCGTTGAGGTGCAGGACAACTGGCGCAACCCGCTGTCGTGGAACCTTCCGATGGAAGACATGATGCGCGTGATTGACAACGCCGTGCAGAACGGTTACACCGTGGCATGGGGCGGTGACGTGTCGGAAGACGGCTTCACCCGCCAGGGCCTCGGCTATGCCATCGACAGCAAGAAAGCACAGAGCCTTGCAGGCAGCGACATGGCCCGCTGGCTCAAGCTCACCCGTACAGAGAAGACCAACCTGCTCGACTCGCTGGGCTGCACCGTTCCCGAGATAACGCCCACTCCTGAGCGCCGCCAGGAGCGTTACGACAACTGGGAGCTGACCGACGACCACGGCATGCTCATCTACGGCATCGCCAAGGACCAGAACGGCAAGGAGTACTACATGGTGAAGAACTCATGGGGCGAGGCTGGTGAGTACAAGGGCATCTGGTACATGACCAAGGCCTTCGTCTGCGACAACACCATGGACTATATGGTGAACAAGAACGCCATCCCCAAGGACATCCTCAAGAAGATGGAGGACGCCCGCAAGAGCCAGCCATTAGGCGACTAAACAAGCACCACAACCAGCAGCGCTACCGTTGCTGCGTGAAACCATCCGCTCCCGCCCCATAAAGGCGGGAGCGCTTTTTATGGTGCAGGCACCTGCTTGGTTTTGGACAACAGCCGTATGATTCTTCTTTTCAGCCGTATCATTTCCCTCTCAGTTTTTGGGCATGGCCCTCGATAGCCCAAAACAGCTTGGGGTGTTCAGGGAAAGCCTTGAGGATTTCACTTTCTTTGTATTCGGCAAGTTCTCGTTCTACCTCTTTGATGCGCCGGGTGATAGCTTGGACCTGCCGCTGATAGTCCTGATTGCTGCAGTCGCCCCGCCGCAGCGCCATTTTCAGGTCACGCTTCTGTTGGAGGAGCTGTTCCTTCTCCGCGAAGACACGTCTCTCCAGGTCCTTGTATCCATCGTAGAAGTGAAGTACGCGCTCATCGTTGAGTGCCTTTTCCAGCTCCTCGTTGCGGTGCTCCAGTTCCTTGTTGCGGGTTATCAAGTCATGCAACAGTTCATTGAGCTCAGAAATCTCACACGACTGCATTTGCTCGTTGATGGTGTGCGCAAAACTGTTGTCGCCCTCCTCCTCATGGTCGAGGATGTCGAGCACATGCTGGAGCGAATAGGCCTGGTATTTCTGCTTGGCAGACTTGTAGGTGTTGTTGATGTGGATGAAGGATTTCCCGTAGTCCCAGAAGGGCCGCAGTTCCACATTCTTGGTGCTGCCGTCCTCGTACACCTCACCACAAATGTTATGGCCGCTCAAGCTACTACCCGACAACTTGTAGAGCAGGCTGCGCCGGCCTTTTTTATCAGTACGCATCGCACCCTCACACCTCTCCCACCACTGGAGATATACGCCTAACGTGGGGTCCTTGAAGCCCGACGTTCCTGAGATGGACATGCCGCTCTGTATGGGAACCGGGCACAGGAACATCCTGCTGTCCGTCAGGATACGCTCCTTGTGGGCAAGGAAGAAGAAAGCGTTTTTGATGAACCGCACCTTGTCGGCCTCCATCTCTTTGTCGGTTTTGGCCGGTTTACTATCAAAAGGCTGCCCGGCACTCTCCCCGAATGCCAAGTCTGCCCGTGGGTAGCAGTCCACCACCCTGCCATCAAGCAGGACAATTTTCCCCTCGGGGAAACAATTCATCACATTCTCATTCATCTCCACAATTTGCTCATTATTCAACATTATCAAACCCATCTAAAAGTAAAAAAAATCAGTTCTATCAGATTTATCCGTAGTCCAAAATATCAGTTTTCTCAGATTTATCCGTAGTTTAAAAATCTCAGTCCTCTCAGATTTGTCCGTAGTTATAATTTCAGTAAATTCCGTAGTTCGGGGAGGTTGGCAATGTCCGTCTCCTCCCAGGGAAACAAATTGAAAGTCTCCTCGTCAAGGTGTTGAGAATGACAGAAATGTCCCCGTCTCGTCACCTCATAGAAGCGGGGCCTGAGTCCGTCGAACCGGTTGATGATGCCCTTTGGTGAGAGGTCGATGTGTTCCCTTATCCATGCAGCGATGTCTTCAGCGAGATTGGGGTTGGCGTTGGACAGTTTGTCCGCACTCTTGTCGAAGTTGTTGAGTTCGATATTGATGGCGCAGGGTTGTGGCTGACCGATGATGTAAGCCAGTTCCACCTTTGCCGTGTCGGCCAGTCCTGCCGCCACGATGTTCTTCGCCAGGAACCGGCACATATACGTCCCACTGCGGTCTACCTTGCTCATATCCTTGCCCGAGAGACCGCCACCGCCTACAGGAGCGTATCCGCCATACTGGTCGACCACGATTTTGCGGTTGGTCATCCCACAGTCGGAGATGCTGCCACCGGTGTGCCACTCCCCAGCAGGATTGACAGAGATTTCTGGTCTGTCGCCGATGATGTGCTGTTGGAACAGACGCGTGTCGATGTTCATGCCATTACTTGTGATATAGTCACCGACAGCCTTTCGGCACTCGTCTAATGAGCATTGGTGCATGGTGCTCACGAGGATGGAGTCGACATGTCCCCTACCCTCTTCATCGTACGTCACCACCACCTGCGACTTGATGTCAGGTCCGAACGTGTGGTGCATGTCGGCCGCACACTTGCATAGCTGCCGGGCGAGATAGGCTCCCAACGGCATCAGGTCTTCAGTCTCGTTCGAGGCGAAACCCACGCAGAAGCCCTGGTCACCCGCCCCGATGATGCCGTCGTCCTGATCCACGCTACGGCTGATTTCGGGTGACTGTTTTCCGATGAGGTTGATTACCTTGATGTCGTCGCCTGAAAGATGATGGTCAGCAGGATAGTGGATGTCGTCCATCGTCTCTCTCACGATGTGGTCGTAGTCGATTTGTGCCGAGCTCTTCACCTCGCCACCCAAGACCACGATATTGTCTTTCACCATCACTTCGATGCCTGCCCTTGTGTTGCGGTCTTTCTCCAAGAAAGCGTCGAGCAGGGCATCACTGATTTGGTCGGCCACCTTGTCGGGATGGCCGACTCCCACGTATTCACAAATTACAGTTCTTTTCATTTTTGATTTTTGATTTGAGATTTATATTGCAAAATTAATTTGAAAGGATAAATGGAGAGCGAGAATTATAGGTATAAGGGCGGTAGGGGAAAGAGGCTCTTCCCCTACCCTTTTGCCGTGGTTCAGCTGTGAGGGAATACGCCGCTTGCCTTTTTGGAGCGGAGCTCACGGATGCGCTCTGTGTTCTTGTTCCTGAAGCCGAAAAGGTCCTCAAGTGACGGCAACTGCTCCATGAGCTGCTCGAAGGTGACAGTGTTTTTGGCTGCATTCTCGAAGACAATGCGGTCGTTCGGAATGCGTATCCTCCTCAGCTGCAGTTGATTTTCTCCGACGGTTCGCTTCTCGTCCTCGAAGCCACACCAGTAGCGCAGCACATTGTCCAAGGCCTCGTTGTCCTCCACTGCGTTCTTCGCATGCGTGCGGAAAGTGGAGAGATTGTTTATCTTGGTTGCGCAGTTCTTCACCCACTGCGCCCCACCCGAGCGGTAGAGCTTGTTGTAAAGCTCCTCTATGGCAGCGGCAGCCCTCTCGTTGTGGAAGTACTTGTTGGGCAGTCCACCCACCACCTTCTGACACAGCAGCGTGAGCACATAGAGCACCTTCGCCCCTCGGTGCGGCATGTCGAGTGCCACCTCCTCGCCACTGTCCTTGCGGATGATGATGGAATAGTCGCCATCCTTCGCCAAGAATTTGGATTTCCCTGATGGTCTCACCACGATGGTAAAGTTGGGCTTGGCTATGTCGCTTACGATGCTCTTGTCTACCTTGTCGCCGAGTAACATTAAAATGTATAATGGGTCGATGTTGTTGAGAGTGATTCGATGTCCGTTAATCTCGATTGTCGTCATGATGTTAATAAATTTTTATGAAGATTTGTATAAGGAGAAATCGAAAACTCCGGAATGGAGTGCGAGAGAAACCCTCGTGAAGGCCAAAGACCTTCTGGGTTGGAGAGGTCTGAACACCTCGAAAAGGTAAATTGTTTCCCTTTGGAAAACCGCAGGGAAGGCTGGCGTTGTCATTGGGCAACGAGCGAGAAGGATTGGTGCAAGGGTTTTTGAAGCCCACACAAGTCATTAGCAATAAATAAAATAGAATGTCATAATCATTTTTTAATTAATCGGTTGGTTAGACCTTTAATTCGTATCGTTTTCCCACCGTTGCGGTTATGTACGCTGGTTGGAGCAGCTCAAGGCTGTCTCTTGATACTTTCAAATCTTCAAAGAACTCTCTTCGAAGGGTTTTGTGCCCCCTTGGCACACCCCCTCATTTTTGGCAACGCGAAGGTAAGCAAAAGATTTGAGAATAAAGAATTTTTCGCCTTAAGGTTTGTTAATGAGGAGGAAAAAATCACCCGACCATCAAGCGCATCCGTTGAGACAGTCGTTTATTGGTCTTGAACCTCTTCAAAAAAACATCCCATTTCGAATAACAAAAGTCGGTCTTCGTCGTTAATATATATACTAATGTGGAGCGACCCTACAAATCGACGAGTCTCCACCATTACTACACCCAAACAACAAGATGCGACGGATTGTCCTTTTCGTGATCATGACCTGCCTTCTCGGCACAGGTACGGCACTGGCACAAACCCGTGCCAGTGCGGTAACCCATGCCTCTGCCTCAAGGAAGATGGTGGGACGGGCACCCACGGCCGAGGAGATACAGGCGAAGGGTGACGACCTGACACGGAAAGCCTGTGAACTGACGAGGGAAGAGCGTCGGACGGATGCCATCCGGCTGCTCGACGAGGCCTGCGACCTCTATCGGCAAGCTGCCGGCATGTATTACCAGAAAGGAACCAAAGGAAAGGAGATGAGTGCCCTCGAAGGACTGGGCAAAGCACTCCGCAAGAAAATCTTCAACCTCTTTGAACTCTCTTTCAGCGAGACCACCTATAAGGGAAACTACGAGCACCAAGCCATGGTCTACCGACGCACCTTCGCCGCTTTCCCCATATTCATACAGAAGCTCAACTATGGACTCGCCACGGTGGCCATCACCCACGAGGCCTACGACCAAGCCCTGCCACTGCTCGAGAGCGCCAGAACAAAATGCAGCGCCAATCCCGAGTCGGAGGCTC